>CAWVGT010000198.1:0-23875 GCA_963928645.1 Candidatus Fimadaptatus sp.
GCGCTCCTCGCGGGCAACGCGGCGCTCCAGCGACTGCGCGCGCAACTCGGCCTTCTCGCGGCCGCGCACCTGGCGGCGCTCACGGTACTCGTCCATGCCGCCCGATATGCGCTCGGTGAGCGCCTGGCCGACCTCGCGCATCGACGTGCGGCTCAGGCTGACCGCGATTATCAGCAGCGCGCATATCAGCGCAATCGCCGCGCCCCACACGTCCAGCAGCTTGTACAGATGCCAGCTGGTCAGCGCGCCCAGCGCGCCCGCGCCGCGGCAGGTGCGCACGCCCTCGTCGTACGAGGCGCGTATGAACTCGCGATAGCTGTCGGTCAGCATCGTCTGGGCGATGTCGCGCGCCGCGAACACGTGCCACACGCCGCAGAACACCAGCGCCCCCACGCATATGAACAGCGCGCGCAGCGGCCGCACGCGCTTTTTGCCCACGAACATCACTATCACGCCCAGCGCGCCCAGCATCACCGGCATCACGTAGCTTATCATGCCCGCGACGCCGCGCAGCCCCTCGCGCAGCAGCGCTATCGTCTGATTGAGCTGCCCCGCGTCGCCGCCGTCCATCCACACCAGGTATCCCGCAAACACCCCCATAGCCAGCAGTATCACGCCCAGCACGCCGCAAAAGCGGCCCTCGCCGGGCGACGCGCTGCCGGTCTTGCGCGCGGCCTTGCCCCCACGGGCTGACTGGGTCTTTTTTGTCGCCATCTATGCCTCCGCACGGCCCTTCCGCGCAAAAAGGCGGACTTGCCTATTTTCTGTATACCATAGTATTATACCGCAAACCCACAGCGTCTGCAAATCCGCGCGCGGCATGCCCGCGAGTTTTAACACTGCGTTCGGTTATGCAATGCGCATTGCCCCGGATCATATCGATATCGGGGGGGCGCTCACCGCGCGCGCCGGCACGGCATAGTATATGCCATACCGGGGCAGGGAGGATGATGCGCATGGAATTACTGATAGCGGGCGGCGACCGGCGGCACGAGCTGCTGTGCGAGCTGGCGCGCGCGCGGGGCTGGCACGTGATGAGCCTGGGCTTGCCCGGCAGCGGCGCGTGCGCGGGACTGGCGGACGTGGCGGTGCTGCCGGCGCCGTACGCGCGCGACGGATACATAAATGCACCGCTGAGCGACTCAAAGCTGCGCGCGCAGGACCTGGCGGCACACATCAGGCCGGGCGCGCGGGTGTACTGCGGCAGCCCGGACGCGGCGCTGGCCGAGCTGGCCGCGGCGCACGGCTGGCAGGTGATCGACCTGTACGCCGACGAGGCGTTCGCGCGGCGCAACGCGCTGGCCTCGGCCGAGGGCGCGGTATACGCCGCGATGCGCGAGCGCGACGCCATGATAGCGGGCGCGCCGTGCCTGGTGATAGGCTTCGGGCGGCTGGGCCAGATGCTGGCGCTGACGCTCAAGGGGCTGGGCGCGCGGGTATGCGTGGCGGCGCGGCGCGAGGCCAGCCGGGCGCTGGCCGAGTGCATGGGCCTGGAGGCGGTCGACCTGGGCGCGCTGACGCTGGCGCTGAAGGGGCGCGAGCTGGTGTTCAACACGGTGCCGGCGCGGGTGCTCGACGGGCGCACGCTGGCGAGCGTGGACGCGGGCGCGCTGGTCGTGGAGACGGCGAGCGCGCCCTACGGCGTGGACTTCGACGCGGCGCGCGAGCTGGGCGTGCGCGCGCTCAGGGAGGGCGGCATACCCGGGCGCTACTGCCCGCGCACCGCCGCGGCGCTGATACTGGACGCGATCGAAGCGGCAAGGGAGGCGGTATGATGGCCGACATCGCGGGACTGAGGATAGGATTCTGCCTCACGGGCTCGTTCTGCACGCTGGAGCGCGTGTTCGGGCAGATGGAGGCGCTGGCAGCCGACGGCGCGCAGCTGATACCGATAATATCAAACAGCGTCGACGCACTGGACACTCGGTTTTTCAGCGCCGAGCAGGTAAAGCGCCGGCTGCGCGAGATCACCGGGCGGGAGCCGCTGCGCACGATACCCGAGGTCGAGCCGATAGGCCCCAGGGCGCTGACCGACGTGATGGTGGTCGCGCCCTGCACCGGCAACACGCTGGCAAAGCTCGCCTGCGGGCTGGTCGACACGCCGGTCGCCATGGCGGTCAAGTCGCACCTGCGCGGCGCCCGGCCGGTGCTGCTGGCGGTATCGACCAACGACGCGCTGGGCGCGGCGGCGCGCAACATAGGCGCGCTGCTCAACTACAAGCACATATACTTCCTGCCGCTGGAGCAGGACGACCCCGCGCACAAGCCCAACTCGATAGTGGCGCGCATGGAGCTGCTGCGCGAGGGCATACTGGCCGCGCTGGAGGGGCGCAACCTGCAGCCGATGCTCAGGGAGCGGGCGGTATAGCGGCGTCGGGCGGCGGTGGGCGCGGGCCCGCCGCCGCCTTTGCGTCGGAGCGCCCGGGCGCGGGCGCGGCAGGGGCGCCGTGATACATTTGCGATGCGTCCCCGCGCCATCGGCCAGCCGTCGCCTGCGCTTGCGGGCCTTGTTCTGCAATATGCAGGTCGCTTCGGGAATGGCGGGCGCGCGTCGCGGTACCGTCCGCGCACAATATCGAAGCTCGCTCCGGATCGAAGCGCCGGGCGCAGCGGCTTCATATGCAGGCCGCAACGCCACACCGCGGCGCGCGACCACATAAGACAGGCAGCGCATCGACTGGCCCCGCCGGCCATCGAAGCGCTGCCGCGCATCAAATGATTATGCTATTGTGGAGTCTGCGCTCATGATCCCCGCTGCCGCGCTCAGCCCTTGCCGGCGCGCACCGCCGCGCTGCCGGGCGCTATCTCGCCGGCGCGCGTGAGCACTATCTTGGTCAACACTGGGCCTATCAGCTCGTATATCAGCGTCGCGCACAGTATCACCGCGCGTATCTGGCCGCCGTACTGCGGCAGCTCTGCCGCGGCTATCGTCGTCATGCCTATCGCCACGCCCGCCTGCGGCAGCAGCGCCACGCCCAGGTACTTGCGCACGTTCGGCTCGAGCCCGGCTATGCGCGAGCCTATCCGCGCGCCCAGGTACTTGCCCGCCGAGCGGAAGCACAGGTACAGCGCGCCCATCAGCCCGACCTGCGGCAGCACGCTCAGGTCCAGGTCCGCGCCCGACAGCACGAAGAACAGCAAAAACAGCGGCGGCGTCCAGTGGTCCACCACGTCCAGGAGCTTGTCCAGCGCGCCGTACAGATTGGCCACCAGCGCGCCTATCATCATGCACAGCAAAAGCGAACTCAGCCCCAGCATGTCGGCCAGCGCCGTGCCCAGCAGCACCGCGCAGATGACCAACGTCAGCCGGTTGGCACGCGACTTGAAGAACCGCAGGCAGAACGCCAGCGCAAAGCCTATCGCGCCGCCCAGCACCAGCGAGCCGACTATCTCAATTATCGGCGTAACCACCATGTCGATGTAGTTGACGCCGCCCTCGGCCTCCAGCGCCTTGGCCACCGACACCGATATCGAAAACGCCATCAGGCACACCGCGTCGTCCATCGCCACGACCGGCAGCAGCGTGCGCGTGACCGGGCCGTCGGCCTTGTACTGGCGCACCACCATCAGCGTGGCCGCGGGCGCGGTCGCGGCGGCTATCGCGCCCAGCGCTATCGCCTCGGCCGGCGGGAACCCGCACGCCAGCAGCGCTATGTCCACCAGCGCCACCGCCGTCAGCGCCTCGAACGCCGTGACCGTCAGCATGCGCGAGCCCAGCCGGCGTATGTAGCTGAGCTTGAACTCGCCGCCTATCGAAAACGCTATGAAGCCCAGCGCCACGCTCACTATGTCGTTGAGCCGCGCCGTGGTCTCAAACGGTATCACGTTGAACACGCTGCCGCCCAGCAGCAGCCCCGCCACCAGATAGCCCGTCACGTTGGGCAGCCCCACGCGCTTGGCCAGCCGGTTGAACGCCAGCCCGCACCCTATCGCTATCGCCAGACACAGTATCAGATTATCCATTCTTGCCTTCCGCCAGCCCTTCTACATTTGTGATGGGCACGGTGAACAGTATGCCCGTGCCGGGCACGCTCAGGTCGCCCACTACCTTGCTTATCGCGCGCCGCGCCCGGGGGTACGTGTCCTCGCTCAGCACGGTCAGCACCAGCTTGTTGTGCTCCTGGTCGGGGTTCAGGAACTTGCGCAGCGACGCGAATATCGGCGGCGCGTCGACCGACGCCTGCCCCAGCACCTGCAGCGCGCCCTCGCACTCTATGACCGTCGAGCCGCGCACGCCCTCGCGCGCAAACTCGCTCAGCAGCTCCGGCACCAGCTCGACCTGCCTGAGTATCAACACCTGTAACAGCATCATTACGCCCTCTTTCCTGTCGATTCGCGCGCCTTCGCGCCGCTTCCGCACCAATTCTATTGCGGATTAACACAGCTGTCAATCGCGCGACACAAAAGCTAATGCTCAACTTGTGTAAAACCCGCGTTGCGCGCAAAAAAAGCGCGCCGCCGGTCATGCCGGGGCGCGCTCGGTCTGCGCTTGATGTCAGGCCGCGGCGTCGTCGGTCGCGGTCTCGTCGGTCGCCTCGTCCTCAGCGGTCTCGTCAGTCGCGGCTTCGTCGGTCGCCTCGTCCTCAGCGGCGTCGGCGGCCTCGAGCAGCTGGCCGTTCTGCTCCATGGCCAGCTCGAACCAGGCGTCGAACTCGCCGTTGGTGGTGACCTTGTCGATATAGGCGTTTATCGCCTCGAGCAGCTTGGCATTGTCGCCCTTATTGACGGCCACGGCCACGCCCGAACTGGTGAAGTCGATCGGCACCTCGCTTACCGCCAGGCCCTCGTACACGGTCATGTACGACTTGCCCACGACGTCGGTGCATATGACGCCCTCGATATTGCCCTGGCTCAGCTCCATCATCAGCAGCGGCACCTTGTCCAGCAGCATCGTCTCGCTCTGGGCAAACTGCTCCTCGGCCACGCCCTGCTGCAGCGAGCCCAGCTGCGCGCCTATCTTCAGGCCCACGAAGTCCTCGGCGGTCTTGTACTTGTCGACGTCCTCGGCGCGCACTATCATGACCTGCTGGCCGATGTAGTAGGGCGTGGAGAAGTCGACGACCTCCTCGCGGTCGGGCTTTATCGCCATGCCCGAGATTATGCAGTCCAGCTCGCCCGTGCGCAGCGCGGTTATCAGCCCAGAGAACGCCAGGTCGCGCACCTCGAGCTCCACGCCCAGCTCCGCGGCCAGCCCGCGCGCCAGGTCCATCTCAAACCCCGCCAGCACTTCCTCGCCGGTCTCGGGGTCGGTGTAATAAAATTCATACGGCGCAAACGTGGCCTCGGTGCCCACCACTATCTTGCCCGCCGCCAGTATGTCGTCCAGCTTGTCGGCCAGCGCCGCCGAGCCGGTCATAAGCAGCGCAATCGCCAGCAGCAGCGCCGCGATCTTCTTCATCATGCGATGTCCCTCCCATAAATATGCGGTAATCCGCGTTTCATGCGGATAATTATACATCGCACGCGGCCAGGCGTCAACCTCTGCGGCGCATATTTTACCTCATTTTATCAATTTAGCGTGATGAAGCGAACTGGGCGCAACATATCAAACGCGCGCTCAGTCCCGACATGTCCGCCAGTTGCCGCCGCCGCAAAGCGCCCCCGCCGCGGCGCTCATGCGCGGCACGGAGCCCTTCACAATGCCGGGCACATGCCTTTGCGCGCGGACAGCTCACCTGCCCTCGCCCTCCGGCGCGCTTATGCGCGGCAGCGTGACCATGAAACATGTGCCGTCCTGCTCGCTGCTGGTCGCGGTTATCGCGCCCCTGTGCAGCCGCGCTATGCCCTGCGCTATCGACAGCCCCAGCCCATAGCCCGACTTGCTGCCGCTGCGCGCCGCGTCGGCCCGGTAGAACCGCTCGAACAGGTGCTCCAGGTTCTCCGGCGGTATTACGTCGCCGCTGTTGCGCACCGCCAGCTGCGCCCTGTCCGAGCCCGCGCTCAGCGTCACGCGCACGCTGCCGCGCCGGCCCGCGTACTTGCACGCGTTGTCCAGCAGTATCGTCGTCAGCTGGCGCAGCTTCTGCTCGTCGCCGCGCACGTATACGTCCGGCTCCACGCTGCTGTCCAGCAGCAGCCCCTGCTCAAACGCCACCGGCTCGTACGTCAGCAGGCTGGCCCACACCGCGTCGGTCAGGTTGACGTCGGTCAGTTCGGGCATAGGCGCGGTCTGGCCGGCCTCGTCCAGCCGCGCCAGCGTCAGCAGATCCTCGACCAGGTTCTTCATGCGCACGGCCTCGTCGCCCGCGCTGTCCAGCCACTTGCGCTGCGACTCTATCGTGTCGCGCCCGTGCCGGCGCAGTATGTCTATGTTGGCCAGTATAACCGTAAGCGGCGTCTTGAGCTCGTGCGACGCGTCCGATATGAAGCGCTTCTGCTGGTTCCAGGTGCGCTCTACCGGCCGCAGCGCCCAGTCCGCCAGGAACAGGCAGATGCCAAACAGCAGCACCAGCGCCCCCACGCCCACCATCAGCGACGTAAGTATCAGATCGCCCATCGCCCGGCGCATGCTGGCGTCGCTGACCAGCGCCAGCTTGGACAGCGGCGCGTCCTCCGGCAGCCCCGCCAGCGCCTCCGCCAGCGCGTCCGACGAGTTGAACCTGCGCTCGGGCAGCTCGGCGTCGGGCGGCGTGAAATCGGACAGCTCGACATCGGGCAGGCCGAACTCGGGCGCGTCGCTCCACGCGTCGCCCGGTGACTGCTTCAGCTGCGCCGGCGTGGTCGCCTCGCGCATGTAGTACATGCCCAGCTCGCCCAGCCAGCCCTGACCCGCCGCGCCGGCCAGCGCCGCCGCGACCGCCGCGCTCAGGTCGGCGTCGCTTATGTCGACAGCGTCGGCCGTGGACAGCAGCACATTGCCCTGCGCGTCCAGCAGCAGCGTTATCGTGGTCATCAGCCGCTCGTCCCCGTCGCGCCGGCCGAACTGCTCCTTGGGCAGCTCCAGGCCGAAGCCCTGGCCCAGCGCGTGCGCCAGCGACATGTCTACCATCGAGCGGTGCTGGGTATAGGTGCCTATCAGCAGCGCCGCGAACACTATCAGCAGCACCAGCGATATCAGCGACATCGTCATCAGCAGGAACTTGCGCTTTAACGCCCTAAGCATCGCCGGCCTCCAGTCGATAGCCGACCTTGCGCCGGGTCGCTATCGTGACGCGCGAGCCCAGGTAGTAGAACTTCTTGCGCAAAAACGATATGTACGCCTCGACGTTGTTGTCCTCGGCGTCGCTGTCGGCGCCCCAGACCTTGACGATTATGTCCTCCTTGGGCACCAGCGCGCGCGGGCTGGCCATCAGCAGCCGCAGCACCTCGAACTCCTTGAACCCCAGGTGCACCGAGCGCGCGCCGCGGCTCAGGTCGTATGTGGACAGGTTGAGCGTCAGGTCGTCGAACGTCATCTGCTCGAGCACAACGTCGCCCTGGCGGCGGGACAGCGCGCGTATCCGCGCCAGCAGCTCCTCGGGTTCGAAAGGCTTGGTCATGTAGTCGTCGGCGCCCATGTCCAGCCCGCGCACCTTGTCGCCCAGCTCGGAGCGCGCCGTCAGCATCAGTATCGGCACGGCGCACTTCTCGCGGCGGAGCTGGCGCGCCACGTCCAGCCCGTTCATGCCGGGCAGCATCACGTCCAGCACCACCACGTCGTACTGCCCGCTGAGCGCATAGCTCAGCCCGTCGTCGCCGGTATAGACGGCGTCGGTCTGATAGCGCGCCTCGGTGAGTATCTGCACCAGCGCGTCGCTGAGCCGCACCTCGTCCTCGACCACCAGTATCCTCATACGCAAGCCCCCCATGCCGCGCGCGGCGGCGCAATCATCTGCCCTCAGTATATATCGCGATTCTTAAAACAGGCTTAAATAAAGCCGCCGACTGCGCGATCGGCGGCAGTTTGCGGCGGCGCTCCTGGGCAAACGCGCCTGCCTTTATCGCCCGCGCCGGTTGGCAGCGGCGCCCATTGCCGGTTGCGCATGCCCGCGTTGAGTGTGCGGAGCGGATGTGTTGGCTGTGCGCCGAGGCGGCTGAGCATGCCTACGTTGGCCGCGCGGGTCGTCAACATCAGCTGCGCGCCCAGGTATGCGCGCTTGTTTGACTTTTCTGCACGGGTCGTCAGCATTGGCTTTGCGCTCAGCCGGCCGCTCCCGCATGTTGGCCGCACGGGCGGGTCACGTCAGCCACGAGCCATGGCGGGCGCACTCGCCTACGTTGGCCGCGCGGGTCGTCAATATCAGCTGCGCGCCCAGGTATGCGCGCTTGCTTGCATTGTCTGCACGGGTCATCAGCATTGACTATGCGCCCAGCCAGCAGCGCGCTCATATTTGCTGCACTGGCAGGTCGCGCCGCCCACGCGCCAACTCAATCGCGCACGCCCGCGCCGTCCGCACAGCTCGTGTACGCGCCGCCCACGCGCCAAAGCGGTGTTGCCCGCACGCACGCGCAGCCCATCCATGCGCCCGCCGCTACCGCCCCGCGATCAGCGCCGCCAGCGCGCGCAGGTCGGCCTCGAACACCTCGCGCAGCGCCGGGTTGTATATCATCGAGGCCGGGTGGTACATCGGGAATATGCGCAGCCCGTCGCGCTCCAGCAGCCGGCCGTGCGCCTCGCCCACCGTCAGCTCCCGCCCCGCCAGCGCCCGGAGCGGCACGTTGCCCAGCGTCGCTATCAGCCGCGGCTTGACCAGCGCTATCTCCCGCAGCAGCCACGGCCGGAACAGCCCCACCTCCTCGGTCGTGGGCGGCCGGTTGACCACGCGCCCCGCCGCGCTCAGCTTGACCGGCCGGAACTTTACCGCGTTGGCTATGTATATCTGCGCGCGCGTCAGCCCACACCTGGCCAGCATCTCGTCCAGGTTGCGCCCCGCCTTGCCCACGAACGGCCGCCCGGCCAGCGCCTCCTGCTCGCCCGGCGCCTCGCCTATCAGCATCAGCTCCGCGTTCAGCGGCCCCTCGCCGAACACCAATACCTTGTTCTCGCCCCTGTACAACTCGTCCACAAACGCGCGCAGCTCGGCGCGGTAATCCTCCATTGCCATCCCCTCCGGTATGCTTATGCTGCCCCGCGCGCACCGCACGCATGCGCCCGGCGCCGCGCGCCTCAGCCCTCGCGCGCCTCGCCCAGCTCGAGCCCCAGCGCCAGCGCCCGCGCGCGCAGCTGGCTGAAGTCCTGCCACGCCGCGCGCTTTAGCGACTCGTCGCGCAGCAGCGCCGACGGGTGGTACGTCACCAGCAGCTCCACGCCGTCCTTTGCGTACCAGCGGCCCCGGTCGCGCGTTATGCGCACCTCGGGGCCTATCGCGCTGCGCGCCGCCGTCGCGCCCAGCAGCACTATTATCCGCGGCCGAACCAGCGCGACCTGCGCCCTGAGGTAGGGCAGGCACGCCTCGGCCTCGTCGCGCTCGGGCTGGCGGTTGCGCGGCGGGCGGCACTTGACCACGTTGGCTATGAACACGTCGGCCCGCCCCAGCCCTATCGCCGCCAGCATCCTGTCGAGCAGCTGGCCCGCCGGCCCCACGAACGGCCGGCCGCTCAGGTCCTCCTGCTCGCCCGGGCCTTCGCCTATCAGCATTATGTCGGCGTCGCGCCGGCCCTCGCCCGGCACGGCGTTGTGCCGGCCCTCGCACAGCCGGCACGCCGCGCAGCCGTTCACCGCGCGCTCTATTTCGTCCCACTCAAGCACTGTTCATCTCTCCTCAAAAGCGCGTCCGCGCCGGGCGTCACTCCCGCCGCGCCGGGAGCGCCCGGCCCGCCAGAAAGCAGCCGGCCTCGTGTTCGTTGACCAGCCCCGCCGCCTGCATGAACGAATGCACTATCGTCACGCCCACGAAGCTGAACCCGCGCGCCTTCAGCGCCGCGCTGAGCCGCTGCGCCTCGGGCGAGGTCGCGCGCGCATGGCCGCGCTCGGGCGCCGCGCACCCGGCGGGCGCAAAGCTCCACACGAACGCGTCGAAGCTGCCGCACTCGCGCTGTATCGCGCACACCGCGCGCGCATTGCCTATCGCCGCGCTCAGCTTGCGCCGGTTGCGCACTATGCCCGCGTCGCCCAGCAGCCGCTCGAGCTCGCGCTCGCCGTACTGAGCCACGCGCGCAGGCTCGAATCCCTCGAACGCCCGCCGGAACGCCGCGCGCTTTTTGAGCACCGTCAGCCAGCTCAGCCCGGCCTGCATGCCCTCCAGCGTGATCAGCTCGTAGAGCGCGCGGTCGCCGTGCAGCGGCCGGCCCCACTCCTCGTCGTGATAGGCGATGTACTCCGCGTCCAGAGTGCACCACGAGCACCGCTCGCACATGTGCCCACCCCCCTCAGCCGTCCTGCGCGCCGCGCCGGGGCTCGTCCGGCGCGCGCGCTATGTCCACATACTCGACCGCTCCGGCCTCGCGCGCGCCCACAGCCTGCCGCCGCGCGGCGCGCTGTTCGCGCGTGATGACGAACGCCCGCGCCAGCGCGTACAGCATCGACACCGTGGGTATGCTCAGCAGCAGCCCCATCAGCCCGAACAGCGTGCCGCCCACCGTGGCCGCCGTGAGCACCCATATGCCCGGCAGCCGTATCGCGTTGCCCATAACGCGCGGGTATATCAGGTTGCCCTCGAGCTGCTGCAGCACGGTTATGTACACTATGAACCACAGCCCGGTGAATATGTCGGCCTGCACCACGATAAGTATCGCGTTTACCACCACCATTATGAATATGCCGAATATCGGTATCAGCGCGCCTATGCCCATCAGCACGCCCGCGAACACCGGCGACGGAAACCCGAATATCGCCATGCCCAGCGCGGTCAGCGTGCCCAGTATGCACGCCTCGGTCAGCGTGCCGGTCAGGTAGCCCCGGAACGTGGCCTGCGCCAGCGAGCACAGGCTTATCACGCGCTCGGCCCAGTCGCGCTTGAGCGCCGCGCAGCACAGCCGCCGCCCCTGCCGCACGATGCGCTCCTTGCCAAAGAGCATGTACACGCTCAGCACAAAGCCTATGAATATCTCCAGCAGCCGGCTGGTTATGTCGCGCGTGGTCGACACCAGCTGCGGTATCGACGAGGTGGTCCACTCTATCACGTTCAGCGCGATCGAGTTCCAGTCGAACTCCAGGTAGTTCAGCAGCTCCGGATCCAGCTCATAGCGGATCACCAGCCGATGAGCGGTCGCGTACAGCTCCGCGCCCAGCATCGGCAGCATGCTGGTCAGCGACTCCAGCGCCATGCTCAGCTGCGGGAACACCACAAACAGCAGCGTCAGCACGAACGCCCACAGCAGCAGGTAGCACAGCAGCACGCTCAGCCCCCGCCGGATCGACACCTTGCGTATCCAGAAAAACACCTGCGTCTCGAACAGCCGCATAGGTATGTTCAATATGAACGCCAGCGCCATGCCTATGAACACCGGCGTCAGCGCGCCCACGACCGTGCCGCACGCCCGGGTCACCTCGCCAAAGTGCTCAAGCAGCACGTACAGCGCTATGCCGAACGCGAGCGTCGGCGCCACCCGCCAGAAGAACCGCACCGCGCCCGCATCGCGCGCCGAGCGCGCCAACGGCCGCGAAAACACCGACCGGGCCAGCCGGTCCGGCGTGGGCCGCGCCTCGGCGTCGCCCGGCGACTGCGGGCGCGTCGGTTCGACTCCGCCCCGCGCCCCGCGCTCCACGCTCTTTGCGCCCGCCGCCTTCGCCCGGCCAGCCGCGCCCGGCCTGTTCCGCTTGCCCATATATGCACCTCCAGGGTCATACGCTTGCACATTATTATACCATGAACCGGCGCGTATGCAAAGCCCAACGCAGTTGGCGCGCCGGCGGGCTGGCTCAAACGTTCGCTTACGGCGCTCCGGTTGGGCTGGCTCAAACGCTCGCATACGGCGCATAGGCGAGCAGGCCCAAACGTTCGCATGCCGTACGTCAGTTGGGCAGGCCCAAGCGCTCGCTTGCGGCGCGTCGGTTGGGCTGGCTCAAACGCTCGCATGCGGCGCGTCAGTTGGGCAGGCTCAAACGCACGCAAGCGACGCGCCGGTGGGCGATTGCCCGCGCCCGGCGCGCCGCTTGCGCTTTGTATATGGTAGCCGCGCTGACATGGCGGCCGGCGCCACGTCACTCGGGCATGACCGCCGACTCGGCGCGCGCGGGGCTGCTGCGGCCCTCCAGGTCGGGCTGGCGGCGCTCTATCGCGGCCAGGCCGATCTCCACGTCCTCGGCGACCTCCTCGGGCGTCAGGCAGCCCACCGTGACCATGTCGCACGGCCTGAGCGTCGCAAACGAGAACGTTATGCCCACAAACGGGCTGCACCGGCCCGCCGCCATGGGCTTTATCGACATGACCGGCTTCTTGGCGTTCCAGATCACCTTGTTGACGTACTCGATCTCGACCTGCATCAAAAAGCCCATGCAGTTGTACAGCTGCACATAGGTCTGTACGTCGTACCCGTTCAGGTCTGAGTAGACTATCAGCTCGGGCATGTGCGCCGACAGCCCGGGTATCATGCCCGCGTCGCGTATCATCGCGGTGTAGTCGGGCAGGCGCACTATCTGGCGCAGGTTCTTGTTGACGAGCTGCTCGGCCGCGGTGTGGTGTATCAGGCAGAACCGCGCGCCCAGCGCCGCCGAGCGCTTAATCACCGCCTCGGCCTCGGCGCGCGCCGCGGGCGCGTCGTCGACGTTGATTATCGGCGTGTCTATCAGCGTCATGCCCCGGCCCAGCTTATCCTCGGCGTCGTGGATGCCGTCGACCAGCACCGGGTTGTCGGTGAACGGGGCCATGCACGCGTCAATGCCCCGGCTCAAGAACGCCTGTGCGATCTCGGATATCGACTCGCGGTTGCGGTTGCGGCGGTTTATCAGGCAGTCCGCGGCGCTGCTGGTGTGCGAATAGCCCAGTATCCAGTTGGTGCCCATCAGCATGCGCGGCAGCGATACGCCCTCCACCTCGGTGCGCGGAAACATCTGCATAGCTGTCCCTCCGTTTGTTAAGATTTCACGGATAAGATAGCATGTTCGGGCGCGGCTGTCAATACCCGCGCCGCTCCAAAACCTGCGCGCACCGCACGCCGCGCTAGTCCAGGCGCACCTCGTCCACCAGCCAGCCCGCTCCGGCTGGCGAGGCGCGATACGCCAGCGCGTGCACGCGCGCATAGCCCGGCGTCACCAGCTTCATAAGCCCTATCCGCCCGGGCGGTCGGCCGTACTTGAGCGCGCAGCACGCGTCGTAGCGGCCTACCAGCGCCCGCAGCGCGCCCAGCTGCGCGCGCGCCGGTTCGCTCAGCAGCTCGAGCGCCTCCTCGTCCCGGCCCATGAGCAGCGCCTGCGCCAGCATCAGCGCCGCGCGCTCGGGCGAGTCGGGCGGGTCGGGCCGCTCGCGCGACACCGCCAGCAGCCGGCACGCGTAGCCCCGGCCGGACGGCCGCCACACCTCGCGCAGCACATGGCCGGCCGCGTCGCCGGTCGCGCGCAGCACCTGCACGCCGCCGCGCTCGGCCGGGGATATCTCGCGGCCCGCCACGTCCAGCGCCAGCGCGCCGGTCTGCGCGTCGTAGATCTGCGCGAACTCGCCCGCGTCGCAGCGGCCCAGCAGCATCACGCGCCCGTCCGAGGTCTCCAGCGCGCGCGCGTCGCGCGCGCCCGCGGGCAGCCGCGCCTCCATCAGCTCGCCGCCGCGCACCAGCCGCGCCACGCCCGGCGCGCCGTCGCCCGCCAGCACGTACAGCTCGCACCCGCCCGCGCTGAGCCGCTGCGCGCCCGCCAGCGGGCCGGTGCGCCGCGGCGATATCTCCACGTCTATCACCGAGTCGGGCCAGGCGACTATGTACATCTCCTCTATCGGCTCCGAGCCCGGCGCGATGTAGCCGCCCGCGAGGTTGAGCCGCCGCGACACCGGCAGCACGCCCGCGCGCAGCGGATGGTATTCCAGATACACGGCCCCCTGCGGCGCCACCGGCATCACCAGCGGCGTCGCCGCGCCGCACTCGCCCGCCAGGTGGCCGTTTATGTAGACAAGTCCCGCCGTGTCCGGCGATATATACAGCACCGGATGCGCCATGCCGCCGCCTCCCCTGATTGTTTTCCATTATACATATTCCCGGGCGACGCGAAAAAGAACCCCCGCGATAAGAGCGGGGGCCGGACATGGCGGTACATTTGGCGGTATGGTGCGACGCCCATCCTTGCGCGCGCATGGGGCGGCGCAAAGCGGCTTATTGCGCGCCTAACGCGTGCGCGCGACGAGAGCAGGGGCTGGCGCAATGCCGATTCTTGCGCGCATGCCGCGTGCGCGCAACGAGCGCAGGGGCTGGCGCAATGCTTATTCTTGCCCGCCTGCCGCGTGCGCGCGACGAGCGCAGGGCCGGCGCAACGCCGATTCTTGCGCGCCTGCCGCATGCACGCGACGAGCGCAGGGGCCGGCGCAACGCCGATTCTTGCGCGCCTTACGCGTGGCGCGCGCCCGCCCGCCGCAGCTCACAGCGGCCGGCGCACGGCCTCGCCGGGCTTGCGCGGATATGCGCGCGGCGTGGGGCGCAGCTTGCGCACCACGACCAGCCGCGAATCCCGGCCCGGCACGCCCGCGGGCAGCACCCGCGCCTCGCCGCCGCCCAGCCGGCGCAGCGCCTCGCCGGCCTCGCGCAGCTCCTCGTCGGCGGCGGGGCCCTTGTAGGCTATCAGCGCGCCGCCCACCCTGACAAACGGCAGCGCCAGCTCGCACAGCGTGTTGAGCCGGGCCACCGCGCGCGCGGTCACGATGTCGAATCGCTCGCGCAGGTCGCCGCGCGCGGCCTCCTCGGCGCGGGCGTGCACGGCGCGCGCGGACGCGCCCACGCGGCACGCGGCCTCGCTCAGGAAGTCGACGCGCTTTCTGAGCGAGTCCATGAGCGTCACGTCCAGATCGGGCCGCGCCACGCTCAGCGGCAGCCCCGGAAAGCCCGCGCCGCTGCCCAGGTCGAGCACGCGCGCGCCCGCCGGCATCAGCCCCAGCCGCACCGGCGCCAGCGAGTCCATGAAGTGCCGCCAGACCGCCTCCTCGTCCGACGTGACCGCCGTCAGGTTCATCTGCGCGTTGACCTCCTTCAGGTAGCGCCAGTACTCCGCCAGCGCGTCCAGCATGGCCCCGTCCAGCGCCAGGCCGCATTCGCGCGCCGCCGCCTCAAGCATATCCCGCATTCGCTCCCCCACCTTGCAGCATTTTTAATGAGCATATCACCTTGCGCGCGCGCATGCAAGCCGCTGCGCGCTAACAATTGGTGAATCGGGCGGCGGGCGAGCGGGGCCGCGCAGGCGTGGATGCGCGCGGTGGAAAGCTTGCGCGGCGGGCATGGTGCGAGTTTGAGGGCGGTCGTGCGGGGTGTGCGCGTTTGGGGATGTGCGGCTAGCGGACGCTAAACAGACGCGAGATTCGCGGTCGCGTTTTGGGGCGCGTTCGGCCTGGGCGGCGTGGATAGCTCGCCTTGCGGTGGCAACGCGCTTTTGGGCATGCGCGGTTTGGGCGGCACTGACAGTTCGCCCCGAGGTAGTTGCGTATAACTCGGCATGCGCGGTTTGTGCAACGGGTATAGCTCCCGCCTTGCCGTGGCATCTCGCATTGCGGATTGCGCGGTTTGCACGACGCTGACGGTTCACATCGCGGCGGCAACGCGCTTTTCGGCTTGCGCTGCTTGTTCGGCGCTGACAGTTCACAGCACGGCTGGTTGCACATAGCTCGTCACGCTCAATGTGCGGCGCAGATAGTTTGACCCTGCGATGCCAACGCATTTTCGGCATGCACTGTTTGCGCAACGCTGACAGCTCACCTCGCGGCGGTTGCGAATAGCTCGGCATGTGCGGTTTGCGCAACGGGTATGGCTCCGCCTTGCCGTAGCAGCTCGTATTGCGGCTTGCGCGGTTTACGCGGCGCTGGCAGATCACCTCGCGGCAGGTTGCGCACAGCTCAACACACGCAGCTTGTGCGACGTGGATAGTTCGTCCCCGCGATGGCAACGCGCTTTTCGGCGGCCAGTTTTGCGGCGATAGCAGTTCCCATAACAGCAGGTTGCGCATACTCTACACGCTCAGCATGTGCGGCGCAGATAGTTTGACCCTGCGATGCCAACGCATTTTCGGCATGCACTGTTTGCGCAACGCTGACAGTTCGCCTCGCGGCGGTTGCGAATAGCTCGGCATGTGCGGTTTGCGCAACGGGTATGGCTCCCGCCTTGCCGTGACAGCTCACTTTCGGCGCGCACGGTTTGCACGACATTGCACGGCGCTGGCAGTTCAACTCGCAGTGGGTTGCTAATAGTTCGCCATACGCGGTTTACTCGGCGCGGGCAGTTCGCCTCGCGGCAGGCTGCGCACAGCTCAGTATGCACAGCATGTGAAACGCAGATAGTTCGACCTCGCGGCGTCAGCACGCATTTCGACAACGCAGTCTGCGCGTCGCAGGCAGCTCGCCTCGCAGCAGATCCAGCACAGCCCGGCTCGCCCCGCGGCAGCCCGCACCCCGCCGCCCAAGCCCCCGGTTCGGGCGCGTTCGCCATGAATTTTAAATCGCAGTAAACCCGCGCAAACCGCCGCATTCAAAAGAGGATTTGCCGGGGCGCGCATTGAATTAGTATGTTTAGCAAATTTCGATACGGCTGCGCGTCGGGCAGGCTGCCCTGCGCGGGTATGTCGCACGTGCGGAGGATGTTACCAGATGGATTCTTACAATCGCTCGACGCGGGTCTTCGTCTTTGCGCTGGTGCTGTTGCTGTCGCTGGGGGTGGTCGCGGCGGCCTATGCGCTGGCGCATACCGTCAATCGCCAGGACGATCAGCCCGTGCCGCTCAATTGCAGCTCGATTGACAACCTGCAGACCGACGACAAGTACATTTACTTCTACGTGGACGACGTGCTGTACTGCTACGCCGAAAGCGGCGAGCTCAACTGGCAGCACGTGCTGGGGCCCGACGCCGATTACCGCGTCTATGACTCGGGCGTCGCCGCGTGGCAGGGCACGCAGCTGTTCCTGATAGCCAAGGACGGCTCCATGCTCTACTCGGGCGCGCTGAACTCCGAGATCAGCTCCTGCGCGCTGTGCTCCAGCTATGCCGCCGTGGAGACCGTGTCCAACGGCAAGAACGTGCTCCAGGTGATAGAGCACAACGGCAAGGTCATAGACACGCTGGACATGTCGTCGCTGACGCTGTTGGACTACGGCTTCTTCTCCGACAACGCGATGATGTGGGTAATGACGCTCAACACCGAGGGCACCACGCCGCTGACCCAGGTCGACACCTACCAGCCCGCGCGCTTCCAGACCGGCTCGATACCCGACTCCAGCCAGGTCATATACAAGGTCGTGCTGGACAACAACGAGCTGGTGTTGATAGGCACCAACACAATGAGCCGCTATACCTATACCGGCAAGCTGTCCTCCAACTCTACCAACCTGATATACGGCTGGTATTTCATGGACGCCTACGCCGCCGCGGGTCGCCAGGCATATGTGTTCGCGCCCACGCGCGAGCTGACCGACTCCATCAGCATAAAGAACATGCGCGTAATAACCGGCTCCGGCGACTACACGGTGCACTTCCAGCTGCCCTGCATGAGCATACACGCCGGCGCCGACGCCGCGTATGCGCTGAGCAACCAATACGTGTTCAAAAACGTCTACGGAGAGGAGCACACGCTGGCATACGAGCTGCCCATACGCATAGACCAGGTCGTCGCCTTCACCGACGATATGGCGGTAGTGGTGTCCGAGCAGCGGGTGTACCTGGTCAATCTGCCCTGAGCTGAGGAGGACTTATGAACGTTGTAGACATTGTGATAATCGGCATAATCGCGATAACGGTGATATCGGGCATGTACCGGGGCTTCATCGCGTCGCTGATGTCGACCGCCAACTTCTTCATTTCGTGGATCGCCGCGTACATGATCTACCCCTCGATAACCGACGCGCTGCTGAGCAACGCGGGCGTAATTGATACGCTGTATTACTACACCGACGCCGCGTCCAAGCTGGGCACGGGCGTGGCGCGCACCCAGGTCGCCCAGGCCGGCGAGTCGCTGATACAGAGCGCGATCGAGTCGATATCGCTGCCCGCGCCGTTTGACGAGCTGCTGCGCCAGAACGTGGCCTCGCAGGCGTTTGCGAGCATAGACCTGACGACGATCGGCGACTACGTGAACCAGACTATCGTGACGGTGGTCACGAACGTGGTGTGCTTCCTGGGCGTGTTCATAGTGTGCTTCCTGGCGCTCAACCTGCTGGTGGCGCTGCTCAACTACGTGTTCAAGTTCCCGGCGCTCAAGCACTTCGACGCGATAACCGGCGGCGCGCTGGGCTTTGTGCGCGGCTACTTCCTGGTGTTTCTGCTGTTCACGCTGGTGCCGATACTGCTCACGGCGCTGCCGGTGCAGGCGATCACCGACTACATAAACGCGTCCGCGCTGGGCGCGCACTTCCTCGAATCCAACTTCATCACTTCGATACTTAAGGCCGCGCTCTGACGCGCGGCATGAGGGCGCCGCGCGGCTGTATTGAGCCGCGCGGCGCGCTGTTTATTGGCAGGCCGGCCCGCCTGCAAGCGGTGGCGCGCGGCCTGATATTTGGATTGTCGAGCCCGGCGGGGTGCGCGTCATCGCGGCGGCGCGGCTTTCATGCGCGCCGCCCGAGCTGCCTTAGCGCCGCCGAGCGCCTCAGTACCTGCGCTCGGCGCGGCCCGCGTCGCCGCGCCAGCCGCGCACCGCGTTGACCATCGCCAGATAGCCCTCGGTCGGCACGTAGTCGGGTATCGAGTTGCCCGAGCCGAACGCTATGCCGCCGCCCGCGCGCGTGCGCTCCAGGCAGTCCAGCACGTATTCGCGTATCGACTGCGCGTCCTGCCGGCACAGCACGTCGGTGTCCACGCCGCCGAAGTTGCCTATGCGCGCGCCGTAGCGCTCCACCCACACGCTGAAGTGCCCGATCGAATCCTCGTTGGAGTGCTTGGCGTCTATGTTGGCTATGTCTATTATCTCGTCGAACGCGCCGAACAGGTTGCCGCACGAGTGCAGCAGGAACGGCCGGCCCGACGCGTGCACCAGGTCGGTTATCCCGCGGTACTGCGGCAGCACCAGGCGCACTATGTCCTCGCGCGGCAACAGCGTGGACGTGTTGAAGCCCAGGTCGTCGCCAAAGCGCAGCACGCAGTACGCGTCCGAATAGCGCTCTATGAACCGGCGCCAGATCGCGCGCTGCACCCGGCCCATGCGCTCAAACAGCGCCGCGTACAGCTCAGGGTCGTCGTAGCGCATGTAGCACAGGTTCTCGTAGCCGGTTATGTCCTGCACGCACTCGAACACGCCGTTGCCCACGCCGCCCACGGCCTTCATGCCCGGCGGGCAGCTGTCCCGGAGCGCGTCCAGCTGCGCGCCGTAGCGCGCAAAGTACATCTCCTCCAGCTCGTCCCAGGGATAGCGCTCAAAGTCCTCGCGCGAGTGTATCGCGCCGGGCTTGTGCGCGCCCAGCGCGCCGCCGCCGGGCAGTATCGGGGTTATGCAGAACTCGACCGACGCGGTGTCGTAGCCCATCGCGCGCCAGAACGCCCAGATCTGCGCAAACGCGTTCAGCCGCTCGGCGGGGTCGGCCGACTCGATCGCCTGATACGGGCGCTGGCCGGTCGTCTCGTATATGACCTTTTCGCCGATTATGTGTTCGTACAGCGGCAGCCGCGCCGGGCGGCGGTTGCGGGCCGCGTCGACGACGTGCCGGTAGTCGGGGCTAAAATCGCTGGCATGCGCCATATGTCGCACCTCCTCATCCGCGGTAGCCGCGCACATCGCTCAGCGTGCGGCAGATCATGTCTATCACGTCCAGCGGCACGTCCGCGCCGCACTCGGCCGTGAGCCCCAGCCCGCCCTCGGGCAGGTACAGCGCGCGCACGCACTCGAGTATGTGTTCGCGCACGCGCTCGGGCGTGGCAAACGGGAACAGCTGCCGGTCCAGGTCGAGGTTGATAGGTATCCGGCCGCGGCACACGCGCGTGAGGTTGTCCAGGCCGTTGGCGCGTATCTGGGGGTTTATCATGTCGGCGCCGGCCTCCTGCATGTCGGGCATGACCTCGAATATGCAGCCGTCGGTGTGCATGTAGACCAGCCGGCCGGCGGCGTGCGCCACGTCGTAGATCGCCTTGTAGGCGGGCTTCAGGTACTTGCGCCACTTGGCGGGGCTGATCGGCAGCGCGTCCTGCATGCCGTTGTCGTCGCCCACGTATATCAGCTCGTCGCGCGACTTTTGAAGCAGCAGCTTCATCTGGCGCACGTTGTAGTCGCGCACTATGTCGATGAGCAGCTGCAGTTCGGGCGGCTCCTCGGCGAAGTCGACCATAATCTCCTCAAAGCCGCGCAGGTCCATCAGCCTTAAAAACATGAACCCGTGGGGCAGGCCCATGTCGACGTCGGGCGCGCGCAGCTTGCGCACGTCCTCGCGCCGGGGCAGCGGGTGGCCGGTGACTATCGACTCATAGCCCTCGGCCACGTTGGACCACACGCAGCCCCACGGATCGGTGAACTGGCCCGCGTGGTAGGACGGCGGCGTGTAGTAGCTGGTCGCGGCGTCGGCGGCCACGTCGCCGAACAGCTCGGGATAGCGCCGGCACAGCCGCGTGAGCGCGTCGCCGTGGCGCGCCCACGTCGCCGGCAGCAGCGATACGCTGACCGGCAGGCGCTCGGGACGTTGATATCTAATCGCTTTAAGCAGGTCGCTCATTGTGTCCTCCTGTGCCCAAGGGGCAATTTCGCGCCCGCACGGGGCAGGCGCGGACATCGTATGCCATATGCGGCGCGCCCGGCGGCCGGGCCGATGCGCCGGTCGGAGCGCGGCGCGGCTGATGGGGGGTGACTCATGTCCCGGGGTGACGGGCGAGCTTTCTACGTTGGGATTGCGCGCTGCGTTGCCGCGCTGGCGTCAGCTCTGGGGCGGCAGGCGCGCTTTATCACATTAAGACTGCGCGCCGTGTTGCCGCGCTGGCGTCGGCTCTGGGGCGGCAGGTGCGCTTTTTACGTTGGGTCTGCACGCTGCGTTACCGCGCTGGCGTCGGCTCTAGGGCGGCGGGCGCGCTTTATCACATTGAGACTGCGCGCTGCGTTGCTGCGCTGGCGTCGGCACCGGAGCGGCTGGCGCGCTTTTTTCATTGTGCCTGCGCGCTGCGTTACCGCGCTGACGTCGGCTCTGGGGCGGCAGGCGCGCTTTTTCTCATTGAGACTGCGCGCTGTGTCGCCGCATTGTCGTCGGCTCTGGGGCGGCGGGCGCACTTTTTGCGTTGGTACTGCGCGCCGCGCTGCCGCGCTGGAGTCGGCCCCGGAGCGGCGGGCACGCTTTTTACGTTGGACTGCGCGCCGCGTTGCCGCGCTGGCGTCGGCTCTGGGGCGGCAGGTGCGCTTTATCACATTGAGACTGCGCGTTGTGTCGCCGCACCGGCGTCGGCACCGGAGCGGCGGGCGCGTTTTTTCTCATTGGGACTGCGCGCCGCGTTGTCGCGCTGGCGTCGGCTCTGGGGCGGCAGGTGCGCTTTTGGCGTGATAGCGCGCCGCGTTACCACGCTGACGTCGGCTCTGGGGCGGCAGGTGCGCTTTTGGCGTTGGGAGAGCACGCTGCGTTGCCGCGCTGGCGTCGGCTCTGGGGCAGCAGGCGCGCATTTTTCATTGTGCCTGCGCTCTGCGCCGCCGCGCCGGCCCAGGCCCGGATCGCCCGCGCGCCGCGCGCGGTCAGCGCACATCGGCTACGCGGTGAAAAGCTCCAGCTCGCCGGTCATGCGGTTCATGTCGTTCTCGACCACGGCGCAGTACTGGTACGTCACGCCCGGCTCGAGCCCGTCCAGCGCCAGCTCGACCTCGCCCGGTGAGTACAGCTCGACCGCAGCCGCGCTGCGCCAGCCCTCGGTGCTCGCGGCGCGCGCAAAGCCCGGGTACACGCGCCACTCAAAGCCCACCCGCGCCGACTCAAAGCTGCCCAATCCGGCCACGCGCGCGCGCAGCGTCGCACTGCCGGACTGCGCCTGCGCGGGCAGCGTGTGCACCTCCATGGGCTCAAACGCCGGCTCGACCGCGGTTATGCGCACCACCAGCGGATTGGGCCAGTTGAGGCCGCAGTACACGCGCTGCGCGTTCATCACGTCTATGTACAGCCCGTCGGGGCGCTGCTCCATGTACGTGCGCGCGTCCAGGTCGGGGCGGTACTCGGTCAGCTCGCCCGACGCGCCCAGCACGCTGATCTCGCTCCGGGCGGTGATGCGCACCGACCTGAGCACGAAGCTGCGCCGCTGGCCGCGCGCCCAGTCGCGCTGGTTCAGCAGCACCGCATAGAGCTCGCCCTGCGCGCCGCGCATCAGCGCCGCATCGCCCTCGCGCGCCAGTATCCAGGGCCGCACGCCCAGCACTGCCTCGCGATTGATGAAGTTCCACAGCCCTATCTCGCGCAGCAGCCCTTCCTGCAGCGCGCTTATCTCGCCGTGCGCGTCGGGCGCTATGTTCAAAAGCAGCGCCCCGCCCAGCGCGCGCGTCGTGACCAGCAGCTCTATCGCCTGATAGCCGGTCTTGTATATCTCGTTGGTGGGCTGGTAGCCCCACGCGCTGGCCAGCGTTATGCACGCCTCCCAGGTCTCGCTCATGCCCACGCCGGGCAGCGACTGCTCGGGAGTCTTGATCGCGCCGCGGGTCACGAGTATGCCGGGCTGCAGATCCCAGGCTATGCGCTTGCACAGCTGCTGCAGGCTCTCGCCGCGCTCGTCGCGCATCAGCTCGCCGCCGTCGAAAAATATCAGGTCGACCTTGCCGAACATCGTCATCAGCTCGGTCATCTGCGCGGTCAGATACGCGCGGTAGCGCGCCATGACCTCGGGCGCATAGGGTTCGGTCGGCGTGCGGGTTATCGCAAGGCCGTTGTCGTACAGGAAGCGGAAGTCCTCGGGCGAATAGTAGAACCCGACCTTGAGCCCCTGCGCGCGGAACGCCCGGACGTACTGGTCGACGATGTCGCGGCCATAGGGCGTGTTCATTATGTTGAACGGCGTGGTCGCGGTGTCCCACATGCAAAAGCCGTTGTGGTGCTTGGTGGTGAACACGGCGTACTGCGCGCCCGACACGCGCGCCAGCCGCGCCACCTCGTCGGCGTCCCAACGGGCGGGGTTGAACGTGCGCGGCAGCTCGGCATAAAACCGGTCGGCATACTCGCGCGACGCGCCCACCAGCGAGTGACTGATAACGCACCCCAGCTGCACGTCCACCGACCAGTGTATGAACAGTCCAAACCCGGCGTCCTTGAGCCAGGTCAGCATCTGCTGCGTATTGCGGTCGCCCGACAGGCCGTCCACGGCCCCGGCGGCCGATTCATCGACAATGTGGTTTACAGGCATGTTCGCGCCTCCCTTCGTGTGCGCCTGAGCGCATCCACATTATAACAGATCGGCGCGGCGCTGTGAATCAGGGTATCGCTTCTTTTTATGGCGCGGCGCGCGCCAAACCGCCGGCGGCGCGCGCGGGCGTTGGGTGGGGCACGATTGAGCGTGACGGTATGAGGCGCCGGGCGACGACAGGTTAGCCGCTCGTGCCTGACTGTGGGCGGGCGGGCCATGCGAGCCAGGGCGGTATTTGCGCGCGTCGCCGCTGCAGTATGGCGCAATCCACACTGAAGGCCGGGCCACCGGGCGACGGCGTTCACATCGCACTTGCCTGACTGTGGGCGAGCCGCGGCGCTATTTGCATGCCGCTATGCACCGTGGTGCAATCGCACGCAACAGGCCGGGCCACAGGGTGACGACAGGTTAGCCGCTCGTGCCTGACTGTGGGCGGGCGGGCCATGCGAGCCGGGGCGGTATTTGCGCGCGCCGCCGCTGCAGTATGGCGCAATCTACACTGAAGGCCGGGCCACCGGGTGACGACAGGTTAGCCGCTCGTGCCTGACTGTGGGCGGGCGGG
>CAWVGT010000199.1:0-7269 GCA_963928645.1 Candidatus Fimadaptatus sp.
CGAAAGGTGACTTTTTTGTATAACTTTTTGTTGCCCACCCGCATAGCGGGTGGTTGCCTGTTTCGCTTCGCTCAACTGCCTAAAGGCATCAATAAAGCGAGCCCGCCCCCGCATACCGGGGAGCGGGCTCCATCCGCGCAGGCTTCAAACCCGTCGCGCAGTTCAGGGCTTATAGGTATACCGCTCGTTCGAGTCGTCGTCATCGTCGTCGGGCCGCTCGTTTTCAGCAGCCTCGACGTCCGCCAGCTCGTTGGCCTCGTCGACCTCGTCGTCGACATAGTCGGCGTAATCCGCCGGCTCGACCTCGTCGGGCTCGCTGTCCTCGTAGCGCGGCTCGGGCTCGGCCGGCTTGGCCGGGGCCTCCAGACGCGTGCCGCACTCGCCGCAGAACTTGGACGCGGGCGCGTTCTCGTAGCCGCACACCGGGCAGATCAGCGGGGAACCCACCGCCAGGCGCGCGCCGCACTCGCCGCAGAACTTCATGCCGGGCTCGTTGGCGCTGCCGCACTTGGGACAGACGGCCTGGCCCTGCGCCGGGGCGGGCTTGCGCGCGGCTTCCTCGGCCTTGCGCGCCTCTTCGGCCTTGCGCGCCTCCTCGGCCTTGCGCGCTTCCTCGGCCTTGCGCGCCTCCTCCGCGGCGCGCAGCGCCTCTTCGTGCGCGCGCACCAGCTCGGCGCGACGCACCTCCAGTCCCGCGATCTGGCTCTGCAGGTCGGTAAAGCTATCGCCGATCGCGCCGAACTCGCTGGCGCCGTACTTGTCTATCGCTATCACGCCTATGTCGGCGTACAGCTCGTGTACGCGCGACTTGAGTCCGGACAGCTGCGCATCTATGTCCTCGCACTGCTGGGTAAATTCGTCCTTCTGCTCGGGCGCGGGATTCTCGCCCGATATCAGCGTCGAAATGCTCTTGAGTACGTTGTCAAACTTCGACTTGAATATGCTGGCCATTTAGCAATCCTCCATCCACAGCCGCTTATAGCAGAACCGTTGTAATAGTAGCTACATTATACCATTGTTTCGGCCGTCAATCTACCCTCAAACGGCAGCAAAACCCGGATATTTCAAAATTTTCTGGGCGCGGGCGTGGCATAACGGCGCACAGGCCCGTCCGGCGCGCGGCCGACGCGCGTTTGCGGGGGTATATACCGGCGATTTATAAAATAGTAGCCAATAAACCAAATACGGCTTGACAGCTGATCGGGAAGGTATATACTTAGACATAGCGCCATTTTGGGCAGGGAGCGCGCGGCACAGCCGTGCGCGAAATACGAGCGCGGCCGGCGCGGTACCGGGCGCGGGGAGCGGTGTGATATGGCACATGTAAAGGATATGACGCGCGGCAGCCCCTGGCGGCTGATCATTCTGTTCGCGCTGCCGCTGATGCTGGGCAACGTGTTCCAGCAGCTGTACACGCTGGTGGATACGGCGGTGGTGGGCCGGTACGTGGGCGTGGAGGCGCTGGCGTCGCTGGGCGCGGCGGACTGGCTCAACTGGATGGTGCTGGGCATACCGGCGGGCTTTGCGCAGGGCTTTTCGATACTGATGAGCCAGCACTTCGGCGCGGGCGACCGGGACGGGCTGCGGCGCAGCGTGGCGCAGTCGATCGAGCTGTCGGCGGCGATAGCGGTGGTCACGCTGGCGGTCAGCCAGGCGCTGCTGGAGCCGATGCTCCGGCTGCTGGGCACGCCGGACAACGTGTTGCCGGGTTCGCTTTTGTATCTTAGGATATACTTTTCGGGCATACCGATAACGATGGCGTTCAACCTGCTGTCCAGTATGCTCAGGGCGCTGGGCGACGGGCGCACGCCGCTCAAGGCGATGATAGTGGCGGCGCTGCTGAACGTGGGGCTGGACCTGCTGTTCACGATAGCGTTCGGCTGGGGCGTTGCGGGCGTGGCGATAGCCACGGTCATGGCGCAGTGCGTGGCGATGCTGTACTGCCTGCGGGTGACGCTGCGGCTGGGCGAGCTGAAGCTGAGCCGGGCGCACTTTGAGGTGAAGCGCGACATGATGGCGCAGCTGATGCGGCTGGGCGCGCCGGTCGCGCTGCAGAATACGATCATATCGGTCGGCGGGCTGTGCGTGCAGTACGTGGTCAACGGCTTCGGGTTCATGTTCATCGCGGGCTTTACGACTACCAACAAGCTCTACGGGCTGCTGGAGATGGCGGCGGTGTCGTTCGGCTATGCGATAAGCACGTATACCGGCCAGAACCTGGGCGCGCGCAACTACACCCGGATACGGCGCGGCGTGCGCGCGTCGGTCAAGATGTCGCTGATAACGTCGGTGGCGATAGGCGCGACCATGCTGCTGCTGGGGCGGATGATACTGGCGCAGTTCGTGTCGGGCAATCCGGACGAGGTCGCGCAGGTGCTGGATATTGCGTATACCTACCTTACGGTCATGGCCTCCTGCCTGCCGATACTGTACCTGCTGTACGTGTATCGCAGCGCACAGCAGGGCATGGGCGACACTGTGATACCGATGATATCGGGCGCGGTGGAGCTGATAATGCGCGTGGGCGCGGCGCTGCTGCTGCCCATGCTGATAGGGCCCAGCGGCATATACGTCGCCGAGGTGGCCGCGTGGACGGGCGCGGCGGTGCTGCTGATACTGGCATACTACAAAAAGGCGCGCGCCTTCCCGCCGGACGCGCCCGGAAGCGAGGCATGAATATGCGCCCTGTGATAGGCTTTTCGATATCGTTTGACGACGCGGGTCGCGCGTACATGGCGCGGCGCAACTACGTGGCGATGGTGCGCGCGGCGGGCGGCGAGCCGGTGCTGCTGCCCACCGGCGACGCGGCCGCGGCGGCGCAGCTGATCGGCCTGTGCGACGGGCTGCTGCTGACCGGCGGCGACGACGTGAACCCGGCGCGCTATGGCGAAGGGGCGCTGGAGTGCTGCGGCAACATAACGCCCGAGCGCGACGAGTTCGAGCGCGCGCTGGTCACGGCGGCGCTGGAGCGCGACCTGCCGATATTCGGCATATGCCGCGGCATACAGTCGCTCAACGTGATACTGGGCGGCAGTCTGTATCAGGATCTGGCGACGCAGGTATCGCCCGAGTGCAGGCTGCATCAGCAGTCCGCGCCCTACGACGCGCCGGCGCACGAGGTCGACATAGTGACGGGCAGCCCGCTGCACGCGCTGCTGGGCGCGGCGCGCCTGAGCGTAAACAGCATGCACCACCAGGCGATAAAACAGCTCGCGCCGGGCCTGGAGGCGATGGCGTATGCGCCGCAGGGCTTCATCGAGGCGGCACACATGCCCGGCCGGCGCTATGTGCGCGCGGTGCAGTGGCACCCGGAGTACATGTGCGAGGAGCAGGCCGACGCGGCGCGGCGCGCGCAGCAGTTGGCGATAGTGGGCGAATTCATATCGGCCGCGGCGCGGCGATGACGAACGAGGGGGCGCAAAATATGCAAAAGCTCAAGCGATTGCTGCTTAAAAACCCGCTGATAGATACCACAGTGCACCTGCGCGGCAACGAGCGCGCGTGCCTGTGGACCGAACCGCTGTGGGGCATACCCTACAACCTGTACGTGCCGTTCGCGTCGGTGTACATGGCGGCGCTGGGGCTGTCGGCGGTGGAGATAGGCACGGTGTCGACGGTGTTCTTCGCGTCGCAGATGGTGTGGGCGCTGCTGAGCGGCCCGTTGACCGACAAGCTGGGCCGGCGGCTGTGCACGGTGATATTCGACGTGCTGTCCTGGAGCGTGCCGGCGCTCATGTGGATGTGCGCGCAGAACTACTGGTGGTTCTTCATCGCGGCGCTGTTCAACGGCATGTGGCGCGTGACCGAGAACTCGTGGGGGCTGCTGCTGATCGAGGAGGCGCCCGAGGACAAGCTCGTGCACATGTATTCGATATCGCACGTGGCCGGCCTGGTCGCGGGGTTCATAGCGCCGCTGGCGTACGTGTTCGTGCAGCAGTACAGCGTCGTGCCCACGATGCGCGTGCTCTACGGCATAACGTTCGTGATGATGACGGCCAAGTTCCTGATACTGTTCTTCTGGTCGCACGAGACCGCGATAGGCAAGCGCCGCCGCGAGGAGTTCCGCAATCGCAGCATCTGGGCGCACCTGCTGGACAGCCGGCACGTGCTGATGGTGATGCTGCGCGACCGCAAGGTGATGCTGACGATAGCGCTGCTGGCGTGCTTTGCGACGATAAAGAACGTAAACGACAGCTTCTGGGCGCTGCTGGTGCAGGACAAGCTCGGCATAGCGGCCGAGAACCTGTCGATATTCTCGACGATACGGTCGCTGATGATGCTGCTGTTCTACTTTGTGGTGGTGCCCGAGGTGTCGCTCACGCGGTTCAAGCAGCCGATGCTGCTGAGCTTTGTGATATACTTTGCGGTGCAGCTGATGATGGTGTTCATGCCGGTGGGGCAGTACTGGCTGGTGGTGGTGGCGGTCGCGGGCGAGGCGCTGGCGCTGTCGGTGCTCAACCCGGTGACCTCGTCGCTGCAGGTAGTCAACGTGGACACCGAGGAGCGCGCGCGCATGCTGGGGCTGTTCTACGCTATGACGATGCTGGTCACGTCGCCCTCGGGCATAGTGGCGGGCTACATGTCGGACATAGACCGCGCGCTGCCGTTTGTGCTGACCGCGGTGCTGTGCGTGCTGGCGGTGGGGCTGAGCATGGCGATATGGCGGCTGCAGGTGCGCGAGGGCGCGCGTCAGGGCGCGAGCATGTGAGCGAAACCGGGAGTCAGCGCCGCCGGGCAGGGTATGCCCGGCGGCGCAGTCTATTGATAAAGTATGCCGCATGCGGTCTGTTTGGCCGAACATACGACGCCGGCAGGCTAAACATTCAACATCATGTGCAGTGCCGCTTGTATTAGATTGGCTCTGCATAATCGCCAGCGCGATACTGCAAACGATTGTTTGGAGTAAAACTGGCTGTCCAACCGCTCGGGTTTGCCAGCGGTCAGCGCCGCCGGGCGGGGTATGCCCGGCGGCGCTTTGCGTATCGGGCGGAGCGCAGAAGATGCTTATATGGAGTTAAACACGTGTTGAGTTTGACAACGTGCGCGTTTACATCTATAATAGGGATATCAAGTCGCGCGTGGGCCCGGGCCGGCGCGAGATAAGGAGATGTGGCTATGCAGACGGTTTACTTCGAGCTGCTGAAGGACTGGTGCGACGCGCTGATCGCGCATCAGGTTCGGGGCATGGGGCCGGAATACGACGGCGCGTTCCTGTGCCCGGCCTGCAAGTACGAGCACGGGCGCTGCCACGACGCGGTGTATCCGCTGATGTACATGGCCGAGCGCACCGGCGAGCGCAAGTACGTGGACGCGGCCAAGGCCGTGTTCGACTGGCACGAGCGCAACATGATGTGCGACGACGGCAGCGCGTACAACGATCCCAACGCCGAGTGGAACGGCATAACGGTCTTTGCGACGATAGCGCTGTGCGAGGCGCTGGCCAAACACTCCGCGCCGCTGGATGCCCAGACGCGCCAGCGCTGGGACGACAAGCTGGCGCGCATGGCGGGCTGGCTGTATCGCGCGCTCAACGAGGACATGCCCACCAACATAAACTACCTGGCGACCAACGCGGCGGCGCTGGCGCTGGCGGGCGACTACCTGGGCCAGGAGGCGTATGTCGAGCAGGCAGGCCACCTGGCCGCGTACGCGCTGGAGCGCATCACACCCAACGGGCTGCTCTACGGCGAGGGCAAGCCGCGCGACATAGTTACCGCGCGCGGCTGCCGGGCGATCGACATAGGCTATAACGTAGAGGAGTCGATACCGTCGCTGATAAAGTACGCGCTGAGCACCGGCGACGAACCCGCGCTGGAGGCGCTGACCGACGTGCTGCGCAAGCAGCTCAAGTTCATGCTGCCCGACGGCGCGTGGGACAACAGCTTCGGCTCGCGCAACAACAAGTGGACATACTACGGCAGCCGCACATCGGACGGCTGTCAGGGCGGATACGCGCTGCTGGCGGAGCGCGACCCGATGTTTGCCGAGGCGGCGCTGCGCAACACGCTGCTGATGCGGCGCTGCACTCAGGGCGGGCTGCTGCACGGCGGGCTGAGGTATCCCGAAAACGGCGAGCCGGCGTGCATACACCACACGTTCACCCACGCAAACGCGCTGACCTGCGCGCTGGACGCCGGCATAGAGCGCTACGAAGCGCGCACGGCGCTGCCCGAAGACGACTGCGCGACGCCGATCAAGTACTTCCCCGAGCTGGACACGTACAAGCTGTCGGTGGGCGGGCTGCGCGCCACTGTCACCGGATACGACTACAGCCTGAGCGCAGGCCACGCGTCGGGCGGCGCGCTGACGCTCATGTGGCATGGCGGCGTGGGCCCGGTGATCGCGGGCTCGGTTGTGGACTACAGGCTGGTGGAAGCGCACAACCAGCAGCTCACGCTCAAAAAGGGCCGGCATCGCTCGCTTGTGCCGCGCGTGGAGCTGATGTGCGACGGCGTGCGCTATGCGCAGTGCTACGACACGCGCAGCGTGATAACCGCATCGGGCAACGCGCAGCAGATATCGGTCAAGGTGCACGCGTCGCTCGTGACGCTGGACCAGACGCCGCTCAGGTCGCCGATGTGCGTAAAGCTCGAGTACAGGCTGACCGACGCGGGCGCGGGCATATCGGGCCGGGTATACGGCCAGGACGCCGCGCGGGCGAGGTTCGTGCTGCCGGTGGTGGCCGCGGGCGCGCGCGTCGAGACGCCGAACGAGTGCAGCACAGAGCGCATATTCATGCTGACCGGCGGCTTTGACGCGACTGAGTACTCGATAGCGCCCGATGCGGACGGCCGGTTCTCGGCGCGCATAGTGCTGCCGGAAGCGGCGGTTGACGCATGTGTCAGCCGCGGATAGTGAACCGCGCGTGCAAGGCGGCAAGCGTGCACGCGGCGCGGCAGTACGCGGGCAAGCCGAGTTGAGCGGCTGCATGGCGCAGTTGCGCTCATGGCAAAGGCCCTTGTGAGCGATATGGCTGCGCGTCGGACGATTGCCCGGCGCGCAGTCAGACCGTTTACAAAGCATGGACTGTCGCATGCTTCGAGTTTCACAAAACGCGATTCGGCTTATGCGTGCGTGGAATTATGCAAAAGGTGCTGCAATGTTGAATTTGCGAATGCAATGTGCAGAAACAGACCATGACTATTGCGACCTGTACTGAGCCATCTGTGGGAGAACTGCGTTGCAAAACCATAACCACCCGTCAAACGGGTGGTTTGCACAAAGGCTAAAAGCCTATTGATACCGGCCAGCGTCTCAAGGCGCTGGCTT
>CAWVGT010000200.1:0-8976 GCA_963928645.1 Candidatus Fimadaptatus sp.
TTATTGCAATTCAACTATAGCAGATTTTCGCTCAAGTCTCACTTCTTTTTTGGAATGTCGCTGTCCAAAATGTATTGTAGCTCTACAATTACTTCAAATTAGACGCTATAAATTTTCGCTTTTCAATGAAGTTTTTGTGGCACGCCGGCATACCCCGGGACAGGCCCGGCGCTCAGCGCGCGCTGGCCAGATATCGCCGGATCAGCTCCTGCGCCGCGGCGTCGCCCTGGATATACGGCTCAAGCGTCGCCAGAAACCCCGCCGTGTCCGCCTCACTGAACTCATACTCAGTATAGTACCCGCGCATGAACTCGCCAAACGCCCGCGCGCCCAGCGCCTGCTCCAGCTCGTACAGGAACGCCGCCCCGCGCCGGTACACCGACGCCGTGTAGCCCCCTGCCGCCAGCTCCGGGTCGCTGAACTCGTCATACGCCCGGTCGACCGCCTGGTCGCCTTCGGCGTGCTCGTTCAGGTACTCGGCCATCAGCGCCGCTATACCGGCCTCGTCGCGCCCGCACGCGCGCCAGTACACCTGCTCGCTGTACGCCGCAAAGCTCTCGTCCAGCCACGCCTCGTGGTACTGGTCGTTGCCCACTGCGGCGTAGAACCACTCATGCGCCACCTCGTGCGCGACCGTGCCCCGCAGCCTGTCGGCGTACTCCGCGCGATCTGCCTCGGCGTCGGAATCCATCATCATGGCGTACAGCATGCTTACGCGCACCAGTCCGGGCGCTTCCATGCCGCCGTACTCATAGTTCGACTCGACCACGTCCAGCTCGCCATACGGATACTCGCCGTATGCGTCGGTGAACGCGTCCACCGCAGTGCACGCTGCTTCCAGCGACAGCTCGCCCTGCGCGCGCCCCGCGCCGCAGTCGACGAAATAGCTGTTTATCTCGACGCCCCGGCTCTGCGCCGACACGCACGTCAGCTCATCGCTTATTATCAGCGTCACGTCGCGCATCAGGTCGGCGTCTACCGTCCAGTCGACCGTGCCGTCGCCGCGCGGCGCGCTTTCCTCCCGCCCGCTGGCCACGAGCGTGTAGTCCTCGGGCAGGCTTATCGATATGTCGTAATCCGCGCAGCGCGTGTAGAAGCATTCGCCGTCGAATATGTACGGCTCGCAGACCCACTCGCCCGCCTCGTATACCGCCAGCATCGGATAGAACTGCGCCAGCTCTAGCGTGCGCGCGTCCGATGCCGGCGCGCCGACCCAGCCGCCCAGCCACTCCTGCGCCAGCCGATACATGCCCATGGGTATGTCGACGTAGTAGTCGATGTCGAGCGTCGTGCGCGCGCCCGGCGCGAGCGGCTCGGCCAGCGCCACGCATATCACCGACGGGTCGCTGTCGTCCACGCTGAACTCCAGCTCGCGGCCGCCCTGGCGCACGCTGGTCAGCGCGCTGTCGCCGTTTATGTGTTGGCCGTGCGGCGCGGCTGTCGGCGGAGTATAATCGTCCTCCGGGGCCATGCCCACGCCGCTGCGCATGTCGTCCTCGGCCAGCACCGAATCCGCAAAGTCGCGCAGGTACACCTCGTTCCACGTATCCTTACTGTCGTTTGTGAACGTCAGGCGCACGCGCTCGGTCAGCCGGCGCATGTCGGCGTCCAGCTCCAGCTGCATATCGTAATGCAGCGCCGCTTCATCAGCGGGCGCATCCGCGTCGGCCGCCGCGCGCGCATATCCCGCGCAGCCCGCCGCCGTGCACAGCATCAGCGCGCACGCCAGCACACACGCAAACGCGCGCCTCATCGTCAGTTCAGTCATGTCCATTAGAGCTCCCTTCCAAATCGTATATCCCGCATATTAGACGTCCGCAAAAGTGGAATCGATTGGAAGGTCGCCCGCATTTACATCGGCTTAACGCCTCAGCTCCGGCTCACCGCGCGCCTCACGCCATCTGGTCGGCCATCTTGCGCCCGCCCAGTATGTGTATGTGCCAGTGATGCACGCTCTGGCACGCGTCGTCGCCGCAGTTGCTGACTATGCGGAAGCCGGTCTTGTCAAGCCCCTCGGCGCGCGCTATGTCGCCGCACGCCTTCATCAGCCGGTCGCACATGCCCGCGGGCAGCTGCGCGCACTCGAGCACGCTGGCCACATGCGCCTTGGGTATCACCAGTATGTGCACCGGCGCCTGCGGGTTGATGTCGCGGAACGCGTAGACGTACTCGTCCTCATAGACCTTGTTCGACGGTATCTCGCCCGCCGCTATCTTGCAGAACAGACAATCGCTCAAAGGAAACACCTCCATAGATATGCGCGCTATGCGCGTCATTCCCTTACACCAAGCATACTATCTTCTGATATATCTGTCAACCGCAAATTCACTATCTCGCCCGGCGCGCCCGGCGCGCACACGCGCAGGTACTCGCGCGTATAGCCAGCGCAGATTCCCGGCGCGACCTCCTCCTCCAGCAGCGCCTCGCGCACGCTGCCCAGCTGCTCGCGCTGGTACGCCGCGCTCAGCCGCCCGCCCAGCTCTATCAGCTCCGCGGTGCGGCGGCGCTTGACGTCGGCGGGCACCTGCCCGGGCAGCCGCGCCGCGACCGTGCCCTCGCGCGGCGAGTACGGGAACACGTGTATCCGCGAAAAGCCCATCCGCTCGACGAACTCCAGCGTCTCGCGCGCCTCCGCGTCGGTCTCGCCCGGGAAGCCGGTCAGCACGTCGGTGGTTATCGCGCAGCCCGGCATGTATTTGCGCAGCAGCTCCACGCCGCGCGCGTACTCCTCGGGCGTGTACCGGCGGTGCATGCGCTGGAGCACGCCCGCGCTGCCCGACTGCATCGACAGGTGGAACTGCCGGCACAGCCCGGGCATGTCCGCCAGCCGCCGCGCGCGCTCCTCGGTCACGTAGTATGGCTCCAGCGAGCCCAGCCGCATGCGGCGCACGCCCTGCGCCCGGCTCACCGCGTCCAACGCGTCGCACAGCTCGTAGCCCATGCCCCGGCCATAGCTGGTCAGGTGTATGCCGGTCACGACTATCTCGGCATAGCCTGCCGCGCCCAGCCGCGCCGCCTCGCGCTCGACCGCGCCCAGCTCCAGCGAGCGCACCGGCCCGCGCACATACGGTATGATGCAGTACGAGCAGTACCGGTCGCAGCCCTCCTGTATCTTCATAGTGGCGCGGGTGCGGCCCTCGTGGCTGTTGACCGTGAGCGGCTCGAACTCGGCGCCCCTGAGCGGGTTGACCTCGATAAGGCACCCCTCGCCCTGCAGCGCGCGCTCCAGCAGCTCCACGACCTGCGCGCGTTTGGCCGTGCCCAGCACCAGCTTCACGCCCGGCAGCGCCACATCCTGCGGCGCGCGCTGCGCCAGGCAGCCGGTCACAATTATCGCCGCGCCCGGGTGCTCGGCGTGCACGTGACGAATCAGCCGCAGCGACTTGCGGTCGCCGGTGCCGGTCACGGTGCAGGTGTTTATCAGGTACGCGTCGGCGTCCTCGTCGAACTCGCACACCTGCCAGCCCGCCGCCTGGAAGCTCTCCAGCATCGCCTGGGTGTCGTATTGGTTGACCTTGCAGCCCAGCGTGTGAAACGCGATTCGTCTCATCGATATCCTCCCCGGCGCGCAGCCCATGTGGCGCGCCTTCCCATGTGGATCCGGCCCGGCGCGCGGCGCGTGGACAACGCGCCTATGCGCGGCACGCCTCGCCAGCATTACGCCGGGCACGATGCACACGGCGCGAACCCGGCCCGCCGCCGACTGCTCCATCGGCTCAGCCTGCCGTCCGGCATGATGCCGGCACTATGCGCGGGAAATTGCAGGCGCACTGATGGCTGGCCGGAGCGCATGCCGATGCGAGCACGAACTCACTGCGCGACGTCGCGCACTTTATTGCACATTGGCCATCCGCTCATTCGCCGCCAGACCCACGCAGAGCCGCCCTCATCAGGACGGCTCAGCCTATTGACAAAGTATGCTGCACACGGTCTGCCTGGCCAGATGTGCAACATCCGCTGGCAGAACATGTAAATCAAAGCAAAACGCCGCCTGCGTCAGACAGTTTTTGCAGCATCGTCCATGCGGCGTTTCAACAAACCATTTGTAATAAACCCGCCATCCAGCCGCCGGGGCTTTGTCAACGGCCCGAACCGCCCTCGTCAGGCCGGCCCGGTTTATTGGCAAAGCCGTTCGCACGCAGGTAACTCGGTTCTGATTGCGATAGCCATGTTCATAAATTGCATATCGCGGTCATAAAGCCGACGGCGGAGCGCTGATTTGCATATCGCAACCATGTATAAGTCAAATCGAGTTTGGGGAAACCTGCGGCATCTGACGGCCAGGGCTTTGTCAACGGCCCGAACCGCCCTCATCAGGCCGGCCCTGTATACCTCATTCCACCGCGCCGCCCGCGTCGCCGAACCGCAGCATCGCCATCGCCAGCGCGGCTATCGCGGCGGTCTCGGTGCGCAGTATGCGCGGCCCCAGCGTGACCGGCAGCGCGCCCGATGCCTGTGCCGCCTGCGCCTCCTCGGGGGCTATGCCGCCCTCCGGGCCTATCAGTATGCCTATGTCGCGCGCGCCCGGCGCTATCGCGCTCAGCACCCGGCCCTGATGCAGCTCGTAGGGCATCAGCATCAGCTCGCGCCCGGCCATGTCGGACGCGGCCTGCGCAAAGCTCATCGGCACCGCCACCTCTGGCACCCGCGCGCGGCCGCACTGCTTGGCGGCCTCCATCGCTATGCGCTGCCAGCGCTCGCGCTTGCGCTCGGCGTCGCGGCCGTCCACCCGCGCCACCGAGCGCGCCATGCCCACCGGCACCACGCGCCACGCGCCCAGCTCGGTCGCCTTCTGGACTATCAGGTCGAGCTTGTCCAGCTTGGGCAGGCCCTGGTACAGCGTTATCCGCACCGGGCTCTCGTTGGACGGCAGCGGCTCCAGCGCGCGCACCGCCGCCCGCGCGCCCTCAAAGCGCAACGCGCAGCGCCACGCATGGCCCTGGCCGTCGAAGCACTCGACCTCGTCGCCGGTCCTGAGCCTGAGCACCCTGCCCGCGTGCTGGGCCTCGTCGGCGCTCAGCGCGCACTCAAAGCACGCCTCGCCTGCGGGCGCATCCGGCAGATAGAATCTATGCATCAGTCCACCCTCTGGGCGCAGATCGCCACCCACTCGCCGCGGCGGCGTATCTCGGCCACCTCAAAGCCCGCGCCCTCCAGCGCCGCGACCACGTCGGCCTCGCGCTCGCGGATTATGCCCGAGCAGATGAACTTGCCCTGCGGCCGCAGCACGCCCACTATCTGCCCGCACAGAGCGATTATCACGTCGGCGATTATGTTGGCTATCGCCAGGTCGAACACCGCGCCCGGCTCGACCGCCTCGAGCAGGTCGCCCTGGCGCACCGTGACCTGCTGGCCGTTGCGCTCCACGTTCTCGGCGGCGACGCGCACTGCCACGTGGTCTATGTCGGTCGCGAAGGTCTCGCCCGCGCCCGACAGCCGGGCGGCTATCGCGAGTATGCCCGTGCCGGTGCCCACGTCTATCACGCGGTCGCCCGGGCGCACGTACTTCTCGACCAGCTCCACGCACATGCCGGTCGTCTCGTGGGTGCCGGTGCCGAACGCCATGCCCGGGTCTATCTCGATGACCCTGTCGCCCTCGGCCGGCTCGTAGCTCTCCCACGACGGCTTGACGACCAGATGCCGGCCCGCGCGGAACGGCTTGTAGTACTTCTTCCAATTTTCCGACCAGTCCTGGTCGTGCACGGTCTTTACGTCCATGCTGAGCGCGCCCACGTCGAACGGCAGCTCCAGCGCGCGCACCTGGCGGAACTGCGCCTCCAGCTGCGCCACGGTGTCGCGTATGCGCTCGTCGTCGCCGAAGTAGCCGTGCACCAGCACGTCCTCGGGCATGTTGGCCAGCACCTGCTCGTCGATCAGATCCCACTGGCCGGGCGCGCGCTGGTTCTCGTCGAAGTCGTTGCGGTCCTCTATGCTCACGCCGTTTGAGCCGGCGTCGCACAGCGCCTGCGAGGCCATGTCCGCGCCCTCGGTCGTGGTGTGCACCGTTATCTCAATCCAGTCCATACGCTACCCCTTTGCCCTTCAATTTGAGAACGCGTCCTTGACCCGGTCGAAGAACGACTTCTTGCCCTCGTACTCCTTGCCGGTCAGCGACTCGTCGAACTGCCGGAGCAGCTCCTTCTGCCTGTCGGTGAGCCTGCGCGGTATCTCGACGTTTATCTTGATGTACATGTCGCCCTTGCCCGCGCCGCGCAGGTTCTGTATGCCCTGGCCGCGCAGCCGCACCACCGCGCCGGGCTGCGTGCCCTCGGGCAGGTTGTGCTTTATCATGCCGCCCAGCGTGGGCACGTCTATCTCGCCGCCCAGCGCCGCCTGCGTGAACGACACCGTCACGTCGCAGTACAGGTCGTAGTTCTCGCGCGTGAACAGCTTGTGCGGCCGCACCGTAACGAATATGTACAGATCGCCGTTCTCGCCGCCGCGCAGGCCGGGCTCGCCCTGCCGCCTGAGCGGTATCTGCATGCCGTTGTCTATGCCCGCGGGTATCTTTATCGATATCTTGCGGTTGCGCCGCACGCGCCCGCGCCCATTGCACTTGGGGCACGGATCCTTGATTATCTTGCCCGAGCCGTGGCACGCGTCGCACACGCGCACGTTGCTGACACGCCCTATCGGCGTGTTTATGAAGCTCTGCACCTGGCCGGTGCCCTTGCAGGTCGGGCAGGTCGTGGGCGAGGTGCCCTTCTTGGCGCCTGTGCCGCCGCACTCCTCGCAGTTCTCCTCGCGGGTTACGGTTATCTCCTTTTCGCAGCCGAACGCGGCCTCCTCGAACGTTATCGTCAGGTCGTACCGGAGGTCGTTGCCCCGCTCCGGGCCGCGCGCGCGCTGCGCCCCGCTGAACCCGCCGCCGAAGAACGCGCTGAATATGTCGTCGAACCCGCCGCCGAACCCGCCGGTGAAGTCGCCGTACCCGCCCGCGCCGCCGCCCGCGCGCGGGTCCTCGTGGCCGAACTGGTCGTACCGCGCACGCTTCTGCGGGTCGGACAGCACCTCGTACGCCTCGTTGACCTCCTTGAACTTTTCCTCGCAGTCCTTGTCGCCGCCGTTCAGGTCGGGATGATACTTTTTTGCCAGCGTGCGATACGCCTTTTTGAGCTCGTCGTCGGACGCGGTCTTGCTCACGCCCAGCACTTCGTAGTAATCTCTCTTAGCCAATGCCTTAACCTCCGTCTCAGGTGGGGTCTATCAGCCGGCCGGGCCTTATGTGGGCCTTGCGCGCCGCACAGCCGGCTGCGCGGCGTCCGATGCAGCGCCTGCCGCATCCATGCGCGCGCTGCACATGCCTGCCGCGCCGCCGCGCATCGTATTATACTATGCCGGTATTACACCAGTTGTGTGATTAACCAACTATTAACCTTAGCTCCCTCAATTCCAATTCGGCTCCAATGCGCGCGCCTCAAATCCAACAAAAGCGAGCGCACAGGCCGCTTGACGGGCCGGGATACGCTCGCTTGTCGGGGTCGCGCGCGGCCGCGCGGGCGCATATGCCCACGCGGCTGCCGCGTCGATTACTTGTCGTCGTGCACCTGATAGTCGGTCTCGACGGTGCCGTCGCTGCCGGCGGTCGCGCCGGAGTCGGGCTGCGCGCCGGCCTGCTGGTTCTGCTGGGCCTGCTGCTGGTAGACCTTGCCGAACACCTCGTAGGACACCTGGGTGAGCTTCTCCTCGGCGGCCTTGATGTCGGCGACGTTGTTGGTGCCGCGGGCCTGCTTGAGGTTGTTCATCTCGGTCTCTATGCGGGCCTTGTCGTCAGCGGAGATCTTGTCCTCCATCTCCTTTAAGGTCTTTTCGGTCTGATAGAGGGTGTTGTCGGCCTTGTTGAGGGTCTCGGCCTCGTCCTTCTTCTTCTTGTCCTCCTCGGCGAACTGCTCGGCCTCCTTGTCGGCGCGCTTTATGTCCTCCTCGGAGAGGTTGCCGGACGAGGTTATCGTTATGCTCTGCTCCTTGCCGGTGCCCAGATCCTTGGCCGAGACGTGCACTATGCCGTTGCGGTCGATGTCGAACTTGACCTCGATCTGCGGCACGCCGCGCGGCGCGGGCGCTATGCCGGTCAGCTGGAAGCGGCCCAGGGTCTTGTTGTAAGCCGCCATCTCGCGCTCGCCCTGCAGCACGTGCACCTCGACGGAGGTCTGGCCGTCGGCCGCGGTCGAGAATATCTGCGACTTCTCGGTGGGTATCGAGGTATTGCGGTCGATCAGGCGCGTGAACACGCCGCCCATGGTCTCTATGCCCAGGCTCAGCGGGGTCACGTCTATCAGCACCACGTCCTTGACGTCGCCGCTGATTATGCCGCCCTGTATCGCCGCGCCTATGGCGACGCACTCGTCCGGGTTGATGCCGCGGAACGGCTCCTTGCCGGTCACGCGCTGCACGGCCTCCTGGACCGCGGGTATGCGCGTGGAGCCGCCGACCAGTATGACCTTGTCTATCTTGGACGCGCTCAGGCCGGCGTCGTGCAGCGCCTGGTTGACCGGGCCTATCGTCTTTTCGACCAGGTCGGCGGTCAGCTCGTTGAACTTGGCGCGGCTCAGCGTCATCTCAAGGTGCAGCGGGGTGCCGCCCTGCATCGTTATGAAGGGCAGGTTAATCTGGGTCGAGGTCACGCCGGACAGCTCGATCTTGGCCTTTTCGGCCTCGTCCTTGAGGCGCTGCATCGCGGTGGTATCCTGGCTCAGGTCGACGTTGTGCTCGCGGCGGAACTCGCTGACCATGTAGTCGATTATGCGCTTGTCGAAGTCGTCGCCGCCCAGGCGGTTGTTGCCCGCGGTGGCCAGCACCTGGAACACGCCGTCGCCTATCTCAAGCAGCGATACGTCGAACGTGCCGCCGCCCAGGTCGTAGACCAGTATCGTGTGAGCGTCTTCCTTGTCCAGGCCGTAGGCCAGCGAGGCCGCGGTCGGCTCGTTGATTATGCGCTTTACCTCCAGACCGGCTATGCGGCCGGCGTCCTTGGTG
>CAWVGT010000201.1:0-11126 GCA_963928645.1 Candidatus Fimadaptatus sp.
ATCCGCGACCACGGTCATGGTCGTGGGCTTTGTAAACGCCGGTTTGCTGGATCTGATGCAGGCAACCGGCGTTATTTTGGGCGCGAATATAGGTACGACCGTGACCGCGTGGATAGTGGCCGGCTTCCAGGCGATGGCGTTCATGCCGCTGATACTGCTGATAGGCGTGGCGATGATAATGTTCGTCAAGCGCCTAAAGCTCCAGCGCATAGGCCAGATAGTGGCCGGGTTCGGCATGCTGTTTGTGGGCATGGACATGATGAAAAACGCGATGAGCCCGCTCGCCGAGTCGGCCGAGTTCGCGCGGCTTATGACCACGTTCTCCAACCCGCTGCTGGCGATGCTGATGGGCGTGGCGATCACCGCGGTGATACAGTCCTCGTCGGCGTCGGTGGGCATACTGGAGCTGCTGGCGCTGCAGGGACTGGTGCCGCTGGAGACCAGCCTGTATATCATAATGGGCACCAACATAGGCACCTGCGTGACCGCGATGCTGGCCGCGATAGGCGCGACCCGCACCGCCCGCCGCGCCGCGCTGATACACCTGATGTTCAACGTGCTGGGCACGCTGGTGGTGTTCGTGCTGGTCAGCATACTGCCGGTGGCGCACTGGCTCGGCGCGATAGAGGGCCCCGCGCTGCAGATCGCCGTGGCGCACACCTCGTTTAAGGTGTTCGAGGTCATGTGCTTCATAGCGCTGCGCGGCTACCTGGTAAAGCTGGTCATGATACTCGTGCCCGGCGACGACGCCCGCGCCGAGGAGCGCCGCCTCAAGTACCTGGACGACCGCATACTGTCCACGCCCCCGATAGCCGTGGCCCAGATATCCAAGGAGATCGAGCGCATGGGCACTATCGCCGTGGACAACCTCAGCCGCGCCATGGACGCCTTCTTCAACAAGGACGCCTCGCTCATACCCGAGGTCGAACAGAACGAGGAGGCCATCAACTACCTCAACCACGAGATAACCCGCTACATGGTCTCGGTCAGCCAACTCGACCTGCCCGCCGGCGACATGAAGCGCATGGGCGCGCTGTTCCACGTGGTCAACGACCTGGAGCGCATAGGCGACCACGCCGAGAACATGGCCGAATACGCCCAGAACCGCATCGACGAGGAGATACCCTTCTCCGACGAGAGCATACGCGAGATGCGCGACATGCTCGACAAGACCATAGAGCTGTGCCGGCTCGCGCTCAATGCGTTCCACACGCGCGACCGCAAGCTGCTGCCCCAGGTGCTGGTGCGCGAGGAGAACATAGACGACCTGGAAAAGGAGCTGCAGCGCAACCACGTCGAGCGCCTGACCCGCGGCGCGTGCACGCCGCGCTCTGGCATGGTGTTCTCGGACATGCTGTCCAACCTGGAGCGCGTGGCCGACCACGCCACCAACATCGGCTTCTCGATACAGGAGGAGTGACCTCATATATCGCCCAACAAACGTAACGCGCGCGTCACATCGCCCGGCAACCCCGGAGCCGCTCCGTGCGTCCAATATATGAAATAACCAAAGGAGGCTGAGCGCGTGAACAGATGGGAGTATTATCGCGAACTCGACCGGCGGCGCATGTTCAAGCGTTGGGCGGGCATGTTCAACGTGGTCGGCGCGGGAGTTGCGGCGCTGTGCATACTGCTGGCGCTGGGCCTGCTGATGAGCCTGATGGGCTGGGTCTGGCAGGACCTCAATCAATCGCTGATGAACCTGATAAACACCGCGATATCCGTAATACTGCACCCGGTAGGCGACGCCGTGATAACGCTGGGCTAGCGCGGCGCCGTCCCCGGATATACGCATGCGACCGGCCCGCGCCGCCCGTATTCAGAGGCGGCGCGGGCCGGCGGCTTTATGGAGGCATATCATGATAGTCTCGGCATCGCGCCGCACCGACATACCCGCGTTTTACGGCGAATGGTTCCTGAACCGGCTGCGCGCGGGCTACGCCATAGCGCGCAACCCCATGAACCCGCGCCAGGCGCGCCGCGTGTCGCTGCGCCCCGGCGACGTGGACGCGTGCGTGTTCTGGAGCAAGGACTTCCGGCCGCTGATGGCGCGCCTGCCCGAGATACGCGCCGCGTTCCCGGTGGCCGTGCAGCACACGCTCACGCCCTACGCCGCGCCGCTCGAGCCGCGCCTGGGCGACAAGCGCGCGATAGTCGAGGGCATGTGCGCGCTGAGCCGCGCCATCGGCCCGGACTGCCTTATCTGGCGCTACGACCCGATAGTGCTGTCGGACGCGCTGACGCCCGAGTGGCACATCCGCGCGTTCGAGCGCGCGTGCGGGCTGCTGGGCGGCGCGACGCGGCGCTGCGTGATTAGCTTTGTGCAGCTGTACCCGCGCGTGCGCCGCGCGATGGAGCCGCTCTGCCGCGCGCCCGCGCCCGAGGAGATGCGCGCGCTGGCGGCCGAGCTGGCGCGCATAGCCCGCGCGCACGGCATCGCGCTGACCAGCTGCTGCCCGCCCGAGGGGCTGGAGCTGCCGGGCGTCATGCGCGAGGCGTGCATAAGCGCCGCGCTGATCGAGGCCGCCACCGGCAAACCGGTGACGCCCCGCCGCGACTCCGGCCAGCGCAGGCGCTGCATGTGCCTGCCCAGCGTGGACATAGGCGCGTACCACTGCTGCCCGCACATGTGCGCGTACTGCTACGCCAACTGGAGCGCGGCCGCGGTCGAGCGCAACTGCGCGCGCCATGACCCTCTGGGCGAGGAGCTGCTGCCGCCGCAGGGCCTGCGCTGAGCCATCACCGCCGCGCAGCGCAAGGCGCGCCGCACGCAAAGGGGCCTTCCCCGGCGCTTGCCGGCGAAGGCCCCTCTTCATAATTCAGCAATCTATGCCGCATTCACGCGGCGGCCGGCGTCCGGGCAACCCCCAATCGGATCCCACGCCCTTGCCCCGAACGAACCTGCCCGCGGCTCAGCCCTCTATCTCCTCTATGTCCTGCTTGGGATTGCCAAAGCCCATCAGGTTCTTTACCAGGCCGTTGCCATAGCGCTCCATCATAAGTATGGGCACATCCACCACGCGCTCGACGTCGCGCATATTGGGCACGCCCTCGACGCAGCTCAGTATGCTCTGATAGCGGATCTCGCCGTCCGAGTAGTCGAACTCGAAATTGCCCAGCTTGAGGCCATAGTTCGCGCGGGTCAGGAACTCGACCACGTCGGCATAGCTGTCCTGCGACGCGTTCAGCGGGCAGACCGCTATGCTCTGTATGTCACGTTCAGACGTAAAGACAAGCAGCCGGCATTTTTTCAGCTTGCAGTCCAATCCCATATTGATTTCAAACACGTCGCCGTTTTTTCCAACCATGCTGTATTTCCAGTTCTGAGAATTGATGTAGTTCTGCGCGCTCCGCATCAGCACATCCTTTTGATTCATGACAATACCTCCCTCTATCCGTTGCGTCAACAGCCCACAATGTGTATATGATATCACTCACAACACGCCCTGTCAAGTCCAGGCACTCAGCAGTTCTGTGTTTCTGCGCTTGTAACCATCATCATGCTTTGCGTTGCCCGGCCATGTGAGCGGTGCGATGCCGGCCGCGTCGCCGCATGCCCTGACGCGCTCTGCCGATCGGCTTGCCCGATTGACGCGCGCTGCGGCAGGCGGTATAATGGCGGTACAGTATGCGTCGGGAGGCGGTACATATGAAGCGCGCGCTGTTTTGGATATGGGTTATTTCGCTCACAGCGTTCGTCATCGATTGGAGCGTGGTCGGGCTGTCGCTGCTGAGCGGCGACTACGACATAGTGACCGGCGCGTATATCGGGCTGGGCTGCATCATCGTGGCGTTGATTGCCGGCATATGGCGTAAATCGCTCCACGACGTCTGCCCGCGCTGCGGAAAGGCGCTGCTCTGCCGCGACAGGTATTGCCCGCACTGCGGCGCGCGGCTCGACGGCAGTGACAAGTAAATAAGCCGAAAGCATCCCCCGGCGCTGCGGCCAGGGGATGCTTTCAGCTTTTTGCAAACAATCCGCCTGCTTACAGTTATATATCGTTCACAATTGTGATACGCGCAGCCCGCAAAGCGCACGCTGACGCCGGTTAGCCACGTTGCGCATCGCAACGGCGGCTGCACGCCGGCTCAAAACGAGCTTTAGCAAAGCGCACTCCGACTCACGACTGCGCCACGCCTACCATGCGCACGTCTCTCAGCGCAAATGATATCAGCTATACGCCGGCACAGCCAAAGCGCCGCGCCCGCTCCGCATCGTACACTTGCGCAGGCGCTCCCCCGCTATTTGGCTTCGCCCGGCTCGGTCTGTGCCGCCTCGCGCCGGTTCAGCCGCCGGTCACGCACGTTTCCCCGAAACAGTCTTTGGCAAAGCTCATACCACACACATCGGCCTTTGCCCCGTCAACGCTCCGCGCAGCCACGTCGCGACAGGCAGAGCGCCTTTGGCTATGCGCCGGCGCAGCTAAAGCGCCGCGCCCGCTCCGCATCGTACACATGCACAGGCGCTCCCCGCGTCGCCCCGCTATTTGGCGTCGCCCGGCTCGGTCTGTGCCGCCTCGCGCCGGTACAGCCGCCGGTCACGCACGTTTCCCCGAAACAGTCTTTGGCAAAGCTCATACCTTACACATCGGCCTTTGCCCCGTCAACGCTCCGCGCAGCCACGTCGCGACAGGCAGATCGCCTTGGCTATGCGCCGGCGCAGCTAAAGCGCCGCGCCCGCTCCGCATCGTACATATGCGCCGCCGCGCCGCCCCACTATTTGGCGTCATCCACCTCAGCCTGCGCCGCCTCGCGCCGGTACAGCCGCCGGTCGAGCGACCACACCTTGTCGGTGAACTCGCCCGGCGCGATGCACGATATCGTGTGGCTCATCTCGTACATGCGCGCGTCCATGCGGTCAAGCAGCGCCAGCATCTCGGCCTCCGGGAACATCGGCGGCTTGGGCGAGCCGTATTCGGGTATGTCGTGGTGGCTCAGCAGCATGTGCTCCAGCAGCTCGCGCAGCTCGTCGGGCGCGCCGACCTTGCGCGCCACGCGGTCGACCTCTATCGCGCCCTGCACCAGGTGACCCAGCAGTTGCCCCGCGCGCGTGTAGCCGCTGACCAGGCCCATGTTGTCGCTGTTCAGCTCCTCGGTCTTGCACAGGTCGTGCAGTATCACGCCCGCCCGCAGCAGGTCGCCGTCCAGGAACGGGTATATCGGCAGCAGCGCCTCGGCGCACTTGAGCATCGTCAGCGTGTGGTGCAGCAGCCCCGCGCGCTCGGCGTGGTGTATGCGCTGCGCCGCCGGGTAGTACAGCAGCCGGTCGTTGACCTCGTCCAGCCGCTCCAGCACTATGTTCTTGAGCGCCTCGTTCTTTATCGAGAGCGCGATCTCGAGTATCGCATCCAGCATGTCCTGGGGCGGGTACGGCGCGCACGCGATCAGCCGCGACATGTCCACATCGTCGCCGTCCTTCATCGGGCGCATCTTGTCCACGCGGAACTGCGCGCGGCCGTTGTACTCCTGCATCAGCCCGCGCACCTTTATCACCGTGCCCGGCTCGGGCGGCAGCACCGTGCCGTCCCACATCTTGGCGTTGACCTCGCACGATATGTCCGCCAGCGTCATGTCCAGGTACTTCGACCCGCTCACCGCCTGGCGCTGTTGCGCCGCCTTGACCCGCAAAAACCCCTCGAACGCAGTCAGCTTCTTGACCGTCGACAGCATTGCCTGTTCCATTGATCTATCTCCTCACCCGCACTCAGGGCTCGGCCGCCGCGCGCGCCGCGATCACCTTGAACCCGCCGCCGCGGTCGATTATCTCCGCCGCGCCATACGCGTCCCTCAAGTGCTTCAGCGCCGAATCCGCGCCCTGTTTGGTCTGTATTACTATGTATAACGCGCCGCCCGGCTCCATATGCGCCCGCGCCGCGTCAAACCAGCCGTATATCACGCGCTTGCCCGCGCGTATCGGCGGATTGGTCACTATCGCATCGAACCGCCGCCCCGCCAGCGCGCCGAAACCGTCCGACTCCAGCGCCTCGCACTGCAGCCCGTTGAGCGCCGCGTTGCCGCGCGTCAGCTCGACCGCGCGCGCGTTTATGTCGACCGCGGTCAGCGCTATGCCCGGGTTGCGCGCCTTTACGAACAGCCCCAGCGCGCCCCAGCCGCAGCCCAGGTCCAGCACCCGCCCCTCAAGCGCCGGCAGCGCGCGTATCAGCAGCGCCGTGCCCGCGTCCAGCTCGCCGCGCGAGAACACGCCCGCGTCGGTGTCGAACTCCAGCCGCCGCCCGTCCAGCTCGGCCGATATGCGCCGCACGTCGTGGCGCGACGTGGGCTCGGGCGTGAAGTAGTGCTCGCCCATATGCGTCCTCCTTCCGCTCAATCGGCGTCGTCCATGCCGGCGCAGCGGTACAGCTCGCGCCGCTCCTGCGCGCTCAGCTCGCGGCTCTCGCCCGGCGCGAGCTGCTCGTCCAGCGCTATCGCGCCCATGCGCACGCGCTTGAGCTCCAGCACCGGCTTGCCCCGCGCCGCGAACATGCGCTTGACCTGATGGTACTTGCCCTCGCCCAGCGTGACCCGCGCCAGATCCGGCCGCTCTATCGCCAGAACCGCCGGCAGCGCAGTGAAGTCGCTCAGCTGCATGCCCTGGCTGAACGCGCGCACGTCCGACTCGTCCAGCACGCCGTCCACGCGCGCGAGGTATTCCTTCTCGACGTGGTGGCGAGGCGATATCAGCCGGTGCGCGAGCTGGCCGTCGGTCGTAAGCAGCAGCAGCCCGGTGGTATCCTTGTCCAGCCGCCCCACCGGCGCCATGCCGCGCGCGCGCAGCGGCTCGGGCAGCAGATCCAGCACGGTGGGCTGAGCGCGGTCCTCGGTCGCGGTGAGCACGCCCGCGGGCTTGTGCATCATTACATGCGTGTGCCGCTTGTACTCCAGCAGCCGCCCGTCCAGCTCGACGCGCGCGCCGCGCTCGTCTATCTGGCGCGCCGCGTCGCGCGCCGGCGCGCCGTCCACGCGCACGCGCCCCCGCGCGATCGCCGCCTTGACGTCGCTGCGGCTCAGCCCGCTCAGCGCGGCCACGTACTTGTCCAGTCTCATATGCGCATCGTCTCCCCAGCCAGGGTTTGCACCCGCGCGGCGCGAAACGCATCGCCGCGGGCGCTCACTGGTTATATTCGCGCCCGGCGCGCGCTTATCCTGCCCCGGCGTGTTAACACTCGCCTAAGTCGCCCGCCCGGCGCACCCGGAAATACGCCGCCATCGTCTGGCGCTCGCCGTCTATCGTCATGCCGCCCAGCGCGAGCTCGTCGCCGGGATGCAGCTCCTCGGGCGCGCCCTCGCGCAGCGGCCGGTTGTTGAGGCAGGTGGGATTGCGCCCGCCGCCGTGCACTATGTAGGCGCGGCCGTTCTCCAGCATCAGATGCGCCTGCCGGCGCGACACATACGGCTTGTCGGCCAGGTACTCGGCCAGCTCCGCCCCGCGCCCCAGCGTGCAGCTCTCGCTTACGTCCAGCGCGCACAGCCCGTCCACGCTCTCCAGCCTGAGCAGCGCCCCGCCGAACGCCTCCGCGGCGCTCTCGGTCACGGCGTCCGCGGCGGCGCTCACGGCCGGCGCGACCGGCTCGCCCGCGTACGCCGTGGGCATCACGTCCGATATGTCCTGGCCGCAGCGGTGGCAGAACCGCGCCGACTCCGGGTTGGGCGCGCCGCACACGCACATGCGCACCGCCTGGCCGGGACGCGGCGCAAACGCGGGCGCGGGCGCAGCGAGGTCGGATGCGGGTTTGGGCTGCGCTGTGGCTGGATCGCCGGGATTGCCTACTTTGCGCTCGTCGTTTGCTGATTCTGTCGCCTGCCTGTCGGGCTCAAAGGCGGCGGGTTCGGACGCGGCCGTTGACTGCGCCGCGGTCGGCTCGCCGGACATGCTTGAGACGGACGCGGCCTTTTGCGACTCGGCTGCCGGTTCACCGGGCACGACCAGCTCGGGTTCGACATTTGCCGATTTGGCATTTGGCATATCCAGCTCAAGAGCGGCGTGCTCGGACGCAGACTTTAGCTGAGACTCAACCAACCCGCCGGGCTTGTCAACTTTACTTTTGACATTTACCGATTCCATCGCCTGCTCGTCGGGCTCAAAGGCGGCGCGCTCGGACGCGGACTTTAGCTGAGACTCAACCGACCCGCCGGGCTTGTCAACTTTACTTTTGACATTTACCGATTCCATCGCCTGCTCGTCGGGCTCAAATGCGGCGTGCTCGGACGCAGACTTTAGCTGAGCCTCAGCCGACCCGCCGGGCTTGTCAACTTTACTTTTAACATTTGCCGATTCCATCGCATGTCCGTCGGGTTCAAAGGCGGCGGGTTCGGACGCGGCCGTTGGCTGCGCCGTAGCCACCTTGCCGGGCATGCCGACTTCCGACTCGGCATTTGCCGGCCCGTCAGGCACGCGCGGGTCTCCGATGTCAGTATCCATACGCTTCCTCCTCGATCGGCCTGCGCGCATGCGCGGCCCTGCATTACCATTAGACGTTTTATGGCCAAACCGGTTCCATTTTGGGGCAGGACCCGCGCCCCGCCTATAAAGAGAGGAGGCTGCCCGCTGTTGCCAGCGAGCAGCCCCCGCGTTCACTTGGTGATGTGCCGTCAGTTGCCGGCCTCGTAGGCCTTCTTGACCGCATTCTGATGCGCGCTGTCCAGCCGGTTGCCGGTGTGCGTGCGGCTGTTCAGGAAGTGTATGCAGTGATGGCCCGCGAAGTTGTTGTCGGTTATCGACTGCGTGCCGTGCGGCATGCCGTTCATCGAGGCCGCGTAGGTCTTGCCGCCCACGGTGACCCAGATCGCGCGCCGGTTCCACGACCAGCTGCCGTAGACCTGCTTCATCTTGGCGGTGTCGGCCGCCGTCAGCGGCTCCACGTCGGCGTGGTTGGTGCCGCCGCGCCGCTTGACCTTCCAGCTGATGCCGGTATCGACGTCGGTCACGGTGGCTATCGTGCCGCGCGAGAACACGCTCTGTATGTTGCTGGTCCACCAGTCCGCCATTATCACGCCCGAGGAGCTCTCGCTCGACGAGCTAGACGAGCCGCTGGAGCTCGAGCCGCTCGATCCCGAAGTCTCGATCGTGGTCTTGCCGTCGTAGTTCTCGGCGCTGGAGCTGAAGAGCTTGGATATCGTGGCGCTGCCCGCCTTGCCGTCCACGGTCAGGCCCGCCTGCTTCTGGAACAGCATGACCGCCTCGCGCGTCTTGGCGCCGAAGTCGCCGTCGGCGCTGCCCGACATGTATTCAAGCGCTATCAGCCGCTCCTGCAGCAGCTTGACCTCGGCGCCGCTGGAGCCCATCGAGAGCGTGGACTTGATCGAATCGAGCTCCTCCTCTATCTCATCGGCCTCGGTCTTTTTGGAGGGCGCGTCGGAGGCGTAGAGCGCCTTCTGGGTGTTGGCGCCGGCTATGCCGTCGGCGGTGAGGCCGGCCTGCTTCTGGAAGGTCTTGACGGCGTCGGTAGTGGCGCTGCCGTAGTCGCCGTCGGCGCTGCCGCTGAGGTAGCCCAGCTCTATCAGCCGCTGCTGCAGCTGCTTTACGGCCTCGCCGTTGGAGCCCTGCTTGAGCGTGGCGTAATCGTCGGTCGCGGGCGCGGTCGTGGCGGTGGGCGCGGTCGTGGCCGAAGCGTCAGCCTTGGGCGCGTCGGACGCGTTCAGCGCGCTGAGCGTGCTCGAGCCCACTATGCCGTCGGCCGACAGCCCTGCCTTGCGCTGGAACGCCTTGACCGCGTCGGACGTGGCCGAGCCGAACTTGCCGTCCGCGCTGCCGCTTAAGTAGCCCAGCTCGATCAGCCGCTGCTGCACCTGCTTTACGTCGTCGCCGCTCTGGCCCTCCTTGATGGCGCCGCTGGTCGCGACGAATATGTCCAGGAAGTCCTTCTTGACGAAGCCCTCGCCCTGCGAGGTCTTGATGCGGTACCAGTCGCCCGACTTGCCGGTTATGTCCACCTTGGCGCCGTTGTCGAGCTGATAGAGCCTGTCGGCGTCGGTCGAGGGGCTCTTGCGCACGTTGACGCCGCTGCCGGTTATCGTGGCCGAGCCGCTGGCCGATTCAACCGACACGCTGTCGCTGGTCGAGCCCGACGAGGACGCGGTGTAGTCTATGTATTCGCTGAGCACGAAGCCGGTGCCTTCCGAGGTCTTTACGCGGTACCAGTCGCCCTGCTTGCCGGTCACGCTGACCGAGTCGCCCTTGGACAGCTTGTACAGCGACACCGCGGAGGTGCTGGCGCTCTTGCGCACGTTGATGCCGTTGCCGGTGGCCACGCCCGTGCCGGATATCTCCTTGAGCGATTCGGAGGTGCTGTCGGGCGCGCTGGAGCTGGAGCTGGACGTGAGCGTCACGTACTTGGCCAGCACGTAGCCGGTGCCCGAGGAGGTGTGCACGCGGTACCAGTCGCCCTTCAGGCCGGTCACGTCGACCTTGGCGCCCTCGCTGAGCGAGTAGAGCTTGTCGGTCGAGGTGCCCGCGCCCTCGCGCACGTTGACCTCGCTGGCGTTGATAGTGCCCTGGCGATCCATCTCGGTCAGCTTTTCGGAGCTGCCCGAGGACGAGCTCAGCCCGCTGACGCTGACGTAATCGGCGCTGACGTAGCCGGTCACGCCGGAGTACTTGACCTTGACCCAACCGTCGGACATCGATATGGCCTCCAGCACGGTGCCCTTGCTGGCGCGCTCGAGCACGGTGGCGCTGGTCGAGGCGCTCTTGCGTATGTTGACCGAGCTGCCGGTGACCTTGGCCGTGGCTCCGGACGAGCTGGACGTGGCGACATCGCCCTCGACCAGCATGTCCTTTCTGATATAGCCGGTCTGACCGTCGTACTTTACCTTATACCAGTCGCCGCTGGTGCCCACGACCTCGACGTTTTCGCCGCGGCTGGCGCGGGTCAGCACGTCGCTGTCGGTCGAGGCCTCCGAGCGCACGTTGACCGATGACACGTTTACCGTGTATGTATCCCCCGCGGCCGACGTCACCGTGGGCGCCATGCCCAGCGTCATCACCGCCGCCAGGGCCCATGCCGTTACGCTCCTCATACGCCTGCCGCCGTTTGAATATTTCATCTTGCGTTTATCCTCCCAAGTGCGTAGTGGTCCAGCGCATCAGCTTCTGCGCAGTTCTTTCGTACGCGTTCCATTGTATTACG
>CAWVGT010000202.1:0-18977 GCA_963928645.1 Candidatus Fimadaptatus sp.
CTAATGGCCTGGCCCGGACAGCACATCGCCTCTCCGGGCCAAGCCATTTGACGAGTTTACGACTGCGGCAACAATCAATCAAGACTAATATGCAAACAAACGGACGATCTGATAAGCTGCGCCTGTAATCGCCTGATAAAGCCTGAACCGGTCGGTCCAGAGATAACCTGAGCATTGCGCGGCCAACCTGAGCAAAGGACGAGATTGTCACACCGAGGTTCAATCGTCTCACCGACCAGCTCTATGCAGCTCACAAGCAGCGGCATCAAAGCCATTCAGCCGCAATCCAGACAGCCCGTCATCCCGAATATGTCATATCGCTCAGAACATCATTAAACCCGAAAATCGGCGGTACAGCTGCGCTCGTCATAACGCATTCCAGTCATAACAACGCCGCATGGCAGGCCATGCGCCCGCCCGTCGCCCCGAACCATCCGCTCAAATCCCGCACTCCTCCGCAACCCCATCCAGCTCCACCACCTCAAGCGGCCGTCCCCGCTCAAATGCAAGCGCGGCGGCGCGGTTGAGCAGCGCGGCGCGCTGAGCGGGCGGCAGCGTGGCCTGCAACTGCGCGCGCAGCTGCGTCAACCAGTCCAGTATCTCGTCCAGGCGCTCGGGCAGCTCGCGCTCGATGCGCCGGCGCAGCTGCGCGGCCGCAGCGGGACTGCGGCCGCCGGTGTTGATCGATATGGTGAGCTCGCCGCGGGTTATCAGCGCAGGGAAGGTGAACGTGCACAGCTCCGGCGCATCGACCACGTTTACCGGTATGCCTCGGCACGCGCACAGCCGGGCTGCCGCGGCCGCTTCGGCGCGCGCCAGTCCGCCTATCACCACCAGCGCCGGCCGCGGCTCCAGGTTCGCATCGCTCAGCGCCGGCAGCAGCTCCAGCGCGGCGCGAAACGGGCGCAGCCGCGCCAGCTTGTCCTCTATCTGCGGCCCCGCGCCCACGCAGAGCACCCGGCGCCCCTCCAGGTTCACGCACATCGGAAAGTAGCCCATGCTCAGCCCTCCTCGCAGTAGTACCTCCACGCGCCGCCGGCCCAGGTTCGCCCGAGCCTGACGCCGAACACCGCGTCCATGCGGCCCGAGGCGTATACCTCCTCGGGCGTGCCCTGCGCCATCACGCGCCCGGCGCTCATCAGCGCTACGCGGTCGGCCACGCTCATCGCGTGCGGCAGGTCGTGCAGCACCATGGCTACAGTCTTGCCCTGCGCCGCCAGCGCGCGCGCCTCGCGCAGCAGCTGGAGCTGATGGCTCACGTCCAGGTAGGTCGTGGGCTCGTCCAGCAGTATGACCGGCGTGGCCTGTGCCAGCGCCATTGCGATATACGCCTTCTGGCGCTGACCGCCCGACAGCCGGCTCAGCGGCGCGTCGGCCAGCTCCGATATGTCCATGCGCGCCATCGCCTCGCGCGCCGCGGCGATGTCCTCGCTCCGGTAGCGCCGGGGATAGCTCAGGTATGGGAACCGCCCGTGCAGCACCAGCCGTTCGACCGTGATGTCGGGCACCTGACGGCTCTGCGCCAGGTAGGATATGCGCCGGGCGCGCAGCTGCTGCGGCAGCGCGAGCAGCTGTTCGCCGTCCAGCAGTACCTCGCCGCTCAACGGGCGCAGCACGCCGCACAGCGCCTTGAGCAGCGTCGACTTGCCGCAGCCATTGGGGCCGAGTATCGCGGTGACCTGGCCGCTCGGCAGCGTCAGCTCGATGTCGCTGAGCACCGGCCGCCCCGGATAGCCGGCGCAGAGCTTGCGTATCTCAAGCATTGCCATGCCCTCCTCTGCGCCGGAGCAGCAGCGCCAGGAAGAACGGGCCGCCGATCGCCGACAGGAGTATGCCCACCGGCAGCTCATACGGCACGAACGCCAGGCGCGCGATCAGGTCGCACGCGGTGACCAGCCCCGCGCCCGCCAGCGCGCTCAGCGGCAGCACGAACCGGCTCTCGCCGCCGACCAGCCGGCGCGCGATGTGCGGCACCAGCAGCCCCACAAAGCCCAGCAGCCCCGCAAAGCTGACCGCCGCGCCCGCCAGCAGCGCCGCCAGCAGCAGGAACACAGCGCGCACGCGCCGCACCTGCATGCCCAGGCCCTGCGCGGTGTCCTCGCCCAGCGCCAGCACGTCCAGCTCGTTGCACAGCGTGAGCGCCACCGCCAGCGCCGCGCAGATCAGCATGCCCGCGGGTATCAGCCGCGTACTCACCACCGACGAGAACCCGCCCACGCGGAACTCGCTGCTGAGCATCGCGACCTCGGGCACCAGCGACGTCAGCGCCTCCCGAAACGCGCCCAGTATGCTGTTCATGGCCACGCCGGCCAGCACCACCGTGCTGCGCGATGCGCCGGTGCGCCGCGCCAGCAGCATTACCGTCATGACGGCCAGCAGCGCGCCGCCAAACGCCGACAGCGCCACCGCCCAGCCCGACAGCGCGCCCAGCGCGCAGCACGCCGTGACCGCCAGCCCGGCGCCCGAGTTCACGCCGATTATGCCGGGCGAGGCCAGCTTGTTGCCCAGCAGGCTCTGCAGCATGCAGCCCGAGCACGCCAGCGCCGCGCCCGCCAGCAGGCACGCCGCGGTGCGCGGCAGCCGCGAGTACCAGAATATGTAGCCCGCCACGTCGTTGGGCCCGCCGCGCATCGCCTGCCACAGCTCGCCCGGCGTCAATCCCACCGCGCCCAGGCACAGGCTCAGCAGCGCGCTGGCTGCGCATATGCCCGCCGCCGCGGTGAACACGAGCTTTCGCCGGCTATTCATCTGACAGTATGTCCTCCAGTATCTGGTACGCCTCGCCCCAGCGGTCGTTGGGCTTGAGGTTGAACAGGTTCTTGTCCATGAAGTAGACCTTATCGCTTTGCACGCTGGTGAGCTTGCTCCAGGCGGGCTGATCCATCAGCAGCTGCTGCACATAGGCGCGCATGCCCTCGGCGTCGTCGCCGCGCTGCACTATGAATATGTAGTCCGGGTCGGACACCAGTATGTGCTCTATGCTCAGGTTCTCCAGCAGCATCGAGTCCGAGTCGGCGATGTTCACGCAGCCCAGCCGCTTGAGCATGGCGCCCAGCACATTGCCCTTGCTGTTCTTGGCGTACACCGCCGAGGCCGACGCCACCATGCACAGCACCGTGGGCGCGCCCTGCTCCGCGACGCGGGCGGCGCTGTGGGCCACGACCTCGTCGATCTGCGCCTGCACCGCCGTGCCGTTGGCCTCGTACAGGTCCTTGCGCCCGGTTATGTCGGTGCAGATGTCCATGAGCCTCAGGTAGTCCTCGAAGTCCTCTATGTCGAAGTACGCCACCGGTATGCCGGTCGCCTCGAGCGTGTCGCGCCACTCCATGTTCTGGCGGGTGTTGGTGCTGGCGAGTATGAAGTCGGGCTGCGCCTGCAGCAGCAGCTCCAGGTTGAGGCTCTTGGTGTTGCCCAGGTTGACCGCGTCCTCGGGCAGCTCCAGCGCCAGGTCGTCCCAGGCGTCGTCGGCGGTCGCCACGACCTGGCCGCCCGCCAGCTGCCACACCTGTGCGAAGCTGCCCAGCAGCGCCGCGACGCGCTGCGGGTTCTCGACCTCGACCGTGCGGCCCAGGTCGTCGGTGAACGTCACCGGGCCGGGCGCGGCAGTCGAGGCGCCATCGGTTGCTTCGGGCGCGGCGCTTTCCGCCAGGCAGGTCGCGCCCGCCGTCAGCGCTATGAGCGCTGCCATAAATACGCAGATGATCCGATTTATCATATTCAACATCCTCCCGTTTACATTAAGACAGCCGGGCCGCCTGCAAGGCAAAAGGACATGGCGCACCCCAGAAGGCTAACTCCCGAGGGGAATGCGTTTTAAGGCCCTTTCACCGTCACAAGCGGTCCGGCAGATTCCCGTCAGCGGTATATATTAAGTTGGCTGGCGCACTGTGGCGTGCGATGCGTGGCGCATTGCGGCCTGTCCGGCTGTGCACCGGCCGTCTGCGGCGCTTTGTCGCGCACAGCACCGCTCATTGCGGTATGCCGCCGTCAGCAGCTCGCGCCGCCCTTTACGTCCTTGCCCAGCACGGCCTCGCGGTCTATCTCGCCGCTGAGCAGCTTGTCGTTTACGTAGTCAAAGCCCAGCCGGTTCACGGTGTCGGCGAAGCGCTCGCCGGTTATGCCCTCGTCGCGGAACAGCAGTATCGCCTTTTCGACTATGTCCATGACCTCGGCCTCGGAGGTGAACAGCCGCGTCAGCGGTATGCCGCGCGCGACCTTCTTGCCCCAGCGGCCGCCTATCATGACCTTGTAGCCGTCGCGGTACTCCAGCGCGCCGAACGGGCACTTGCCGCGGCACCGGCCGCAGTTGTTGCACTCGTTGGGGTCTATCTGTATCTTGCCGTCGACGACGCTGGCTATCTTTATCGGGCAGTTGCGCTCGACCTGGCAGACCTTGCAGCCGCGGCACTTGGCGTAGTCTATCATAGGCACGCGCTGGCCGATTATGCCCAGGTCGTTCAGGTCGGGCTTGACGCAGTTGTTGGGGCAGCCGCCGACCGCTATCTTGAACTTGTGCGGCAGCGTCACGCCGTGGTAGCCCTCGTAGAACTTCTCGTGCAGCCGCTCGGACAGCCCGAACGTGTCTATCAGGCCGTACTGGCAGGTCGTGCCCTTGCACGACACCACCGGGCGCACCAGCGAGCCGGTGCCGCCGGTCTCGAGCCCGCGCTCGGCCAGGAAGTCGATTATCGGCTGTATATTGTCGTACTTGACGCCCTGTATCTCCAGCGTCAGGCGGCTGGTCATAGTGATTGCGCCCGAGCCGAATCGCTCAGCCGCCTCGGCTATCGCGCGATGCTCGTCGGCGGTTATCTTGCCGTTGCGGGTTATCACGCGCACGTTGAACACGTCGTCATACCGCTTGTCCTGCAGGCAGCCCAGGCCCTTTACGCGCTTTATCTCCTCGGGCGGCAGCTTGCCGCCGGCGAACTCGACCTTGACGTCGTTGTAGGTCAGACCGCCCTCCAGCGCGACCGCGTTGGTGTAGCCGTATGCCCGGAGCTTGTTTTGCAGGAAGTATGCGCGCTTGCCGCGCGAGCAGACCAGCAGCAGCTTGTCGTCCTTGGCCAGGCCATCCACCGGGCCGGTGACCTTGCCCAGGTCGACCCACTTGGCGCCGGGTATCTTGGGCGCGGGCAGCACGTCGATGACCTTGTAGCCCTTGGCCGCGCCGGCTAGGTACTCGGCCGGGGTCATGCTGATGTACTCGCCGCTGAGCTTGTTTTCAAGCACATTGCACGCCTGCACGAACGGGTGTATCGCGGTGGAGAACGGCGGCGCATACGCAAAGTCGAGCGTGTTGAAGTCGTCCACGGTGGCGCCCAGCGCTATGCCGGTCACCGCCATGTCGACGAGCTTGTCGACCTCGCCCGCGCCCAGCGCCTGTATGCCCAGCAGCTTGCCGCTGGCGCGATCGGCGATCAGCTTGATGACGAAGTTGGCCGAGCCGGGGTAATAGTGCGCCTTGTCGTCGGTCACGCAGGTTATGCTGACCGCGTCGTAACCGGCCTGGCGCGCCTGCGCCTCGGTAAGGCCGGTGCGGCCCGCGTTCAGGTCGCTGGCGAGTTTGACCACTCCGGTGCCCAGGCAGCCGCCGTACGGCGCGTCGCCGCCGGTCAGGTTCACTGCCAGACAGCGCCCGGTGATGTTGGCGGTGGAGCCCATCGCCGACCACTGCGGCTTGCCGGTCTGGCGGTTGAACACCTGCGCGCAGTCGCCCACCGCGTACACGTCCGGGGCGCTGGTCCGCTGGTACCTGTCCACGACCACCAGCCCGCGGTTCAGCTCTATGCCCGAGCCCTCCAGGAACGCCGTCGCCGGGCGCACGCCTATCGCCAGCACGACCGCGTCGCCGTCAAAGCTGCCCACGCTCGTGCGCACGCCGGTCGCGCGCTCGGCGCCCAGCACCTGCTCCAGCGCCGCGCCGGTGGCCACTCTCAGGCCGCGCGCCTGGAGCTGGCGGCGGATGTAGCCCGCGAACTCGGCGTCGAACAGGTTGGGCATGACCTGGCTGGCCATGTCGACCACCGTCACGCTCACGCCGCGCGCCATCAGGTTCTCGGCGATCTCCAGCCCTATGAACCCGCCGCCCACGACGACCGCGCTGCGGCACTTGCGCTCCTCGACGTATGCGCGCAGGCCTATCGCGTCGTCGGGCGTGCGCATAGTGAACACGCCGGGCAGCTGCGTGCCGGGCACGTTGGGCACGAACGGCGTCGCGCCGGTCGCGATTATCAGCTTGTCATAGCCCACGACCTCGCCATCGGCAAACCGCACCGTCTTTGCCGCGGCGTCCACTGCCACGGCCTCCCTGCCGGTCTTTACGCTCACGCCGGTCAGTCCGGTGAACTTGGCGGGCGTGTTGACTATCAGCCCCTCGCGCGTGGCTATGCCGCCGCCAACATAGTACGGCAGCCCGCAGCCTGCGTATGATATGTCCTGGCTCTTGGTGTAGATCGTCACGTTCGCGCTGCGGTCGCGGCGCATCAGCTTGGCGGCCGCCTTGGTGCCGGCGGCGACTCCGCCGATAACAACTATGTTCATACCTTCGCTCCTCCTGGGCGCGCGGTCCGCGCGCTGGAATTTTCGCTTACCTATTGATTTTAGCAGAAATCCATGATAAAATCAACTTGTTATAAATCATAGCACGATAAGATAAATTTATCGACGGAGGGCGGCATGCTGGATTACCGCATAGACACGTTTCTGGCGCTGTGCGACTGCATGAACTACCGGCGCGCAGCCGATCGGCTGCACATATCGCAGCCCGCGGTCACGCAGCAGATACACAGCCTGGAGAGCCTGTACGACTGCAAGCTGTTCATATACCGCAACCACAGGCTGGAAAAGACCGATGCGGCGGGCGTGCTGGAGCGATACGCGCGCGCGGCGCGGCTGCAGGAGCAGAGCCTGCGGGCGAGCCTGGCGGGCGGCGGGCTGCACGAGCTGAGGATAGGCGCGACCAAGACGGTGGGGGACTACTTTCTGGGGGACTATATATTCAGATATCTGAACCGGCGCGAGACCGCGCTGACGCTGATAGTGGACAACACGGAGCACCTGCTCAGGCTGCTGGAGTCGAACGAGCTGGACTTCGCGGTGGTGGAGGGCTTCTTTGACAAGGACCGGTTTGACAGCATACTGCTGCGGCGCGAGCCTTTCGTGGGCATATGCCGGCGCGCGCACCCGTTTGCGGGGCGCGAGATAGGCGTGGACGAGCTGATGCAGCAGACGATAATCCACCGCGAGCCCGGCTCGGGCACGCGCGCGATACTCGAGCAGGAGCTGACCGGCTACAACGAGTCGCTGCAGCGCTTCCCGCGCCACATCTGCATATCGAGCTTCAAGCTGATACTGGAGCTGGTCAAGCGCGGCTACGGCATATCGTTCGTATACGACATACTCGCGGATTCCGACCCGGAGCTGGCCAAATTCACGCTGCGCGGCGAGACCGTGGTGCGCGAGTTCAACATAGTCTATCTGAAGTACGCCGATCTGCGCGACAAGATACGCTGGTTCTTCGAGGACGGCGTGGATCTGTGACGGGCGGCGGGCAGGGAGCCGCCGCCAGGGAACTGGCGGACGCGGGGTCGGGCGGGGGCCCGCCGCTACGGCATGGCCTGGCGCTGCCATGGCTCGCATGACTCCCGCTGCGCAGCCGGGTGGGGGGGGCAGGCGCGCCAGGAGATGGGTGCACGCCGCGTGTGCGGCGAATGCGCTCCGGATCGTGCGGCGGGGGAATAGCGCGCAGGTTTTGCAGGCGCATTTGGCATGCTTATGCGAGCGTACTGATGGCCGGCTTCAAATGCGCCGCAATTGGCGATGCGCATATAACACGCGACCGTACAAACCTCAGGACAGGCAAAATTGCGAAGCGAGGATAGCGCGCGTCGTGCCCGGCGCATGGGCGCATGTGCATAGGCGCGCACATGCAAGGCACGCGGATGACAAGACACAGCTGACGGGAGGACGAGGGTATATGAGGTTGAGTGTAGCGCAACTGACGGCGGACGATTCGCTCGAGCGCAATATCGCGCGCACCGAACAGTGTGCGGCACAGGCCGGGGCGCTGGGCTGCGCCGCGGTGTGCCTGCCCGAGTGCAGCCTGACCGGCTACAGCCCGGACGCGGCCGCGGTACGCGCGCTGAGCGCGACTGATCCGGCGCTGGACGCAGTGGCGGACGCGGCGCGGCGGCATCGGATCGACGTGCTGGCCGGGTTCATGGAGCGGCAGGGCGCGCGCCTGTACATTACCCATGGCCTGTTCCGGGCGGACGGCGCGCGCGCGTTCTACCGCAAGACCCATCTGGGCGAGCGCGAGCGGCAGCGGTTCGAGCCGGGCGAGCGGCTGGAGGTATTCGAGCTGACCTGCGGCGTGCGGGTGGGCATGCAGCTGTGCGTGGAGGCCCACTTTCCCGAGGTGGCGCAGACGCTGTCGCTGCGCGGCGCGCAGGTGGTATTCGCGCCGCACGCCTCCCCGCTGCCGGCGGCGCGGCGGCGGGCGCTGTGGCAGCTGCTGATGCCTGTGCGCGCGTATGACAATCGCGTTTACATGGCCTGCTGCAACCAGTGGGACGGCGGGCGGTATGGTGGCGGCTGCCTGGTTGTCGGGCCGGACGGCGCGCTGGTCGCGGAGAGTTGGCGCGACGGGCTGGCGCTGGCGGCGTTCGAAGTCGACCTGGCGGCGCTGGAGCGCTATCGCGCGCAGGGGGATGATCTGCGGCGCCGCTATTATCCGGCGCAGCGGCGGGTGGAGCTGTATGACTAGTTGACTGTAAGCGTATTTTGATCGCGCGATGTGTTTGATTAGGCGCAGCGGCGGCCGCTGGTGCTTGCCGGCGTTTTGCGATTGACAGCGTGTTTTTAGAAAGATATAATATATGTATATTGCGTTGAGGGGAGCGTGGATGTATGAAAAAGACGGTATGCGCGCTGCTGGCGGCGGTGCTGCTCAGCGGCGGCGTGGCGCTGGCGCACGAGCAGGATGCGGTCGACCCTGTGCTCGCGGTAGTGGCCGCGCATGAGGATGCCGACGATCAGATCGAGGCGCTGCTGGAGCTGCGCGCGCGCGTGGACGCGATGATAGCGCAGATAGGCTCGGGCGACTATGCGCCGCTGGAGCGCAACGACATTAGCGAGGCCGTGACGCGCCTGCAGGAGCGCCTGGCCGAGCTGGGCTATTTGACGACCCGCATAAACGGCAAGTATGACAACGAGACCGTCAAGGCGGTAAAGCAGTTTGAAAAGGTGAACGGCCTGGACAACGACGGCAAGGCGTCGGTGCTGGACCAGCTGATACTGTTCTCGGACAGCGCGCTCAACAAGGACGGCGAGCGCCTGATCGCGCAGCCCGCCGAGGACGGGCCTGCGGCGCCCGGCGCGGACGAGCCTGAGGCCGAGCCGGCCAAGCCCGGCGCGGACGAGCCCGAGGCCGAGCCGGCCAAGCCCGGCGCGGACGGGCCCGAGACCGAACCAGCCAAGCCCGGCGCGGACGAGCCCGAGACCGAACCGGCCAAGCCCGGTGCGGACATATCCGCCGAGTACGCGCCGTTCGATTCCGCCGAGTACGCGGCCGACCCCGAGGCCTACGAGGGCCGCGCGGTGCTGCTGGAGGGCCGCGTGGTGCAGCTGCTGACCGCACAGGACGATGTGGGCGCGCTGGTGCTGCTGCTGGACGACATGCAGCGCGTGTACGTGGAGCTGGACGCGCGGTTGCTGGCGGACATGAGCGGCGGCGACTCGCTGGCGATCTGCGCGCGCATTGAGGGCACTTATGACTACACCACGCTGCAGGGCGGGGCGCGCACGCTGCCGCGAGCCGTGGCCGACAGCGTCGAGTCGCTGGGCTGAGCTAGGCCGAGCGCGGCCGGCAGGCAGGCCCGCCCCCTGACGGAGCGGGTCCGCGCTGCCGGCCTTTTGCGTGGCGGCGCGCGTTAAACCGGGCGAACGCGCGCCGCACCGCTGGACAAACGCGCGGCGGTATGTTATAGTTAGTTGTTCTGAGGCGCGCGCGGCGCATCGCCGGACGCGCGCCGCATGCAAATGCGCGGCGCGCTGCGCCGCAGGAAAGGATGATAGCGCAAGTGGACGCCAAGGCAACTCGCTCCGAAAAGTTCGACCTGACGCGCGGCGGCATACTCAACAAGCTGCTGCTGGTCGCGCTGCCGATTATGGGCACGCAGATAGTGCAGATGGCCTACAACATGACCGACATGTTCTGGCTGGGCAAGATAGGTAGCCACGCCGTGGCGGCGTCGGGCACGGTGGGCATGTACATGTGGCTGGCGTCGGCATTTCAGATGCTGGCGCGCATAGGCGCCGAGATAGGCGTGTCGCAGAGCCTGGGCAAGGATCGGCTCGATGAGGCGGGCGTGTTCGCGGGCGCGGGGTTCTGGCTGTCGGTGGCGTTCGGGCTGCTGTTCGCGCTGGTGCTGTTCGTGTTCCGCGCGCCGCTGGTGGGGTTCTTCGCGATACAGGAGGCCGACGTCGTGGCCGACGCGATCAGCTATATGGTCATAATCTGCATCGGCGTGCCGTTCACGTTCGTCACGGTCGCGGTGACCGGCATATTCAACGGCTGCGGCAACTCGCGCGTGCCGTTCATAATAAACCTGATCGGGCTGGGCGCCAACATGCTGCTCGACCCGCTGATGATACTGGGCCTGGGCTGGGGCGTGATAGGCGCGGCGGTGGCGACCGTGGCGGCGCAGATACTGGCCGGGGCGCTGTCGATAGCGGTGATGCTGAGCGCCAGGTTCAAGCCGCTGGTTCAGCTGAGCCTGGCAAGGCGGCCCTCGATGCGCCATTCGCTCAGGATACTGCACTGGTCGACGCCGGTGTGCGTGGAGAGCTTTTTCTTCACGTTCCTGTCGATGATAGTATCGCGCATGATAGCCGAATGGGGCGCGGGCGCGATTGCGGCGCAGAAGATCGGCGCGCAGGTGGAAAGCCTGTCGTGGCTGATCGCGGGCGGGTTCTCCTCGGCGATAAGCGCGTTCGTGGGCCAGAACTTTGGCGCAGGCCGGTGGCGGCGCGTGCATGCGGGCGTGCGCATAGCGTCGGTTGCGATGTCGCTGTGGGGCGTGGCGGTTACGCTGCTGCTGTACTTCGGTGGCGGCGCGATAATGAGCGTGTTCCTGCCGGGCGAGACCGAGTCGATTGCGGTGGGCACGTCGCTGCTGCGGGTGCTGGCGCTGTGCCAGATCGCGGGCTGCCTGGAAGGCGTGGCGTCGGGCGCGTTCCGCGGGCTGGGCCATACCACGCCGCCCTCGGCGATAAGCATCGCCACCAACCTGATGCGGGTGTTCCTGGCGTACTTCATGTCGCGCGGGCCGCTGGGATTGGACGGCATATGGTGGGGCATGAGCCTGGGCGCGCTGTTGCGCGGCGGCGGCATGTACGTGTGGTATCTGGTATATGCGCGCAATCAGCCCCGCGAGGACAGCGTTGCGGCCTGAACACGCTGGCCGGCAGGGCCGGGTACGCTCGCTGCCACGGCGCCGCGGCGGGCCGGCGCGCTATACCGGTGCGGTCTGTCCGCGAGCGATTGGGCGATGCCTGAACTCACTGATGCGGGCGCGTGATGCCTCCGACGCCGCGCAGCATGCTGTGACTTGAGAGGAGTGGTACCGTGGTACCCAATGATATCGTGGGCCTTATCGTGGTGCTGGCCAGCTCCGGCGTGCTGATCGCGCTGGCGGCGGTGCTGTTGAGCGGCAGGGGCGCGTTCCTGATCGCCGGCTACAATACGATGTCAAAAGCGGAAAAGGCCCGCTGGGACGAGCGGGCGCTTTGCCGCTTTATGGGCAAGGTGCTGCTGCCGATAGGCGTGCTGATGCCGCTGGTAGCGGTGGCGGGCATATTCGACCTGCCGTGGCTGGCGACCGCCTACGGCCTGGGCGTGGTGGCGCTCTGCGCGTTCGCCGTGATATACTGCAATACCGGGACCCGCTTTAGGCGGCGGTGACGGCGGGCCAACGCGGCGGAGGCCGCAGGGCGCGCGGTTGCCGCCGCCAGCCCTCGATAATGCGTATGTGAGTGCGGAAGTGAAAGCATATGGCCAACAAGACCACATTTTCATGCGACGAACTGCGCGAGCTGGCGCGCTGCTTTGACAGGGGCGAGCTGCGCAAGGGCGCGCCGATATCGGCGGGCAGCGTGGAGACCAACTACCTGCTGGAGCTCGATTCGGGCCGGTACGTGCTGCGCTACTACGAGGGCCGCACGCTGCGCCAGGTCGAATACGAGCGCGCGCTGCTGGACTACCTGAGCGCGCGGGGCTTTCCGTGCGCGCCGGGCATAGTGCCGCCGGACGGGCGCGTGCCAACGTATCGCGATAAGCCGTTCATGCTGTTTGAATACGTGCCGGGCGAGCACGTGGCCATGCCCAACCCGGCGCAGACGCGCTCGCTGCTACGGCTGATAGCGCGGCTGAACGGGCTGACGCGGGGGCTGCGGCTGCCGGGCGGCGCGGCGCGGCTGACGTATCGCCCGGCGTGCATGCTGGAGCTGGCCGAGCAGCGCGCGCAGCGACTGGGCACGGCGCAGGCGCGCGCCAAGCTGGACTGGTACCGAACCGCGCTGGCCGGGCTGGAGCTGCCGGAGGGCCTGGAGCAGGGCGTGTGCCACTGCGACTTCCACTACACGAACGTGCTGTACCGCGGCGACGAGGTGGCGGCGCTGCTGGACTTCGACGACGCCAACGAGACCTGGCTGTACTTCGACATTGTGTCGGAGATAAACTTCTTCCGGCCGGGCTTTGACCACGACAGCTGGGCGAGCTTCGCGCCGGAGGCCGACGTGGTCGACCTTAATCAGGCGCGGGAGTACCTGGCCGTGTACGAACAGGTGCACCCGATACCGGCGCTGGATCGCGCGCACCTGTTTGACATACTCAAGCTGGGCATACTGGTGGACTGCATATGGTACTTTGACCGGGGCGCGCTACCCGACTTCTACGAGAAGCGCAAGCTGGACGCGCTCGACCGGTTGGGCCGGGAGCGGTTCAATCGGCTGCTTTGGGGTTGAGGGTGGATGCGCGGCCCGAGCGTGAGCTGCGCGCGGCGCGGCGAGTTCGAGCAACGGCTGGCGGCGGTTCAATCGGCTGCTCTGTGGTTGAGGCCGTCGAAATGCGCGGCCCGAGCGTGAGCTGCGCGGGGCGCGGCGAATACGAGCAACGGCTGGCAACGGTTCAATCAGCAGCTCAGTGGTTGAGGCCGTCGAAATGCGCGGCCCGAGCGTGAGCTGCGCGCGACGCGGCGAGTTCGGGCAACGGCTGGCGGCGGTGGGCGCGTGCAGCTGCGCGAATGCGGGTGCTTTATGATAGACTGGCGAATTGCAGGGTTTGGCGGACGCGGTTCATGAATCTGTGCTTGGTATGCAGAACGATATGTGCCCGCGGGCGGCGCCATGTATCCTGGATTTGCGCGGCTCGGCCTGGGGATGGGCCGTCATTTGGCAAGCTGGCCCGCGCCCGACTTCACATACGGGCAAAGCCGGCCGGGCGACGACGCCTCGACCGCCGCAGACATAAATAGCCTGAAAGCGCGGCTCCCGACGCCACAACCCCATACCGGCCCCTCATACAAATCGCGCAATCAACCGGCGCGCATTCAGCCACACCGACAAATAGGGCCGGCAGCGACTTCATTTGAGTCGCTGCCGGCCCGTTGTCATACGCTCGGCGCAGGGCCCGCTCGCTGGGGGCGGCTTGCGCGTCACTTCATGCGGAAGTCCAGATGCGCGGGCAGGGGCTCGTCAGTATGCTTGAGCTCCTGCAGCCGGAACCACAGGTTGGAGAGCGACAGCTCGCCCTCGCGCACGTCGGTCAGCACTATGTTGCCGCGCAGCATGCGCTCGGCCTCGTCCAGCTTGCCGGCCTCGAGCAGAGCCTTGATGCGCAGTACCTTTATGCGGCCCAGCCGGCGCACGCTGTCGGGCAGCTTGGCGTAAACGTCCAGCGCCGCCTCGTACCGCTGCGCGTTGACCAGCGCCTCCATGGCCTCGATCGCCAGGTTGCGCTGGGGGCACATCGATACGGCCTCGAGCAGCCGGTCGGCCGCGGCAGCCGGGTCGTCGGCCAGCTTGTCCAGCACGGCCAGGCAGCGCAGCGCCCAGGGCGACCTGGCCAGCTCCAGCGACTTGCCGAACGACTGCCGCGCGGCGTCGCGATCGTTGCGGTACGCCTGCATCACGCCCAGGTGGTACCAGGCGTACCAGTGGCCGTGACCGGCGTCTATCGAGCGCTGCAGCGCGGCCATCCACTCGTCGGACACCTGATAGCCGCGCGGCTCGGCCAGCGGGTCGGGGCAGGGCAGCGCGCCTTCGGTGAGCAGCGCCTTCCACTCCAGCTCGGCCGCGCCCAGCCGGGCCGCGGGGAAGCGCAGGCCGTGCGCGTCGAACTCGCCCACCAGGCCCTCCAGGTGCGCCCAGCCGTCGGCCTGGTGTATGAACGCGCCGTGCTTGCCGTCGGCCGAGCGGAACTGCGCGCGCGCGTCCTCCAGCCGGGTCAGGCTGACCTGCGCGTTGAGCCGCGCCTCAATCGCATCGCTGGCCGCGGTCCAATTCTCGCCCTGCGCCACGTCGGGCTCGAGCTGCATCGCGCCGTACGCCTCGACCCACTCCACGCTGGCGCCGTTGGCAAACGGCAGGTGCTCCAGCTGAGTGTGCGCCAGGCCGCACTGTATCTCGACGTATGCGGTGTCCTTGTCGGCCAGGAACTCCTGCCAGCGCCGCCCGCCGGCGCCCATGCCCCACACGAACAGCTTGCGGCCTATCAGCTCGTCGGTCGAGGTCTCGACCAGCCCGTAGCCGTCGCCGCCCAGCGCCGCGATCCAGTGCCTGCGCCCCTGGGGTATGTCGAAGAAGAAGTCCATCGACTGGGGCAGCTGCACAGGGCGGCTCGCGTCCCAGTCGTTCAGGTACGGGTACTGCACCTTGGCCAGGCCCTTGCCGTAGCCGTAGTGATACGCCCGCTCGGACGGCACGAACACGCGCGTGTCGGGGTGCTCGTCCACGGCGATGTTGCTCCACCAGTATATGGCGGTGTCCTTGGGCTTGGCGTTGTCGACCTTTACGCGCACGAACAGCCGGTCGCCCTTGAGCATCGCCTCGACGCGGTAGACCAGGCCGCGCACGCGCTCATACTGATACATGCGCAGTATCGGCTCGCCGCCCTCGGCCTCGGCGCGCTCGGCGTACAGCGGCGCGACGGTGAACGGCGTGTGCCCGATTATGCCCAGGTTCCACTCGACGCCGCCGGAGATCCACGCGTTGCGCAGGCCCAGGTTGCAGGGCTGGAACACCGGGTTGCGGCAGAGCAGCTCGCGCCCGGCCTGCTTGTCAAACAGCGACCACAGCCGCCCGCCCAGCTCGGGCAGGAACGTCGCGCGCAGGCACTCGTTTTCGAGCACGGCGGCCTTCCAGGCGCGCGGCTTCTTGACGCGGTTGTAGTTGTCCAGTATGGTGTAGGGGAGTATGCCGTTTACGTGGCCCCAGCCCATGTACTTCGATTCCTCGGGCGTGATCGTCTGCGTATCGATGTCTATGTTCGCGTGCGCATCCTTGTTGGCCTTCAGGTCGGGCAACGGGTTGGCGCGGCCCAGCGATGCGCTCGGCATCGTCAGCCGTTCAACAGATAGCTTTGCCATAATTACAACCCCTCTTTTTCATATCTGGGTTCGACGAAGGTCTTGTTGTAGTCGTTGCCGCCGGGGTAGTTGGCGCTGCGCAGCACGCCCGGCATCTTGCCCTTCTTTAGCAGCTCCTCGACGACCACCGTGGTTATGCTCCAGAGTATGAACGCCGCGGACAGGCCGCTGGCCGCGCACAGCCGCGACTCCAGCCCCTCGACCTCCATCATGGCCTCGGCCGCGGGCGCGCAGTTGTCCAGCACCACGTCGGCCAGCTCGTACAGCTTCTTGCCGGAGGAGTGCGGGCTGTCCACCTGGGTGGCGTAGCTCATCGACGTGACCACTATGATCTTGAGCCCCATCTTGCGCGCCTCGAACGCCAGATCGACGACCGAGAACGTGCGGCCGGATACCGAGCCCAGTATCATCACGTCGCCCGGGCGCGCGCCCGAGGCCTTCAGCGCGTAGCTGGCCAGCCCCTCCATAGACGTGTCCAGATCCGAGCGGTCGCGCTTGCGCACCGGGTTTTCGACGACCAGGTTGTATTTGAACTTCTTGTACAGTATCAGGCCGCCGCCGCGGTAGATCAGCTCGGAGTCTATTATGTGACCGGAATCACATATGTGTACGCAGGCGCCGCCGTCGACCGCGTCCGCTATCAGCTTGCCCGCGGCCACAATGTTGTCGCGCTGAGTGGTCTTTACGCGCGAATAGAGCTCGTCGATTGTGTCCCAGTAACGATCCAGCAGCATGTTATACTTCCTCCTTATTCGTATGCGGTTTCAGCGCGAGTGTCCCATGTAGAATATGCGGTCGCCGTACTCGGCCAGCATCGCCTTGTTGTGCGCGTCGCCCCGATCCAGGTTGGCGGACACGAATATGGGCGGCGTAAATCCGGACTGTGCGAGCAGCTCCACCGCGCGCGCCATTACGGCGTTCACCATCGCGGCGCCGACCGCGGTCGAGGTGGGCGCGACCTTTTCGGGCACGCCTTCGATGTCTATCGCGGAATCGCCTATGCAGCCGCAGTTGTCGAGCACCAGCTCGGCCACGTCGCACAGCCGCTTGCCCGAGGGATGGCGCGAGTTGGTAGCGCGCGAGTAGTCGACGTTGGTCAGCGCGATCACGTGCACGCCCTTCTCGGCCGCGCGCAGCGCCGCGTCCACGGTCACAGTGTTGCGCCCCGACACCGAGTGTATCAGGAACACGTCGCCCTCGCGCATCGGCTGGTTGTCCACTATTATGCGGCCGTATTCGGGCAGGCGCTCCATCTGGCTGGTCATGGTAGCGGGGTCGATGTCCAGGCACAGGCCCGGCGCGCGCACCGGGTTGATGACGGCCAGCCCGCCGGTGCGGTAGTACAGCTCCAGCGCGAGCAGGCCCGCGTGGCTGCAGCCGAACGCGAACACGCAGCGCCCGCCCCTGACCGCCTCGGCGATGCAGGCCGCGGCGCGCTCCATGGCGTCGGTCTGGGTCTGCCTGACCTTGGCCAGGACGTCGCTGACCGCGTCGAAGTACCTTGCAATTGCGTCCATACAGATATCATCCTTTCACCGGTCGATGTGCTCGGATAGGCGCAGCGGGCGCTACCACTTGACGGTGTATTGCGGCATGCGCTCGGAGAGCAGTTCCACGGCCTCGGGGTGGGACATGCGCTCGATCGCGACGCGCACCACGCCCGCCATGATCGGGTCGAAGTGCGGCTTGTGCACGATCAGCCCGGCGTCGAATTCGTGCAGCGCCTGCTCGAACGCCCGGAACATATCCGGATGCGTCTTCCACGCGCCGCCGCCAGCCACTATGTCGCCGCGGGCGCCGTCCCGCCGTATCAGGCAGATCGTCTGGCGCGCCATCAGCGTGCCGGCCTCGTGCACTATGCGCCGCGCCACGGCGTCGCCCTGCGCGCACGCCTCGCCCACCAGGCGGGTGGCCTGCGCGACCTTGGCAAACGGCGCGGGCGCGCCGTGCACCACCGATACCAGGTCGAAGTCGCGCTCGAAGCCCCAGCGCTCCTTGACGAGCGGGAACAGCAGCGTGGCCTCGCCCCAGCCCTCGCGCGCGGCAATCGCGGCGCGCAGCGCGGTCTGGCCGATCCAGGTTCCGCTGCCCTGGTCGCCCAGTATCGGGCCCCACGCGCCCACCGTCATCCGCCGGCCGTTGGGCGCGTCGGATGTTATCCAGAACACGTCCGAACCGGTGCCGGCCAGCGCGTATATGCCCTCGGGCTGCATCAGGCCCGCCCACAGCCCCGCCACGGGCTCGCTCATCACGCACCATTCGCCCACGCTCAGCCGCGCCGATATGACCTCGCGCAGCACCGCCAGCGGCCCGACCAGGCTCACGTATGCGCGCGCGATGGGCCGCGCGCCGCACTGCGCCACCAGCGAATCGATGCAGTCCTCCATGTTGCGGCGGCTGTTTTCGGGCGTGTTCTGGGTGGTGTTGACGCCGCCGGTCTGCGCGGCGGCGCACAGCCTCAGCTCGTCGTCGAATATGAGCGCGGCGCACTTGGAGCCGCCCGCATCCAAAGACAGATAGTAGTTCATGCTTCCTCCATGGGGCGCGCATCGTTTGCCCTGCCGTGTGCGGGCGGGGGTAGCGCGCCGAGGTTGCCAATGCGCAACAATGCCCAGTTTTTTATTGCGCGCGCAGTCAAAAACTGGGTGAAGATCATATGCTGGCCTCAGCGCCAAGAAGGGGCGCCGCAGTTACCTGCGGCGCACGATCTCATCGCGTTGGACGATTGCACATCAGCCAACTATTCCGGGTGGAAATTTCGATATTTAACTTTCAAGGCCCGCTCAGGCGTCGTCGCGCGCGGCCATCCACTCATCCAGCTGGCGCTGCACTTCGGCCACTATGGTATCCACGCCATTGGCCTTGAGCTGCTCGCGGAACTCGTTGACGTAAGCCTCGACATCCTCCTGGGAGTTCAGCTTGCCGTTGGCGATATCCTCCTGGTACTGGGCGACTATGTTGGTGCAGGCCGCCACTTCGTTGACCACGTTCTCAGTATTGAACGAGAAGCCCATATGGTTGGCGTTGATGCACTCCTCGTTGAGGCGCTCCATTTCGGTCAGCAGCGTGTTGTCCGGGCCGGTCAGATCCTCGGGCGCATTCACTATCAGCAGGTTGCCCAGAGGCGCCGCATACCACATGTAGTAGCCGCGCGAAGCCGGATCCGCGTTGCGCTCGGTGAACTCCATTATGCCCTCGTCGTTGTAGTTGTAGTGCACGCCCTCGATGCCGAAGCGCAGCATCGTGGCCAGCTCGGGGTTGGTGTTGACCTCGTTGAGCACCATCATCGCGCGCTCAGGATCGGCGCAGTTGGCCGATATGGCGGTGCCG
>CAWVGT010000203.1:0-3020 GCA_963928645.1 Candidatus Fimadaptatus sp.
TGAACCGGCAGGCGACGACGTGGCGTAAAGTGGGCCGTGAACCGGCAGGCGACGACGCGGCGCAAAATGAGCCATGAACCGGCAGGCAATGACGCGGCGCAAAGTGAGCTGTGACACGGCAGGTAATGACGCGGCGCAAAATGAGCCACGAACTGGCAGGCGACAACGCAGCGCAAAATGAGCCATGAACCGGCAGGCGACGACGCGGCGCAAAATGAGCCGCGAATCGGCGGGCGATGACGCGGCGTAAGTTTGAGCCGTGAACCAGCGCCATGCGGCGGCGCGCATGATTGACCTGCTTAGGCAATAGCCAGACGCGCGGCAGCCGAGACGGCGCTATGCGGATGACGATTTAAAGGCGCGCCGCTGTCGCCATGCGCGGCTGGCGCAGGTGGCGGCGGGATACATGCGCGTACGCGCGGCTGACATTTGGTTGAACGCATTTACCCTGATTTTGACAAAATAAATTATCTTGGTGTACGCTTAATGACAGAATTTATGACGAATGCGCAGGTTACAATAATAGGGGCGGGCCTGGCGGGCAGCGAGGCCGCCTGGCAGCTGGTGCGCCGGGGCATACCGGTGCGCCTGGTGGAGATGAAGCCGGTCAAGTTCTCGCCGGCGCACAAGGCGCAGGGGTTCGCCGAGCTGGTGTGCTCGAACTCGCTGCGCTCGGATCGGCTCAGCAACGCGGTGGGCGTGCTCAAAGCCGAGATGCGCGCGCTGGATTCGCTGGTGATGCGCGCGGCCGACGCGGCGCGGGTGCCGGCGGGCGGCGCGCTGGCCGTCGACCGGGAGCAGTTCTCGGGCTACATAACGCGCGCGCTGAGCGAGCACCCGCTGTGCCGCGTGGAGCGCATGGAGCTGGACGCGATACCCGACGGGCCGTGCATAGTGGCGACCGGCCCGCTGACCAGCGACGCGCTGAGCGAGGCGATTGCCGCGCTGCCGGGCGTGAGCCAGCTCAACTTCTTCGACGCGGCCGCGCCGGTGGTGTACGCCGACTCGCTTGACATGGACAAAGTGTTCCGCCAGTCGCGCTACGACCGCGGCGACGACTACCTGAACTGCCCGATGACGCGCGAGGAGTACGAGGCGTTCTACGAGGCGCTGACCCACGCCGAGCTCGCGCCGCTGCACGGCTTCGACGAGCGCCCGCTGGACAGGAGCGCTAACGTGTTCGAGGGCTGCCTGGCGGTGGAGCTGCTGGCGGCGCGCGGGCACGACACGCTGTGCTACGGGCCGCTAAAGCCGGTGGGCCTTAAGGACCCGCGCACCGGACGCGAGCCGTTTGCGGTGGTGCAGCTGCGCCAGGACGACGCGGCGGGCACGCTGTACAACCTGGTGGGGTTCCAGACGCGGCTCAAGTTCGGCGAGCAGAAGCGGGTGTTCGGGATGATACCGGGGCTCGAGCACGCGGAGTTCGCGCGCTATGGCGTGATGCACCGCAATACGTACCTGCACTCGCCCGGGTTCCTGAACGAGCGGTACCAGTGCATCGGGCGGAAGGAGCTGTACTTCGCCGGGCAGATGACCGGCGTGGAAGGGTATGTCGAGTCGGCGGGCTCGGGGCTGGTCGCGGGCATATCGATGGCGCGGCAGCTTAGGGGGCAGGCGCCGGTCGACTTCACCGACATGACGGCGCTGGGCGCGATGGGCAAATACATATCCACGCCCAACCGCGACTTCCAGCCGATGAACGCCAACTTCGGACTCATGGCGCCGCTGAACCGGCGCATACGCTCCAAGAAGGAGCGCTACGAGGCGATAGGCCGGCGCGCGCTGGAGGCAATGGAGCAGATAAAGAGCCAATACGCTTTGCAGGAGGAATAGATTTGAAACTCGAGGGGACTACGATATGCGCGGTAAAGCGCAACGGGGAGATAGCGATAGCCGGCGACGGCCAGGTGACGATGGGCGAAAAGGTCGTGATGAAGGCCACCGCGCGCAAGGTGCGCCGGCTGTATCACGACACGGTCGTGATTGGCTTTGCGGGCTCGGTGGCCGACGCGTTTACGCTGAGCGAGATGCTCGAGGATAAGCTGACGCAGTACTCGGGCAACCTGCCGCGCGCCGCGGTCGAGCTGGCGATGACGTGGCGGGGCGACCGCGCTATGCGCCAGCTGGAGGCGATGCTGCTGTGCGCCGACAAGGATAACCTGATGGTGGTGTCGGGCACGGGCGAGGTCATAGAGCCGGACGACGGCGTGGTGGCGATAGGCTCGGGCGGCAACTTTGCGCTGGCCGCGGCGCGCGCGCTGGTGCAGAACACCGAGCTCAGCGCCGCCGAGATAGCCGAAAAGGCGCTGCACATTGCCGCGTCGATCTGCGTCTACACCAACGACAACATAATCGTCGAACGCGTTTAAAGCGAAGGGAGTCGAAACATGAACAAACTCACGCCGCGCGAGATAGTGCGCGAGCTGGACAGATACATTATCGGGCAGGACGAGGCCAAGAAGGCCGTGGCGGTCGCGCTGCGCAACCGCTACCGGCGCGCGCAGCTGCCCGCGGAGATACGCGATGAAGTGACGCCCAAGAACATACTGATGATGGGCCCCACGGGCGTGGGCAAGACCGAGATAGCGCGCCGGCTGGCAAAGCTTGTGGACGCGCCGTTTGTCAAGGTCGAGGCGACCAAGTTCACCGAAGTGGGGTATGTGGGCCGGGACGTGGACTCGATAATCCGCGACCTGGTCGAGGCGGCGATACGCGTGGCCAAGGAAAAGCAGGCCGACCTGGTGCACGACAAGGCGGTGGCCGCGGCCGAGGACCGGCTGGTGCAGCTGATAATCAAGCCCCAGAAGAAGCCCACCAACCCTATTGACATACTGCTGGGCACCAAGCCCCGCGAGCCCGAGGGCACGCCCGAGGAAAAGCAGAAGTACCAGACCCAGCGCGACGAGGTGCGCGCCCAGCTGCGCGCGGGCGAGCTGGAGCATCAGCTGGTCGAGGTCGAGGTCGAGGAGTTCCAGCCCAAGAGCGAGATACCCGGCACCGACGTCAACATGAACGACATG
>CAWVGT010000204.1:0-15271 GCA_963928645.1 Candidatus Fimadaptatus sp.
GCGCGCCGCTGTTTGGGGCCGCGTCCGCCGGGGCCCTGCGCCGGGGCTGCCGCTATGCGCCGCCCGGAGCGCATGCCCTCGCATCGGGCCGGGCGCACAGCGTCAATCGTACCACGCCGCGCGCACTAGTGCCATGTAGTTGTCATACGACACGTATTCGGGTGCGCTGTTGTCCGTACCTGGAAGGTAACAGCCCCTGTCGCGACTGCGCCGGGCATCGCCTGCGCCGCGTCAATCGTCCCACGTCGCGCGCACTAATGCCATGTAGTTGTCATACGGCACGTATTCGGGCACGCTGTTGCCCGTGCTTGGAAGGTAACAGCCCCTGTAGCGGCTGCGCCGGGCATCGCCTACACCGCGTCAATCGTCCCACGCCGCGCGCACCAGCGCCATGTAGTTGAAATACGGCACGTATTCGGGCACGCTGTTGCCCATGCCCAGCAGATAGCAGCCTCGCTCGAGCATCGCCTGCGCCGCGTCAATCGTCCCACGCCGCGCGCACCAGCGCCATGTAGTTGTCATACGGCACGTATTCGGGCACGCTATTGCCCGTGCCCAGCAGGTAGCAGCCCCGCTCACAGCTGCGCTCGAGCATCGCCTGCGCGCGGGCGTATACCTGCTCCGGCCGCGCGCGCACCATGAAGTCCATGTCAATGCCGCCCAGCACCGCTATGCGCGGCGCGAGCCGCTCGTATGCCTGCTCCACCGGGCAGATATTGTCCTCGTATGAATGCCGCCCGTCAAAGCCCATATCGTCTATCACGTCGTCTATGACCTCGTCAAAGTAGCCGCAGGAATGCAGTATGCACGGCTTTGAATGGCTGTGTGCCAGCTCGACTATGCGCTTGTGCCACGGGAATATGTACCTGCGCATGTGCGCGGGGCTCAGGAACGTCTGCGTATTGAAGCCCCAGTCGTCGTTCGAGCACAAAAAACCCACGCTGTCCATGTCGACCACCATGTCGTAGTACCGCAGCAGCGCCCGCCCTATGCGCTCGACTATCGCGTCCACCAGCTCGGGCTCCTCGTAGAGCATTATGCACAGGTTGTCGTAGCCGGTCAGCGCTATCAGGTTCTCGAGCACGCCGCCCGGGCCCATTATCATCAGCTTCATGCCCTCGGGCAGATACCGGCGCATGCGCTCTATGTTGGATGCGTCGCAGTCCTGCGGGTCGCGCCACTTATAGCGCTCAAAGCTCGGCCAGTCGGTTATCGCCGCGCCGTCGTTGAGCGACACCGTGTTCAGGTGTGCGCGCGGCCGGGCGTCGAACGCGAAGTCGGACGCGTGCGCCGTGGCGTAGTCATAGCCCGCCGCCGCCATCGCCTCGGCCGTCACTCGCAGCGCGTCCAGCGCGTCGCCCGGCCGGGGCTCGCGGCCCGCCAGCCGCGCATAGTAAGTCGGGTTCAAAAACAGCTCAAACAGCGACGCGCGCTCGGGCCTGCCGCGCCTGAGCACTCTGAGCGTGTTGCGCTCAAAATCCGGTCTGCGCATTGTCATCCCTCCCCTGGCTCCATTATACCCGCCCGCGCGCGCCCGGCATAGCCCATTTCTTGACATATAGTGTACAATTCTTGATATACGTGATACAATAACATGCGTGATCGGCAAGCGCCGCGTAAGGAGGTCTGAGCCGTGTTCGCATACCGCGAAAAGCTGAAACTCGAGCCGGGTGCACCCGCCTGCACCGCGTTTACCAACGCGCGCACAGCGCCGGGCATGATGGTCAACTGCCACTGGCACGACGCATACGAGCTGCTGCTGGTGCGCCGCGGCCGCTGCGTGCAGCGCGTGGGCATGCGCGAGCTGACGCTGGGCCCGGGCGCGCTGTCGGTGATTGCGCCCGGCGACATTCACTCGACCTGCGCGCTTGAGCGCTGCGAGATAGACGTGGTGCAGTGCGGCCCGGACGCGCCCGGCGCGGCGCTGCCCTCGCTCATATGGGAAAGGCCCGCGCTGGACGCCGCGCAGCTCGCAGGCCGCTTTGACAACCTCAAGGCCGCCGCGGGCCGCGCCGACGCCGCAGCGCGGCTGATACTCAGCGGCGGCATACGCGAGCTCGCCGGCCAGCTGATGCGGCTGCTGCCCGACTCCGGCGGCGCGCCGCCGCACCGGCTGGCGCAGGCCGTGGCGCGCTGTCTGGACGAGGGCGGCGACACGCGGCTTGCGGCGGTGGCCGCGCGCCTGGGCTATGCGCCCGAGCACCTGAGCCGCCGCTTTCACGAGGAGACCGGCGCCACATACCGCGAGTACGCCGAGCGCGTGCGCATGGGCCGCGCGCTGACGCTGCTGCGCCGCGGCGGGCTGAGCAGCGGCGAGCTGGCCGCGCAGCTGGGCTATTCGGGCGCGGCGAGCTTTGCCCGCGCGTTCAAGCGCGCCTACGGCATGTCGCCCGCGCGATACATGAGCCGCCGCGCGCCCACCGAGCCCCTGCCCGGGGCCGAGCGCACCGGCATCAAATCAGGAGGTAAGACTGACATGGACATGATCCAAAGGATGCACAGCACCGAGCTTTATCTGCCCGACGACGAGGCGCTGATGCGCGAACAGGCCGCGTGCCTGGAGCTGCAGTGCGACTACAACCAGACCCGCCCCAGCCAGCCCGAGCGCCGCCGCGAGCTGCTGGAGCGCATGTTCGCCGAGGTCGGCGAAGGCTGCTATATCGAGCCGCCGCTGCACGCCAACTGGGCCGGGCGGTTCGTGCACCTGGGGCGCAATGTGTACGCCAACTTCTGCCTGACGCTGGTCGACGACGCGCCGATATACATAGGCGACTACACCATGATCGGCCCCAACGTGACGATCGCGACCGGCGCGCACCCGATAAGCCCCGAGCTGCGCCAGCGCAACTACCAGTACAACGTCAGCGTGCGCATAGGCCGCGCCTGCTGGCTGGGCGCGGGCGTCATAGTGCTGCCGGGCGTGACCATAGGCGACGGCTCGGTCATAGGCGCGGGCAGCGTGGTCACGCGCGACATACCCGCGGGCGTGGTCGCCGTGGGCAACCCCTGCCGCGTCGTGCGGCGCATCGGCGAGCAGGACATGACCACTTACTTCCACGGCCGGCCGGTGCCGGCGGAACTGCTCGCCAGGGGATGAGGTGTGCGCGCAGCGGGGCCGGGCACAGCGCGCAACCCTTTCCGGCCGCAAAGCCGGCGCTCAGCCGTATTGCATACCCGCGCGCGCAGTGCTATAATGGGCCTGTCGGCCTTTTGCCGCCGGTCGCGCCGGGCGCGCGATTGAGTATATATTGCGAGGTCGTTTTGACATGAACAAGTTCGCATGGGGCGATTTCCTGCGCCGGCTCGCGATGATCGCGATACCGGTCGCGCTGCAGAACCTGCTGACGACCACCGGCAGCATGGTGGATACGATAATGATAGCGCCGCTGGGCGATACCAGCGTAGGCGCGATAGGGCTCTGCGCGCAGTTCTCGTCGCTGATGTTCTCGTGTTACTGGGGCTTTGTGGGCGGCGGCATGCTGTTCTTCGCGCAGTACTGGGGCGCGCATGACGACGACGGCATCAACCGCTCGTACGGCATGACGCTGTGCTTTATGATGACGGTGGGCATAGTGTTCATGTTGCTGGCGACGCTCGCGCCCGGGTTCGTTATGAACATATACACCGACAAGCCCTCCATACAGCAGATCGGCCGGAGCTATCTGAGCATAGTGGGCCTGGCGTACCCGCTGCAGGTGCTGGCCATGGCCATGAGCGCGCTGCTGCGCTCGACCGAGCGCGTGCGCATACCGTTCTATGGCGCGATCGCGTCGGTGCTGACCAACGTGGCGCTCAACGCGGTGCTGATATACGGGCTGCTGGGCTTTCCCGCGCTGGGCGTGCGCGGCGCGGCGGTGGCCACGGTGTGCGCCGCGGCGGTGAACGTGATCACCATAGCGGTGCTGGCGCGCCGTCAGAAGCATCCCTACGTGCTCAACGTGCGCCGCCATTTCATATGGAACGCGGCCGCGCTGCGCGAATACCTGCGCAAGTGCTTCCCGATAATCTGCAACGAGCTGCTAATAGGCGTGGGCAATGCGGTAATAGCCAGCGTGCTCGGGCGCCAGTCCGAGAGCGCGATAGCCGCCACCGCCGTGTTCCGCACGCTCGAGGGCTTTGTCATAGGCTTCTTCATGGGCTTTTCGAACGCCGCGTCGGTGCTGGTCGGCAAGGAGGTCGGCGCGGGCAACCTCGAGACCGCATACGAGCGCGCCAAGCGCCTGGTCTACCTGTGCGGCGGCTGCATACTGGCGTGCTGCCTGATGCTGCTGGCGGTCAGCCGCCCGCTGCTCAGCGCGATGAGCCTGTCGGGCGAATCGCTCGAGATCGCGTTCAGCATGCTGGCCATATACTGCGCCGCCGCCGTCATCCGCATGTGCAACTGGGCGCAGAACGACACATATCGCTCCGCCGGCGACGCCGCGTTCGGCACCATACTCGAGATCACGTTCATGTACATAATGGTACTGCCGAGCGTGTATCTGTCCGGCCAGGTGCTGGGCGCGCCGTTCCTGATAGTGTTTGCATGCTGCTACATCGACGAGCCGATACGCTTTGTCATGATGCAGGTGCACCTGTATTCGGGCAAGTGGATAAAGCCGGTCACGCCTGAGGGCCGCGCCGCGCTGCCCGCTTTCCGCAGTCGGCGCGCCGGACGCCGGGCGCGCGCGAGCCAATGCTGAACAAAGGGGCCCCGATCGCGCTTGCGCCGCGGTCGGGGCCCCTTGCGCGTCGCTCAGTTGCGCCCGCGCCGGAAGTTGCCCAGCGTCTCATTTACGTCGGACACGCATGCGAACGTGTCCGGGAAGTCGCTTATTATCTCGGTAAAGCGCGTTATCTGGTGCTTGTTTATCACGCAGATCAGCATCGTCTTGGCGGCATGGGTGTAGCCGCCCTCCGCCTTGATTATCGTGACGCTGTGGTGCAGCTCGTCTATCAGCCGCCGGCTGACCTCGTCGGGATGCGCGGTTATCATCTCGACCTTGAGCGCGCGCTGGCCGCCCTTTAGTATGTTGTCGCTTATATGCGAGGTTATAAAGCTGTATATTATGCACAGCGCCACCGGCTCCACGTTGAAGTCATACACGAAGTACGACATCAGCGCCACGCCCGCGTTTATCACAAAGACCACGCGCATCATCGAGTACTCGGGATGATGTTTGTGCACATACGCCGCTATGAAGTCTATGCCGCCGGTGCTGCCCGCCAGCCTTATCGACGCGCCGTATATCATGCCGTTTATCGCGCCCGATACCACCGGCGCCAGCAGCGTGCTCTTGCCGTCCTCGGTGTGGTATATGAACCGGCTCAGGTCTATCCGGGTCTGGAACAGCAGCAGCGCCCACGAAAACGCGATCGCGAATATGAACGTGTTAACCGCAAACCTGCGATCCACATAAAAATAGGCCATTATGGCCAGCGGTATGTTCACTATCAGCGATATGTAGCCCACCGAAAAGTCGAACAGGTATTGCAGCATCGTGGCTATGCCGTTGATGCCGGTCGGCGCGAACGCGTTATAGAATATGAATATCTGGTAGTTCAGCGCCATCGCCACCGCCAGCGCGACCATGCCGCCGCATTCCAGCGCCCGGCGCATGCTTGTCCTGGCCATCGTACTCCACCTCTCCCAAAGTGCTATACACATTATAACGCCGCATTTGGCGTTTTGCAATTCATTTTCGAGAGTTTTGCGGCGGATTTACGCCACTTTTAAGTTGAAGCGGGCCGGCGGCACAGCGCCGCCGGCCCGTCTTGCCTCAACAGTGCGCGCGCTGCACGTATTCGCGGAACAGCTTCAGGTATATGCGGTAGTCCTCCAGCGACACGCCCGGCGGCGTCTGGTGGTCGACCGAGGGCAGGAACCCGCCCTGGCGCATGACCGGCGTCAGGCGCTCGAATTCGGCGCGCATCGCCGCCTCGCCGCGCGTCATGGTCATCTTGTCGAAGTGGCCTATGAACAGCGTCCGCGGGTGGTCGCGGCGCAGCCGCTCCAGGTCCACGCCCGCCTGGCGCTCCAGCGGCAGTATGCCCTCTATGCCCGCGCGCTCAAACCAGGGCAGCGCGCGGGTTATGTCGCCGTCCGAGTCTATGAACACGCGAATGCCGCGGCGCCTGAGCTCGGGCACGATGATGTCATAGTACGGCAGCAGGAACTCGTCGAACATCGCCTCCGACAGCATCGGGCCGTTGTTGTAGCTCATGTCCTCGGCGATAGTCATGAAGTCGGGCGTGAGCACGCGGCAGACCTCGTCTATCACGCGCAGGTTGAAGCGCGCGATGTCGCGGTTGATGCGGTGCATCAGCTCGGGCTGATCGTAAAACGCGTACAGGTGCGGCTCTATGCCCAGCAGCTTGCGCGGCCCCCAGAAGAAGCCGTCCAGCGACAGCCAGGTGATCGCCTCGCCGCTATCGTAGCGCCTGCGGAAGCGCTCAAACGCGCTCAGGTCGAGCCGCTCGGGGTAGAGCGTGGGCAGTATACGCTCGTAATCGGCCTCGCTGCGCACTATCGGCGCGCCGTGGCTGGCCGGCTGCGGCGTGGCGGCGGTCGAAATCGGTATCCAGCACTGCTGGTGCAGATCCAGGCCGAACTGCACCTGCAGCGCCTCGCCCGCGCTCAGGCCGTCCGCGGGCGCTATCTCCAGCCCCTGGCCCCGCCAGTTCTCGATCGTCCTGTCCCACCAGGTCGCCCACTCTATCATCAGCAGCCGGTCGACCGGCTCGAAGTTCATTATCCTGTGAAAACGCTCTCGGTTTGTCATATGCCCCCTCGCCTCCCGCGACGCGCTGCGCGCCGCTCAACTCGCATGCTAGAGCTCCACGCGCACGCCCGGCTCGAGCGGCACGCTGCGCCCGCGCCAGTTCAGCACGCCGCCGGCGCGGCTGGCCGTGACCGCCAGCCTGCCCGCGCGGTACTCGAGCTGCACCTCGCCGTCCGGCAGCGGCAGCGTGCCGCGGAACTCCTCCAGCCCCGCCGGATCGGGCGACACGCTAAAGCGCGCATAGCCCGGCTCCAGCGCCTCCAGGCCCAGCACGTACCGGCCGATCAGGTATATCGGGCCCGCGCCCCAGGCGTGGCACAGGCTCTTGCCATACCTGTTGCCATACATCGCGTAGTGGCGCGGGAAGTCCTGGCGCGGGTCGAACTCCTCCCAGATCGTCGTCGCGCCCAGCCTGAGCATGCCGCCCCAGTACTCGCGCACGCGCTCCAGCGCCCGGCTCACCCGGCCCAGCTTGCACTCGGCCCACAGCTCGAAGAACTTGAAGTACGGCGTGGTGATCGGCGGCACCGCGTCGTTGTCCAACGCGTTGCGCACTATCGAGTCGACCTTGTCGGGCGCGGCTATGTCGTAGAGCAGCGCGAATATGTTGGCATGGCGCGTGACGTTGCGCCGGCCCGACTCGTAGCTGTCGATATAGCAGCCCTTTTCGGCGTCAAAGAAGTATTCATCCAGCTTTGCGCGCACCTGCCGCGCCGCGCGCGCGTACTCGCCGCCGTCGCAGCCGCTCAGCTGCGCGCAGCGCGCCGCCGCCTCCAGCGCCTTTATGAACAGCATCTGCTCGGCGCTGAGCGCGCCGGTCTTGTCCATGTCGGCCCAGTCGACGAACACCCAGTCCTCCTTGCGGCCGGTTATGAAGCCCTGCGCGTTCACGCAGCCGCAGCAGTAGTCCATCAGGCTGCGCACCCGCGGCCACACCGCGCGCACGAACGCCGCGTCGCCGAATGTGGCGTAGTAGTCCATTACGCTCATTATCCAGTAGAGCGAGTAGTCCAGTATCGTGTTTATGTGCTGCTCGACCGGGTCCTTGCCGCGCAGCGCCCAGATGGTGCGCTGGCAGATCTCGCGATCCATGTACAGGCAGCGGTTGACGAAGTAGCTCTGATACGCGTCGCCCGACCAGATCCAGCGGTCGCGCTTTATGCCGTCCAGGAAGAACTCGCGGCTGTTGAGGTGGAAAGTGTACGCCGCGACGCGCCAGATGGCGTCAAGCTCGCCGTCCGAGCTCGCGAACCGGCCCCGCTCCTCAAGCGGCAGGTACTCCCACTCGGCGCTCAGCTCGAACCGGGCCTCGCCCGGCACGAATATGTACCTGAACGCGCGCGGCGGGAACTCTGCCTCGGCCGCACCCGCGGGCGTCGCGTCGCGTATATAGCTGTTGGCCACGTCGCGCGCCTCGGCCTCGGACTCGCCGTAGTACACCTGCAGCCCCTCGGGCGCGGTTATGCCGCGCAGCTTCAGCCGCGCAAACGTCTCCCGGCCGAAGTCGTACAGCGCGCCCGCAGCGTCGCGCGTCACATTGGCCGGCTCAATCGGCGCGTACTCGAACTTGAACTGCTCGGGGTCGTCCTCGGGCGATGTGTACATATCGCTCGCGCCGCACGCCTGCCACTCGCCCGCGCGCCGGCTGACCTCCCAGCCCGCGCCGCTGGGCGCGCAGCCGGTCGCATACGCACACGGCAAACCGTCCGTCCGCCCCACGTCTATCGCCAGGCTGTGCGCGCCCGGCGCCAGCTCCACGCTCTCGCCCAGCGGATGCCGCTTGCCGTCCACCGCAAAGTGCCCTACGCCGCGCGCCAGCACCTTCAGCGTGCCCGGCTCGCTCAGGGTTATGTCGCGGCGGAACTTCACGCTGTGCCAGCAGTCGTCCAGCCGCCAGAACGCCGGGTACAGATAGCCCATCTCGTCGCGCCGGAGGTTGAGCTTCAGCCCGTGGCGGATCTCAAAGTCGCCCGGGTACCACATCCACCGCGCGCCGGCATTTGTGTCGTTTGTCATAGCTTTGCTCCTTTTATATTCGATATTGGCGATCCATGTTTGCCCATCCGACACGAATATGATACCACGCGCTTAACCGATAAGCAACCTCTGATTGACTAATGGCCGGCGTTATAGTAAAATAATCCCGGATCGCGCACGCTGAGTTAAATGTGCGCGCAAAGGTGATTATGCGATATTACTTCGCCCCGATGGAGGGCATAACCGGCTTCATATACCGCAACGCGCACCGGCGCGTGTTCGGCGGCGTGGACAGGTACTTCACGCCGTTCATAACCCCCAACCAGAGCCGCAGCCTGACCACGCGCGAGCTGCGCGACGTGCTGCCCGCGCACAACCCCGCGCCGGATGTCGTGCCGCAGGTAATGACCGCCGACGCCGAGCACTTCCGCTGGGCCGCGGACAAGCTTGCGCAGCTGGGCTATGGCGAGGTCAACCTGAACCTGGGCTGCCCCTCGCGCACCGTGGTCAGCAAGGGCCGCGGCGCGGGGCTGCTGGCGCGCCCGGACGCGCTGGAGGCGCTGCTGGACGGCATATTCGCCGAGGCGACGCCGGCGGTGTCTATAAAGGCGCGCATCGGGCTGGACTCGCGGGACGCGCTGCCCCGGCTGATCGAGATATTCAACCGGTATCCGATACGCGAGCTGATACTGCACCCGCGGCTGCAGGTAGACTACTACTCCGGCGCGCCCGACCTGGACGCGTTTGAGTACGCGCTCAGCGCCAGCGCCGCGCCGCTGGCCTACAACGGCAACCTGTTCACGCCCGCCGACATCGCGGCCATCCGGGCGCGGTTTGAGGGCGTGGACGCGCTGATGCTGGCGCGCGGCGCGGTCGCCGATCCGGCGCTGCCCCGGCGCGCCCGCGGCGGCGCGCCCGCCGCGCGCGCCGAGCTGAGCGAGCTGCACGACGAGGTGCTGGCGGGCTACATGGCCCAGCTGCGCGACCCGCTGACCGCGCTGTTCCGCATGAAGGAGCTCTGGAGCTACATGGGCGCGCTGTTCAGCGGCGCGCAGCCCTACATTAAGCGCATACGCAAGGCCACCCGCCTGCCCGCCTACCTGGACGCCGTGCGCGCGCTGCTGGACGGATGCGAGCTTGCGCCGGACGGGCAGCTGGGCGCGCGGTTGACCGGCAGTGCGCCGGAGCCGCGCTGAGGCGAGCTATGGGGAGCGCGGTGGGTGCGCCTTGTATACCGGCCGTTTGTCGGCGGATATGCCGGCGGCTGCGCGCTGTTCCGCGGCGGCTTATTCGCGCGACTGCGGCCTTCGAACGCGGGCGCGCGGATGAGGCGGTACGGGATGAGCCGGTATGGCTTGCCCGTTATCGACGGAGGTGTATTCGCAGACTGCACGCCGGGCAGACCGCTATATGCCGGCCACAATGGGCGCGGTCGTAAGTTGCTGGCGCAGGCGCGCCGTCCTCCCGGACACGCAGCAACCAATGGCTATATGCAAAACGATTTGCGTACCGCCGACCTTACAGCGCGCAGCTTAATCAGCGCAGATTTGCGCATTTTGGTCGAGCGATCATGGGGCGGCGCATTCCGGACAGACTGCATGACACCGGCTGCATCGGGCATGTGCGCGGGCAGCAGTTGCCGACACACGCGCGCTGTCCTCCCGGACACGCAGCGAGCTATGGCTCACACGCATGAAAACGGTTTGCGCGCCGCCTACCCTCGGGCGCGGGCGCGCATTCAAACGCATACAGCTCAATCATTCGGAAAGGAAGTATCGCCATGGAAAACTTCGCGCAGAGGTTCATAGACCTCAAGACCCGCATAGGCGGCAATCGCGAACGGCGCGCCTATGAGTTCACTTTCGGCACGCCCGTGGAGACGCAGCACGATATCGCGCTGCCCCCGGCGCACGTGAGCCGCATACTGGCCCAGACCGACTTCGCGATAAAGCTCTCGCGCGAGCGCGGCGGCGAGTTCGACGCCCAGGTCGGACGCGCGCTGGGCATACTGGAGGCCGCGCTGGACGCCGACGGAGCGCTGACCCGCGCCGCCGCCGCCGAGGCTGAGCAGGCGCTGCTGCCGCTGGCCGACGCGGCGCACGAGTTCGAAGTGCTCTGCGCCGCTCACGCCCATATCGACATGAACTGGATGTGGGGCTGGCAGGAGACCGTGGAGGCCACGCTCGCCACGTTCCGCACAATGCTCAACCTGATGCGCGAGTATCCCGAGTTCACGTTCTCCCAGTCCCAGGCCTCGGTCTACCGCATCGTCGAGGAGTACGATCCTGACATGATGCGCGAGATACAGGCCCGCATACGCGAGGGCCGCTGGGAAGTCACCGCCAGCGCCTGGGTCGAGACCGACAAGAACATGCCCGACACCGAGTCGCTGCTGCGCCACATCCGCCAGACCCGCGACTACATGCACGACGTGTGGGGCGTGCCCGGCGAGTCGCTGAACATCGACTTCTCGCCCGACACGTTCGGCCACAGCGCGTTCATACCCGAGATCGACACATTCGGCGGCGTCAAGTACATGTACCACTGTCGCGGCCTCACCACCAGGGACGTGCTGTACCGCTGGCGCGCGCCGTCGGGCGCGGAGCTGCTGGTGCACCGCGAGCCGTACTGGTACAACAGCGGCATAACCCCCGACGTGGGCACCGGCGCGCTCGAGCTGGCGCGCTGCTCGGGCGGGCTCAAGACCAGCCTGATAGTCTACGGCGTGGGCGACCACGGCGGCGGGCCCACCCGGCGCGACGTGGAGCGCATAATCGAGATGCGCGACTGGCCGGTGTTCCCGCGCGTGCGGTTCGGCACATTCGGCGAGTACTTCCGCAAGGCCGAGAGCGTGCGCGACAAGCTCACGCTGCGCACCGGCGAGCTGAACGCGATATTCAGCGGCTGCTACACCACCCAGTCCCGTATTAAGCGCGCCAACCGCCGCTGCGAGGCCGCGCTGCTGGACGCCGAGGCGCTGACCGCCATGGCCGGTCGCGCGCTGCCCGCGGCGCGCCGCGATACCGCCTGGCAGAACGTGCTGTTCACACACTTCCACGACATACTGACCGGCTCGTGCGTACAGGAGAGCCGCGAGTACGCGATAGGTCGCTTCGCCGAGGCCATGGCGATCGCCAATACCGCCGCCTCCGGCGCCATGACCCGCCTTGGCGAGCGCATCGACACCTCGATATACCCCCAGCGCGACGACCTGCGCTCGCAGTCCGAAGGCGCGGGCGTGGGCTACGGCATAGAGGCATACGCCGGCGTGCCCAACCCCGAGCGCGGGCGCGGCCGCACACGCGCGTATACAGTGTACAACCCCTGCCCCTTCGAGCGCGACGAGGTGGTGGAGCTGACGGTATGGGACTGGCCGTTTGACCTGAGCCGTATCGCGGTGCTCGGCCCCGACGGCAAGCCGGCGCCGTTTGTGCTGCTGACGCCGCAGCGCGAGCGCTACTGGGATCACCTCAAGCTGCGGCTGCTGGCGCGCGTGAGCGTGCCCGCGCTAGGCTATGCGACGCTGGCCGTGACCGAGCGCGAGGCCGAGGACTACCCGACCTACCGCCTCGACGACGTGCGCACCGAGGCCATACACCGCGACGTCGTGCTCGAAAACGAGTTCATACGCGCCGTGTTCAGCCGCACCGACGGCGCGCTGATAGCGCTGACCGACAAGCTCGGCGGCCAGGAGCTGGTGCCCGAGGGCCGCGCTGGCGGGCTGAAGCTGGTCGAGACAGAGGCCGCGACCAGCAACGCCTGGAACATAGGCCGCTGGACGCGCGTGCTGCCCATGGAGCACACGATTCGCCTGACGCCCTCGCACAACGCGCTGTGCCAGCAGCTCGAGCTAGAGCAGCGCGTGCTGGGCTCGACCGTCAGGACGCGCATATCACTCAGCGAGGGCGCGCGTGCGCTCAGGTATGACATAGAGGTCGACTGGAACGAGGCCGGTCGCGGCGATGGCCCGATACCGGTGCTGGTGTACTCCGCGCCGGTCGCCGGCGGCGCCGCCACGCGCATGGACGTGCCGGCGGGCGTGCTCGACCGCGCACCCGCGCCGCAGGATCTGCCCGCGCTGACGTTTGCCGCCGTGCCGCATGGCGAGCGCGCCGTGTTCCTGGCCAGCGACTGCAAGTACGGCTACCGCAACTGGGACGGCGAGCTGTCCGTCACGCTGATAAACAGCGCCAACTCGCCCGACCCGTACCCCGAGCGCGGCATACACCGCATAACGCTGTGGCTGGGCGCGGAGGACGCCGCGGCCAAGGCGCTCAAGGACGCCGCGCGCGCGCTGACCCACCCGCTGGCGGCGTGCTCCACCGGCATACACGCGGGCGAACTGCCCACGCGCGGCTCCATGTTCGGCTTTGAGGCGCGCAGCAGCGTGCTGTCCAGCATATGCCGCCAGGGCGAGGCGATTGTGGCGCTCAGCTACGAGCTGGACGGCGCAGACGACGAGGTATGCCTGCGCGTGCCGGGCGCGCGCGCGGCCGCATTGACCGACCTGGATGGGCGCGAGCTCGGCAGGGCTGAGGTCGAGGGCGAGCTGGTGCGCTATCATGCGCGGCCGCATGGCATCAGCCGCGTTGTGGTTGAGTTGAAGTGACCTGATTTGCGGAAACGGGTTTGCCGGGCTGGATGGCTTTGCCGTCCGGCCCGGTTTGCGTATTGGAGATGAACGGCGATTGCCAGGTCAGGATTGGGTGACGGCGGCCCTGCGCACTGGCTCGCGCGATCGCGTGGCGTCGGCTGTGTCGTGGTCAGGGCTTTGTGGCTGCGCGATTGACATGTGCAAACAGATCTGCAGCGCCGGATGGTTTTGCCGCCCAGTCCGCCCGGTGTGCAGGACACCGGATTGACCTGGAAGGGCGGCGGACAAAAGTCAACCGGCGAACTAAATTGCAGCCAGATACTGAGCGGCCGTCGCGAGCCGATATCGGGCCATACGGACAGGTGGCCTGGGCCGGTTTACGGGTTTGTGGCTGGGGTTTAAATGTGGTGCGTGGACTGTGCACGATGGGTTGAGTCGAATATGCGCTGACGCTGCGCCTGGCCATTGTGGCCCAATTGAGCATGCCGTTCAGCGCTTTGCTGCGCAACCTAGCCTTGACGGCATAACAGCATTGCGGGCGACGCGCGGCCATCCGGCTCGAGATTGAGGATGATGCTTACCGCAACCTGACGTATCGCTCTGCCGGCAATCCCTCGACGCGTCGCGGCAAATACCCGCATCACCAAGCGCGCCAACCGCCGGCCCTGCCGCGCAGCCGGCATGCGGCGCCTCGACCGCAATGGATCGCCCTAATGCGGCCAGGCACGCTCCTCCGCTGTACCCCTTATCCCGCGCAAATGCCGCCCGACGCCGGGCTACGGCTCGACGCTGTAACCTTCGCGCCAGGTTGTGCGTATGTAGGGCTCGGGATTGGCATCGTCACCCAGCTTTATCCGCAGATGGCGGATATGCACCATAATCGTGTTGGCCGCCGTGTCCAGGCACTCCTGCTGCCACACGCGCCGGAACAGCTCGTCGGCCGGCAGCGACTTGCCCGGCGTCAGGCACAGCTGCCACAGCAGCGCGAACTCCGTCTGCGTGAGCGCCACCTCGCGCCCATCCACGCGGCAGCGCCGGCCCTCACGCTCCAGCTCCAGCCCGCGCACGCTCAACGCCCGCTGCTCGGCCGGGCACGGCAGGCCCAGCCAGCGCAGGTACGGCACGACCTGCTCCCTGACCCGGCCCAGCAGCTCAGCGCGCTTGTACGGCTTTATCATGCGGTCGTCGGCGCCCATCTTGTTTATCAGCAGCATGTCGAGCTTATCGCGCTGCGCCATGACCATTATGATCGGACACGCGAACCGGTTGCGTATATAGCGGCATATCTCCTCGCCATTGCTGCCCGGCAGGCTCAGGCTCACTATCGCCAGCTTGAGCCGCCGCCTATCGCCCGCAGCGAACATCTCGACCAGTTCAGCCGCGTCCAGCCCGTCGCAGCACGCGTGCACCGCATAGCCTGCCTCGCCCAGCCACTGCGCCGCTGCGTCGGCCATCGCGCGATCTTCCTCGGCCAACAGTATGTCGATATCCATCAGCATATCCCCCGCCCGGCTTGTTCATTTACTCAATCCCTGCCGCGCACAGCTGGCGCGCGGCGGTGATCGGCATCGCGGCTTCGCGCTTTGGCTTTAGTATGGTGCGCACGTTGTATCGCTTCACATGTGTATTATATCATGCTCACCCCGGTTTGCGACGCGCCACTAAAAAAAGTCGAAAAAAAGTGAGGTTTGCTATTGACAAGCAGCCTTGCCTGTGCTATACTTATATACGTCGTCGGCAGACGGCGCCTTGGATGACCTGGGGGTGTAGCTCAACTGGTAGAGCGCTTGAATGGCATTCAAGAGGTAAGGGGTTCGACCCCCCTCATCTCCACTTACTTCTATCAAATCCAAACCTGCTTATGTGTTCGTCAATGGCATGTTCGGTTGTATCTTCCGAAGGGTTGATGCAGATTGACCGGGTGGGTTCACCCGGTTTT
>CAWVGT010000205.1:0-7265 GCA_963928645.1 Candidatus Fimadaptatus sp.
GCCGAGGTGTCCGAGCAGATATCCACCGCCGGCAAGGAGGCCAGCGGCACCGGCAACATGAAGTTCATGATGAACGGCGCGGTCACGATAGGCACGATGGACGGCGCCAACGTCGAGATATTCGACGAGGTCGGCCCGGACAACATCTACATATTCGGCATGCGCAAGGACGAGGTCGAGGAGCTGTACCGCAGCGGCCGGTATTCGTCCAGCGCGATATACGAGATGAACTACGAGGTGCGCCGCGCGATGGAGCAGATGATAGACGGCACGCTCTGTCCCGCCGACCCGCGCATATTCCAGGACATCTACCACTCGCTGCTGTTCGGCGGCAACGGCTCGATGGCCGACGAGTACCTGGTGCTCAACGACATCGGCAGCTACATGCAGACCCACGACCGCATGGTCGCGGACTACTCCCGCCCGGACTGGTGGCGCAAGGCGGCGTACAACACGGCGGCCTCGGGCGTGTTCTCGTCCGACCGCACGATACGCGAGTATAACGAAAGGATCTGGCACCTGAAGCCGCTTGAGCTATGAGTATAAACGTATTGCACGACTCCAGAGACGAGCTGTACAGGTTGCCCGGGGGCGCGGTGCCCGCGGGCAGCCGGGTGCGCATGCGCTTCTGGGCGGCGCGCCCGTTCAAGCGCGTGCTGCTGCGCGTGTGGACGGACGCCGAGCAGCGCATACCGATGCGCGCGCTGGGCGTGTACTCAGGCGGCATAATGTACGAGGCCGAGCTGCTCCTGCCGAGCAAGCCCGGCCTCTGCTGGTATTGTTTCCTGCTCAAGGACAGCGGGCGCGACTACTGGTACGGCAACGCCGCCGACCACCTGGGCGGCGTGGGCGAGGTGTACGACTACCAGCCGCCGTCGTACCAGATAACGGTGTACGACCCGGCGTTCATGCCGCCCAAGTGGCTGCGCAGCGGCGCGATGTATCAGATATTCCCGGACAGGTTCTTCCGCACCGACATGGGCGCGCAGGGTCGACTGCCGCAGCCCGCCGGCGCGACCCGGCGCGCATCGACGGCGCCCGGCCCGAGCGAGCTGGGCTGCGCGAGCGACTGCGCGGCGTGCGCTCAGAGGGCGTCATGGGCCGCAGCGGGCGGTGTGAGCGGCGCGCAATTCCCAGTGGGCAGCGAACCGGGCGCGACCGGCATGGCGGCTGAGAGCGGCTGTGAGGCGCCCAGGCGCGCGCGCGAGCGGCGGGCCGAGCCGGTGCTGGCGCCGTTTGAACGGGTGCGGCCGGTGCTGCACGCCAACTGGTATGAAAAGCCGCTGCTGGACATATCGGCAAACGGCGACAACTCGGCGCGCGACTTCTTCGGCGGCACGCTGCGCGGCATAGCGGCCAAGCTGGACTACCTGCAGTGGCTGGGCGTGACGGTGCTGTATCTGAACCCGATATTCCTGTCGCCGTCGAACCACCGCTACAACTGCTCGGACTACCTGAGGATAGACCCGCGGCTGGGCGACGAGGCCGACCTACGGCGGCTGTGCGCCGAGGCGGCGCGGCGGGGCATGCGCGTGATGCTGGACGGCGTGTTCTCGCACACCGGCGACGACAGCGTGTACTTCAACCGCTACGGCACGTTTGCGAACGCGGGCGCGTGCCAGGGCCCGGATTCGCCGTACTACGGCTGGTACACGTTCGAGCGCTTCCCGGACAAGTACAAGTGCTGGTGGGGCTTTGACACATTGCCCGAGGTAAACGAGGATTCGCGCTCGTTCCGGCGGTTCATATGCGGGCCTGAGCCCGAGGAGGCGCCCATGCCCGACGGGGCGGAGCAGAGCGCCGCGCCGGCTGGCAGGGCGGAGCGCGGCGAGCCGGTTTGCCCGGAACAAAACGACGCGACGCCGGGCGGGGCGGAGCGCGACAACGCCGACATATGCCGGCCTGCGCCCGTCGCTGAAGGCGCGGAGCATACCGCGGGCGAATCCGACAATGCGCAGACGCTGCGCTGTCCCGAGGGCGTGGCGCGGCACTATCTGCGGCTGGGCGTGTCGGGGTGGCGGCTGGACGTGGCCGACGAGCTGCCGATGGACTTTCTTGCGGAGCTCAGGCGCGCGGTGCGCAGCGAAAGGCCCGACGCTGCGATATTGGGCGAAGTCTGGGAGGACGCCTCGAACAAGGAGGCGTACGGCCAGGTGCGCTGCTACTTTAAGGGCGACACGCTGGACAGCGTGATGAACTATCCGCTGCGCGACATGGCGATCGACTTCATACTTGGCCGGATAAGCGCGGGCGACTTTGCGCGGCGCTATCTGGCGCTGGTGGAGAACTACCCGCGCCCGGCGCTGTACGCGCTGATGAACCTGCTGGGCAGCCACGACCGGCCGCGCATAATGAACCTGATGGCGGGCATGGATCCGAACATGCCGCGCGAGCAGCAGGCGCAGGCGTCGGTGCCGGCGTACGCGTGCGGGCTGGCGGCGCGGCGGGTCACGGCGCTGTGGCGGCTGATCTGCGCGCTGCCGGGCATGCCGTGCGTGTACTACGGCGACGAGGCGGGCGCGCGCGGCATGGGCGACCCGTTCAACCGGGGCACGTATCCCTGGGGCTACGAGGACACGCGGCTGCAGGAGGACTTCCGCACGGCGCTGGAAGTGCGGCGAGAGAGCGAGGCGCTGCGCCGGGGCGACGTGCACGTGTACGCGCTGTGCGACGACGTGCTGGCGGTTACGCGCACCCTGCCCGACGGCTGCGACTATGCGGGCGCGCCCTGCCGCGCCGAGCGGTTTATGGCGATAATCAACCGCTCGCTGAGCGCGGTTACGGTGTGCCTGGACGCGCGCAGTTTGCAGAGCTATGCGGGGCTGCGGCGCGAGGGCGACATGTATGCGGTCGAGCTGCCGGCGCTCACGACGGGCTACTTTGCCGGGGATTGAGGCGCTCAATGGGGATACCGGGTGGTCGGGTGTACGGCCGCCCGGTCAGACCGTTGACAAAGCCCCGGCGGCTGGACAGCCAGGTTTGCTCCAAGCAGCCATTTGCAGTGTTCTTTACTGCTCTTGCAAGGTTAGCCTGATGCGCATTGGATCATGTTTTGATTTGGATGTGTTTCTGGTTGCTGTTGCGCATTTGGCCAGGAGGTCATGTACGCATGCTTTGTCAACAAACTGACCGGGTGGTTGGGTGAACCGGCCGCCCGGTCAGACTGTTGACAAAGCCCTTGCCGCCGGATGCTGTCAGTTTCGCCAAACTAGTTTTGACTTGTTTGTATATCGGATTATGCAAGACAGAGCCGTGATGCAGTATATATATGACGTAATGTGCAGATTCGGATCATGATTATTGCAACCGAAGCTGGGCTGTCTGTGTGTGAACAGCTTTGTCAGCAAACTGACCGGGTGGTTGGGTGAACCGGCCGCCCGGTTTTATATTGGTCAAAATCGGTCGCGCGCAGGCTGGGGTATACCAGTCCAGAGGACGCTCTGTGCGGATTTGGGGTAGTGACGGCGGGTGCAGGCGGATGGTTGCGCGGTGTCGATTTACGGGCGCGGTATGTTGGCGGGTTTGCCAGGTGTTTGCGCTGTTGCTGGCCTGAGCGGATGCAATTGAGCATTGACGCATTAAGCGGGCTGGAGCGCAGCTGTGTGGACATAGGTTGGGATTGTGCGGGCACTATGTTGGCGGCGGGATAAAGCGGATTTCTGCGTGCTTCATGATTGTCGCACGGTTGATTTGCTTCCTGATGATCTGCGAGCCGATGCGTTCCAGCTTGCTTCCTGAAAACGCTGTAACCATGGTGTGCCTAAGCAGCTTCCCGAAAGCGGCAGTAAAGTTGCGCTCGAGCAAGCGGATTCGATATGACATCAGCTGGCGGATGCCTATTACGTTGTATCGGCGCGTATGCCAACTGACATGCAGCGCAAGTGAATACGCGGCTGGTTAACTGCGCGAGCGCATTGACGCCATCGAATTACATAATCTGCAGGGCGACGTAACTGAACCGCTTGAATAAACATACAGCAAGGCGCATGGCATATGGCCGGCTTTCAAGCGCAACATACCATGCCGGGCATCATAAGCGCGGCTTGCGAAATGGATAAATCGTTTGAACATTTGGATAATAATCAGCTTGATTCGCCTGGGCCGTGCGCCTGCTGACCAGTAAAACCGTGGCGACTTTCAAAGCTGTGTCGGGGCTGTTGCCGGATCTAACGCTTTGGCCGCTTTGGATCGTCCATGGAGAGCGGCGCATTCGCGAGCGGGCGCCCTCGTGCCCCTGAGCCGGGCGTCGCACCGCGGGCCGACAGATCGGATGGCCACTCCAGCGACATGGATCGAACTATCGGCGCGCCGTCCATTTGCGAATAAACGCCCCCGCGCCGTCAGCTGGCAGTGTGAGGTCAGACTGCCGACAAAGCCCGGCGGCAAGACGCTCTATTTACTTCAAACAGTTTTTGCAATGCCCTATTGATGACGTTGCGAAGCCAGTCTGATGCAAGCAGAATTCTGTTTTGATTCAGAGGCTTTACCGGTTGCTATTGCATATTTGGTCAATCGAACGGTGTGCGTAATGCTTTGTCAATAGACTGATCCCGCGCCGCCATCCAGCAGCGCAGGATTCAGGCCGTTGACAAAGCCCAGCAGCTGGACAGCGGATTTTGCGCTAACAGCATTTGCAACGACATATGAGCGATGCTTCAAAACAGATCTGCTGTAAACGGCATTCTGCTTTGATTTGCATGTTGCTTTGGATGTGATTGCACGTTTGGGCAGGCAGACAGCATACGGCATACCATGTCAATAGACTGACCCCACACCGTCAGCTGGCAACGTGGAGTTAAGACCGCTTACAAACCCGGAGGCTGTACAGCTGGCTGTATTCCAAGCGGCTTTTTGAAGCGGCCCGTGGACAATGTTGCAAAGCCAGTTTGATGCAACCAGCCTTCCAGTTTGCTTTGCATGTTTTGTCGGTAGCTTTTGCACGCATGGGCAGGCTACGGCACACTATGTCAGAAGACTGCCCCGCGACGCCAGCGGGCAGCGCGGGGTTCAGAACGTTGACAAGCCCCTGACCGTCAAAAGCCGTGGGTTCTCAGAAACGAGATTTGATATATGCGCATATTGAATTATGCAAATCGATTTTACGACGTAGGCCATACGGCCATAATGTGCAGATAAAGGCTATGCTTATTGCAGCAGGCACCGCCCCATCTGCGCGAGCACAGCTTTATCAATAACTAAACCCCGCGCCGCCATCCTGCAGCGCGGGGTTGCGTTCATGCGATACAATCGCCCGCAATCATCAAACGTCGTCGTCCTCGGGCGCGTCGGAGTCATCCTGCTGCTCTAAGAGCAGCTCGTCGGCCAGCGCCTGCACCTTGCCGGCGGCGTCGCCAATGTCGAGCGAGTCGGTCATGCGCACGCGCGGCGCCTCGTCCACGTAGACCTCCCGGGCGGGCGCGGCGTCCTGCGGCGCGTCGGGCTCGTCCTCGGCCTCATCCTCGGCCTCGGCGCGCGCCACGCACACTATGCGGCACTCGTCGGCGACCCTCATCAGCCGCACGCCCTGGGTGTTGCGGCCCATCTCGCTGATCTCGCCGACCGGCGTGCGTATCATCTGGCCGTCGTCGGTTATCATCAGTATGTCCTCGCCCTCGCGCACCAGCAGCTGGCCGGCGAGCAGGCCGGTCTTGTCGGTCAGGTTCATGGCCTTTATGCCCTTGCCGCCGCGCGACTGTATGCGGTACTCGTCGACCGAGGTGCGCTTGCCGTAGCCGCACTCGCTGATGGACAGCACCGAGGCGTCCTCGCTTATCACCGACATGTCCACGACCTCGTCGCCGTCGTCCAGCTCTATCGACTTGACGCCCTGCGCCGAGCGGCCCATCGGGCGCGCGTCGGTCTCGGCAAAGCGTATCGCCATGCCCATGCGCGTGCCCAGTATCAGCTCGCGTGCGCCGTCGGTCAGCGCCACCGCCATCAGCTCGTCGTCGTCGCGCGGTATTATCGCGATCAGGCCGGTCTTGCGCAGGTTGGCGAACTCGCTCAGCGGGGTGCGCTTTATCACGCCGCGGCGCGTGGCCATTATGAGGAACTTGCCGTCGCGCTCGGCGTCCTTGGGCAGTGGCAGCATCGCGGTGACCTTCTCGCCGCCCTCAAGCTGGAGCAGGTTGACCGCGGCGGTGCCGCGCGCCTGGCGGCCAGCCTCGGGTATCTCGTAGCACTGCAGCTGGTAGACCCGGCCGCGGTTGGTAAAGAACATCAGCGTGTCGTGCGTGGTCGTCACGTACATGCCTATCACGCAGTCCTCCTCGCGCGTGCCGGCGCCGAGTATGCCCTTGCCGCCGCGCTTTTGCGCGTGGTAGGTCGAGGCGGCGGTGCGCTTGAGGTAGCCAAAGCGCGTGAGCGTGACTACGGTGCTCTCCTCCTGTATGATGTCGAGCATGTCTATCTCGTCGGGCAGCGCGGTTATCTCGGTGCGGCGCGGGTCGGCGTAGCGGCCCTTTATCTCGAGCATCTCGTCCTTGATGATGCCTATGAGTATCCCCTCGTCGCTGAGCACGGTGTTCAGGTATGCTATCTGGCGCAGCAGCTCGTCGTACTCGGCCTGGAGCTTGTCGCGCTCCATGCCGGTCAGGCGCTGGAAGCGCATGTCGAGTATGGCCTGGGCCTGGCGCTCGGAGAGCTCGAACTGGCTCATCAGCCCGTCGCGGGCCTCCTGCACGGTGCGCGAGGCGCGTATCAGCGATATCACCGCGTCGATGTGGTCCAGCGCTATCAGCAGCCCGGCCAGTATGTGGGCGCGCTGCTGGGCCTTGTCCAGGTCGAAGCGGGTGCGGCGGGTCACTACGTCCTTCTGATGCTCGAGGTAGTAGTGTATGACCTGCCTCAGCGAGAGTATCTTGGGCTCGCCGTCGACCAGCGCCAGCATGTTCACGCCGAACGACTCCTGCAGCTGCGTGTGCTTGAACAGCTGGTTGAGTATCACGTTGGCGTTTACGTCGCGGCGCACCTCTATCACTATGCGCATGCCGGTGCGGTCGGACTCGTCGCGTATGTCGGTTATGCCGTCGACGCGCTTTTCGTGCACCAGCTCGGCTATCTTCTCGATGAGCCGGGCCTTGTTGACCATGTACGGTATCTCGGTCACGACGATGCGGCTCTTGCCCTGGGCCATGGGCTCTATCTCGGTGCGCGAGCGGGTGACTATCTTGCCGCGACCGGTGGCGTAGGCCTCGTGTATGCCGGCCTTGCCCATGATTATGCCGCCGGTGGGGAAGTCGGGGCCCTTTATGAACTGCATCAGC
>CAWVGT010000206.1:0-39708 GCA_963928645.1 Candidatus Fimadaptatus sp.
GACGAGGGTAATGAGTTGACCTTGGAAGTGCGCGATTACTTCTTTTACAATGGACAGGAATATGCGGTGTTAGCCGATTATAATGAAGATGAAGAAGCCTGCACTTGTGAATGCGAAGATTGCGACCACGACGAAGGTCTCTACATTATGAAAGTCGTGCCCGTTGATGACGACCAGGAAGAATTTCAACCCGTCGAAGAATCGCTTATGGACGAGTTGATCGAGGTCGTGCAAACCAGGTTCGAGGAGATGGAGGACGAGGAGTTCGCCGATGCCGAAGATCCTGAGGAGGACGACGCGCAGAATCCGGAGGGCGATTCGGACAAGTAATTCCTCGCGCAAGGAGGAATGATAGAGTCTGAGTGATATTTGTAAACCACCGATATCAGGGTGAGGTTCATGGCGCTGTCGATTGAGGCAAGGTCAAGTGCCAGAGCGAAGCAATGAGCGAGCAAAGGCAGCAGATACGGATGCGCTCAAGTTGATAGGGTTGCGCTCTGCGGGGCGCAGGATGCGCGCATGAACAAAAGAGGTCTACACGCGGGTGCGTCTGCCTGCAAGATGTAAGTAGGCAAGTGCGACCGATTATCCGGTATAACCGGTTGATATCGTCAGACGAACCCATTTTAGGAAGTGGAAACTTCTTTACATAGATAGATCGCGAACGGCTGGCAGGATTTTGGACACATGGGCATAAATAGCCGCCGCTGATCCGGGCACCCTAGTTAAACTGCTGAGGTTTGATTAAGAGCGCAGTAAAGAATATCACAAAAGACGGGTGACAGGTCGACCGATGTAATGGATATGCGCCAGATCACAGCGGCGCATGAAGTACCAAAGCGTTGGTAAGTGACAGGCGAAGGTATACTTGGGTTGGTCAATCAGGCTGGTTCTCGTAAAGACCATCGCAGACATCCGTAAGCACAGTTGGACTTCCTGAAGTGGGCAGGCGCATCCAGGTAAAAAGTGAATAAAATATGATACTTGCTCACGGGCATATTAAATTATGCTCGTGAGTTTTTTGTCAGACAGGCGGTTAAGGCAAGCACGAATAATGCAGGGGTGGTGTTGGTATGAGTGGGCAGATAATCACGATAGGACGTCAGTTCGGCAGTGGTGGCCGCGAGATAGGCGAGACGATCGCAAAGAAGCTCAATATCCCGTTTTATGACAAGGAGCTCATAACAATGGCCGCCGAACAGAGCGGGGTCAGCGCCGAAGTCTTCGAAAAGGCGGACGAAAAAGCATCCAACACACTGCTGTACGCGCTGCTGCTGGCATCGTTCCCGATGTCAATGCACTCGGCGCAGCCAAACGAATTGCCCCTCAATGACAAGCTGTTCCTGATACAGTTTGACATAATAAAGCGCATAGCCAAGGCTGGGCCGTGCGTGATAGTCGGGCGATGCAGCAACTACATGCTGCGCGATTTCGGCAATGTGGTAAACGCTTTCATACACGCGCCGCAGGAGGCGCGCATAGAGCGCGTAATGCGCCTGTATTCGGTCGACAGGCGGGGCGCTGAGGAAATGATGCAAAAGACCGACAAGCGCCGCGCGACCTATTACAGCTACTTCACCAACTCGAAGTGGTCCGAGATCGAAAACTACGACATCGCGGTGAACTCGGCCAAGCTGGGCGTGGATGGCAGCGCGGAACTGATTATCGACTTCGCGCGCAGAAAGGCGGAGTACGACAAGGCTAAATGACGAGCAGTATGGCCGGCTGATAAGCGGCAATTTACTATAATGCGCATGCCGCTGTAGTGCATGCAGGCGCCGCGAGGCCGTATATGCGGCCCGGACGCCGGGACAGTCGGATTGTCGGTGCGGTTGCCCGTGGAACGCGCAGTGCGGCGCGGCTCACGGGCGGCCGCTTTTTTGTTGACCGTCTGAGCGATTGGCGCCGGGCAGGCGTAGCGCTGGCATAAATCCCCGCCCTCCCGGCTAAGCTAAGTCCTATCACATCACATTGCGCGCCCTCCCAGGCTCCGCGCCCCCAAAACCCGCCCGCAACGCACGCGATGCGTGATAATCCGGCGGCGTGGGGCATAGTATACTCAGATGCACATCGATCAAGCGGGAGGGATGGCAAATATGTGCGGCATAGTGGGATACACCGGCGCCAGACAGGCGGCGCCGATACTGCTGGATGGCCTGAGCCGGCTGGAGTACCGGGGCTACGACTCGGCGGGCATAGCGGCGCGCAATGGCGACGCGGCGGTGGAGATAGTCAAGGCCCGAGGCAGGCTCAAGGCGCTGCTCGAAAAGACCAACGACGGCCAGGCGCTGCGCGGCAACTGCGGCATAGGTCATACGCGCTGGGCTACGCACGGCGAACCGTCCGAGGCCAACGCGCACCCGCATTGCTCGGACGACATGAACGTGGTGGCGGTGCACAACGGCATTATCGAAAACTACCGCGAACTGCGCGACAAGCTGTCCAAGCAGGGCTACCGGTTCTACTCGGCGACCGATACCGAGGTCGCGGTCAAGCTGATAGACTACTACTACAAAAAATACCTGGGCACGCCGGTGGACGCGCTCAACCACGCTATGGTGCGCATACGCGGCTCGTATGCGCTGGCGGCGATGTTCAGGGATTACCCGGATGAGATATACGTCGCGCGCAAGGACAGCCCGATGATAATCGGCCTGGGTGACGGCGAGGCGTTCATAGCCTCCGACGCGCCCGCGATACTCAAGTATACCCGGGACGTGTACTACATAGGCAACCTGGAGATCGGCCGCATCGCCCGGGGCAGCGCGGCGTTCTTCAACCTGGACGGCGAGCAGATCGAAAAGCCGCTCACCACGATAAAGTGGGACGCCGAGGCCGCCGAAAAGGCCGGGTATGAGTACTTCATGATGAAGGAGATACACGACGAGCCCCAGGCCGTGGCCGATACGCTCAATTCGGTGCTCGCGGACGGCCGGCTCGACTTCAGCGCGGCCGGGCTGGACGACGCCTACATGCGCTCGGTCACGCAGCTGTACATAGTCGCATGCGGTTCGGCCTATCACGTGGGCATAGCGGCGCAGTACGCGGTGGAGCAGCTCGCGCAACTGCCGGTGCGCGTGGAGCTGGCATCGGAGTTCAGATACCGCAGGCCGCCGCTGGACGCGGGCGGGCTGGCGGTGATCATCAGCCAGTCGGGCGAGACTGCGGACAGCCTGGCTGCGCTGCGCGAGGCGCGCGAGCGGGGGCTGCGCACGCTGGGCGTGGTGAACGTGGTGGGTTCGTCGATAGCGCGCGAGGCGGACAGCGTGCTCTACACGCTCGCCGGGCCGGAAATTGCGGTGGCCACGACCAAGGCGTACAGCGCGCAGCTCGTTGCGATGTACGCGCTGGCGGTGCAGTTCGCGCGTGCGCGCGGCGCCATCGACGAGGAGCGCTATGGGCAGCTGATAACTGAGCTGAGCGCGCTGCCGGGCAAGATAGCGCGCATACTCGAGGACAAGGAGCGGCTCCAGTGGTTCGCGTCCAAGCAAGTGGCCGCGCGCGACGCGTTCTATATAGGCCGCGGCATAGACTACGCGGTCAGCATGGAGGGCAGCCTGAAGCTCAAGGAGATCAGCTACATCCACTCCGAGGCATACGCCGCGGGCGAGCTCAAGCACGGCACGATAAGTCTGGTGGAGGAGGGCACGCTGGTGATAGGCGTGCTGACCCAGGGCGCGCTGTACGAAAAGACGCTCAGCAACCTGCTTGAGTGCCGTAGCCGGGGCGCGTACCTGATGGGCCTCACCGAATATGGCAATTACAATATCGAAGATACCGCCGACTTTACCGTATATGTGCCGCGCGCCGAGCCGCTGTTCATGGCGGCGCTGGCGGTGGTGCCGCTGCAGCTGCTGGCGTACTATGTGGCGGTGGGCCGGGGGCTGGACGTGGATAAACCGCGCAACCTTGCCAAGAGTGTGACCGTCGAATAGCAGAATCTGGCTCGGTGGGGCAAGCCGCAGCGCATTGTCGAATCTTAATGCGCAGCCACAGTTTTGCCCCGCCATGTAGATTGCGCGCGCCTTGGCGAGGCGTTAAAATAAAATGAGCATGGGTCAGTACGCGGTTCGCCGCGCCCTGGCTGGGGGCACGAGGAGTAACGGATGGATCAAGTCACTGCTATTTCGATATTCGTGTTGGGCTTTGCGCTGCTGCTGCCGGCAATATCGCAGCTGCTGTCGGGCTGGCCGCGCCTGCTGAGGCTGGCGAAGTACTTCATATTCGGCGTATACGTGCTGGCGAACCTGTACGAGACGCTGCTGTTCCGCGCGGTTCGGCCCGAGATGATGGCCGCATGGGAGCCGCTGTGGTCGTACCGCAGCTCGCTGGCGCTGACGGGCGGGCTGCATGTGGAGAACATGACGCTGTTCGTGGCGATACTGCTCAACATACTGCTGTACATACCGCTGGGCTATCTGCTGCCGTTCACGTGGCGCTGGTTCAGGAGCCGGCGGCTGCTGTCGTGGCGGGTGATACTGGTGGGCTTTGCGTGCAGCGCGCTCACCGAGATAACGCAGCTGGTGTGCCGCATCGGGCTGTTCGAATTTGACGACATGATAAACAACACGCTGGGCTGCGCTCTGGGCTGCCTGCTGTACAGCCTGATAATGCGCCGCGCATGCGCCAAGTCGCGCGGCAAATGATGGCGCGCGGCATGCGCCGGATCGATGGGCGCATGCGCGACCAGAGCGCGCCGTTTGCAGCGCAGCAAAGCCATGAGGCGCCGTGCCCGGACGCCGCCGCAAACGGGCTCCGCGCGCTCGCAACGCGCCGATGCGCCGATATTCGATCCGGTCGAGGATCTTTCATGCGCATGTTTAGCTAAAATATGAAAATTCGATCTGCGGGCCCAAAACTGATTGAGCTTGAGCGGCGCTTGTGATATACTTACATTTAAGAATCAACAATATGCGCGCTGTTTCGCGCAAGGCGGAGGTAATTGCGGATGATACGCCATATAGTGCTGTTCAGGCTCAAGGACAGGTCGCCCGAAAACCTGAAGGCGACGGCCGAGCTGTTTTACACGCTGCGCGGCAAGGTGCCCGGGCTGCTCAGCGTCGAGACCGGCGTCGACTTCTATCGCACCGAGCGCAGCTATGACATAGCGCTCGTGTGCACATTTGCTGACCGCGCCGCGCTGGAGGGCTACCAGACCCATCCGGCGCATCTGCCAGTGCGCGAGCACATGCACCGAATACGCGAAAGCTCGGTGGCGTGCGACTACGAGCTGCCCGATTGAGGCGGCGCAGCAGCGCGCTAATCCGATGGAGAAATGGAGGCCAACGCAATGCTGGACAGGATTGACAAGTGGTTAAATGAACACAAGCAGCAGATAGTGGACGAGCTGTGCGCCTGGGTGCGCATACGCAGCGTATCCGACGCGTCGGAGGCGCAGCCCGATCAGCCGTACGGCCCCGGTTGCGCGCAGATGCTGGAGTACGCGCTGGCCAGCGCGCGTGAGAAGGGCTTTGAGACCGCAAACCACGGGGGTTACTGCGGCAGCGTCTATTATGGGCCGCAGTCGGCCGACGAAATGGGCATAGCGGCGCATCTGGACGTGGTGCCCGAGGGCAACGACTGGACGTATGACCCGTTCAAGGGCGAGCTGATAGGCAAGACGGCGACCTGCGAGGGCTACGTGGTGGGGCGCGGCGCGTCCGACAACAAGGCCATGGGCGTGATGGGGCTGTACGCGCTGATGTGCGCGCGCGACCTGGAGCTGCCGCTCAAGCACAGGCTCCGGCTCATGCTGGGCACCAGCGAAGAGACCGGCATGGGCGACATGAGCTACATGGTGCGGCAGGCGGCGCGCCCCGATTCGGGCATAAAGCTACCGGCGCTGACGCTGGTGCCGGATTCGAGCTACCCGGTGTGCTATGGGCAGAAGGGGCGCATGGTGGTCGAGATACTGCTGCAGTGCGGCGACGATCTGCTGGCGTTTGAGGGCGGCAACGTGCCCAATGCCGTGGCCGATCGCGCGCGCGCGGTGCTGCGCGAGCTGGACGACATGACGATTGAGGAACTGCGGCTGGATCAGGAAGTGGATCGCATACAGCACGGCGTGCTGATAAGGTCGCAGGGCAAGGCCGCGCACGCGGCGCATCCCGACGGATCGGTAAACGCGATAGGGGTGCTGGCGCGCGCGCTGCTGGAGACCGATCGGCTGACGCCGGCCACGCGCGTGGCGATGCGCGCGATAAAGAAGCTGCTTTCGGACGACTACGGCACCGGCGCGGGCATAGCGTGCGAGGACGAGCCCTCGGGCCGGCTCACGTTCACCTGCGGCATGGCGCGCTTCAACGCGGGGCGCATTACGCTGACTATGGATTGCCGCTACCCCGTGACCAGCGATATAAACGACATACGCGCGCGGCTGTGCGTCAAGCTGGCGGGGCTGGGCGCTGTGCTCAAGCGCATATCGATCGCGCCCGCGTTCTTCATAGAGCAGGGCGACCCGCGCGTGCGCGCGCTGGAACAGGCGTATCGCGAGGTGACCGGGGACGCCGAGACGCCCAACTACGCCATGGGCGGCGGCACTTACTCCAAGGTGCTGCCCAACGCGATAACCTTTGGCGGCGACCTGCCCGGCGCGGGGCTGCCCGAGGGGCTGGTGCCAGAGGGCCACGGCGGCGCGCATTCGCCCGACGAGGTCATGTCGGTCGATTCGCTGCTCAAGTCGATAAAGGTATATGTATACGCGCTCAGCAAGCTGGACGCCATAGTCTGACGCGGCAAAATATGGCCCGCCCGACACTGAAGAGAGAGTCGGGCGGGCCTTTGCGCGCCCGGGCGGCGCAGGGCTGGCAGCTGCGGCAAAGCCTGAACCGACGCAGAAAACCGCGGCGCCTGCCCTGGCAGCTGCGCCGCGGTTGCGATCTGTCAATGGTTGTCCGCGTCCGCTTTGGCGCCATCGCTGACGCCCCTGGCATGGCTGTCGCGCATGCGCTGGATCATGGCCACGAATATCGATATGACATAGCACGCGTCCAGTATCAGCGTCGCCATGCGCAGCAGCGTCATCTCGGCTTCGATCGAGTCGACCAGGTATGCTATCGCGATTATCATGGGTACTGTGTGCGACTTGAGCCCAAAGCGGTTCTTGTCTGCTTTTGAAACCGAAGTATAGGGCATTTTATACACCTCGCATATGCAAAATGGCCGCCGGCAGTCAAGTGCCTGTACCTGTATATTTTACAATTGCTTCGCAGCGTTGTAAAGTAAAAATACAAAAAGAAATTCAGCCATTTTGCGCACAATCGATGGCGGGGACGCAGATGCCGCGCGCTGCGGCGGTGCGCGCGGGGCGATATTTAGCAAAAAAATACTTGCGCCGCATAAAAACTGGTACTATACTGAGTAATAATCCATATCCCCAAGCGCGCGGCGGTATGTATGCCCGCGCGGCGATATGACGCTTTTACATTCGGGAGGTGTAGATTGTGTCCGATCAGGTAGCGCAGATAGCAAGTCGCATTCGTGAGCTCAGAGAGATTTCGGACCGCACGGTCGAGCAGGTCGCAGCCCTGATATCGATACCGGTCGCCGACTATGAGGCGCTGGAAGCCGGTACCTATGACGTGCCTATAAGCGTGCTGCTCAAGCTCTCGTCGCTGTATCACGTGGACATGAACACGATACTGACCGGCGAAGCGCCCAAGATGAGCATATACGCGCTGACCCGCAAGGGTATGGGCGTCGACATTGACCGGCGCACTCACTATCACTACAAAAACCTGGCCTACAACTTTGCTCACCGCAAGATCGAACCGCTGCTCGTGACGCTGCTGCCGCACTCCAACCCGGAGCTCAAAACCAATTCCCACTCCGGCCACGAGTTCGACTATGTGCTGGAGGGGCGCATGCGCATCGTCATAGACAACAACGAGTTGATACTCGAGCCGGGCGATTGCGTGTACTACGACTCGCTCTATCCGCACGCCATGCAGGCGGCTGACAACGGTACGGTGAAATTGCTGGCCATGGTTATACCGTAACGCTAAAGCCGGTGCCCCGCGCGTCGGCATCAGGAGGAAATAACCATGCGACTGCTTGAGCGCTATACGCGCGCCGATTACGAATCACAGGATGACTTCATTAAAAACTACAAACTCTATGTGCCCGACAACTTCAACTATGCAATAGACGTGATGGATCAGATGGCGCTGCTGGCGCCGAACCAGCGCGCCATGATCTGGGTAAACGAACACGGCGAGGAGCGCATATTCACGTTCGGCGATATGAAGCAGATGTCCGACCGCGCCGTGAGCGTGCTCCGGGCGGCCGGCATACGCAAGGGCGATACCGTGTTGTTGATGCTCAAGCGCCGGTACGAGTTCTGGGTGATAGCGCTGGCGCTGATGAAGCTGGGCTGCGTGCACATACCCGCGACGCATCAGCTGCAGAAAAAGGACATCGCCTACCGCATAAAGGCCTCCGGCGCAAAGATGGTCATCTGCGCGGGCGATGCCGAGGTGCTGGGCCATACCGACAACGCCGTGCGCGAGATCGAGTGGCCGGTGACCAAGATGTGCGTCGCCGCGTACGAGATAGACCGCACCGCGCGCCACGAGATAGATCCCGAGTCGCAGTGCGAGCGGCCCGCGCACTACGAGCTGGGCGCGGACTGGCTGGACTTCGACGCGCTGTTTGCGGCCGCGCAGCCCGACTTCGACGGGCGCGTGCCCAACGAGAACAGCGACACCATGCTCATATACTTCACCTCCGGCACCACCGGCATGCCCAAGATGGTCGCGCACGACTATACATATCCGCTGGGCCACGCCGCGACCGGCGCGTTCTGGCACAACCTGACCGACGAGAGCGTGCACATATCGGTGGCCGACAGCGGCTGGGCCAAGTGCGCCTGGGGCAAGTTCTATGGGCAGTGGCTGGCCGGCGCGGTCAACTTTGTGTACGACTTCGACAGGTTCAACGCCTGCAACATGCTCTCGATGCTGGAGCGCTACAAGGTGACCTCGTTCTGCGCGCCGCCCACTATATACCGCTTCTTCATCAAGGAGGATCTGAGTCAGTACGACCTGAGCCACCTAAAGTGGGCGTGCATAGCCGGCGAACCGCTCAACCCCGAGGTCTACTGGCAGTTCTACAACGCCACCGGCGTAAAGCTGCACGAGGCGTTCGGCCAGAGCGAGACCACGCCGCTGCTGATGACGCCGCGCTGGATGGAACCGCGGCCGGGCTCTATGGGCAAGCCCTCGCCGCAGTACCGCATAGCGCTGCTGCGCCCGGACGGCACGCCGGTGATCGCCGGCGAGGAGGGCGAGATCTGCGTCGACATACGCGAGGGCCGGCCGGCGGGGCTGTTCACCGGCTACTATAAGGACGAGGAGAACACCGCCGAGGCGTTCCGAGGCGGCTTCTACCACACCGGCGACGTCGCCTGGTTCGACGAGCAGGGCTACTACTGGTTCGTGGGCCGCGCCGACGACGTAATCAAGTCCTCGGGCTATCGTATAGGCCCGTTCGAGGTCGAGAGCGCGCTGCTGGAGCATCCCTCGGTGCTGGAGTGCGCGGTGACCGGCGTGCCGCATCCGGTGCGCGGCCAGGTGGTCAAGGCCACGGTCGTGCTCGCGCGCGGCTACAGGCCGTCCGAAGAGCTCAAAAAGGAGCTGCAGGAGCACGTAAAGCGCGTGACCGCACCGTATAAGTACCCGCGCATAGTCGAATTTGTGGAGGAGCTGCCCAAGACCAGCTCCGGCAAGATACAGCGCAAGAAGATACGCAACGACGACGCGGCCAGCTACAACGCCAGCGCGGCCAACGCCGGCAAGCAGGGCTGAGCGCCGCCGACGAGGGGGTGGCTTAGATCAATACTTACATAATCGAACGGCTGCCGCAGGGCGAGGGCCTGCCCGAGCTGGGCCGCGAGCTGAGCGGCGCGTGGGCGCGCTGTCCGGTGGCCGAGATAGGCAACTACATCTGGGACAAGAACGGCTACATGCCGCGCGCGCAGGCGCGGGTCATGTATTCGGACGCGGGGCTGTTTGTGCACATGTGCGCCTGGGAGGACGAGGTGCGCGCCGAGGCCGGCATGTGCGGCATGATCTGCCAGGACAGCTGCCTGGAGTTCTTCCTGCAGCCCAACGTGGCCGTGCCGCGCTACACGAACGTGGAGATGAACCCGCTGGGCAACTTCATGTGCGGCATAGGCCGCGACCGCTACGGCCGGTTCGAGGCCAAGCAGCTGCCGCTTGCGGGCATGGAGCTGCGCCACAGCGTTACAAGCGCGGCGGCGTATGCGGGCCCGAAGTGGGAGATAGCGTACACGCTGCCCGCGGACTGGCTGGAGCTGTGGTTTGGAGCGCGGCTCGCGCCGGGCGTGGCGATGCGCGGCAACTTCTACAAGTGCGGCGATCTGACGCGTTATGAGCACTATGGAATGTGGAATCCGGTGCAGTCGGCGACGCCCGACTTCCATCGCCCCGAGTCGTTTGGCGCGCTTGAGCTGGCGTGACGCGCGTCGGCGTGCGCGATTTGAGCAATGATATCTGCGCCGCCGCCATGCTGCATGGCGGCGGCGCGGTCTGTTTGTTGGCAAAGAGCCCCCTTCGCACGGGCGATTAGGTTTTGCATGCAATCATACCGTTCGAATGGCGCATTGCCCGATATCCGAAGTGATGGTATTTCATACGCGCCAACTGCGCACAAATGTTGAAATGGAACGTGATTTGGAGCACGTCGGGCCATGTCGGCGGGCTATCTGCTGTGCGCGGCGCGTCCACAGGCATAGCGGCTGTACGTTTGGGCAATCGGCAAATGCAAAACCGTGGGATTGCACGCGCGGCTGTACGGATGGCATTGGCATTACAAGGCGCTTGGCAGTCCCGCGCTTGTGGCTGCCGGCATTATCGGCCGTCCGGACGGACACGCGCTTTGACGGCGCCGGCAGGCAATGCCGCTCCGGGCAAAGCATATTACCGGACGATGGCTATGCGGATCAGATCGTGGTGTAAGGCGAATAGAAGAATATCGACGATGGGCAATTCGGCGGCAGATATATCGATGATATGGCAATCGATTGCCGCTGCAAAGTAAAAACCCGTATAGATCCGTCAATCAGACGCAAAGCGGCATAACAGCGCGGCGCAAATGCCCTGAGCCGCCTACAAGCAAGCAAACCAGCCAATCGCAGCGCAATCTAAATGCTGCCACCCGCTGCCTGCGAACTGTGCCGCAGCTCATCGATCAACTCGGGATACATGCGGCGCACATCGATGCGGCGCTCGAGCTGCTGGCTCGACATGTTGTAGCATTCCAGCAGATAGCGCCGGCAGAAGCAGCGCTCGTCGGGCGTGCACAGCGACGAGTACAGCAGCTTGCGCCGCTCGGGCGCCCTGTCAAGCAATGCCCAGTACTCGGGCGGCAGGCGGTTAACGCCCAGTGCGCGCAGCATGGCGCCGCGTTCGGCGCGTATGTCCAGCCATTCGCTGGCAGTCATGCGGTCGGGCATCAGCGCGCCGCCCGGGGCTGCGCGCCGCGCGTCGAATTCCGCCAGCAGCTCGAGCGCCACCGCCTGCTCCAGCGAGTCGTATTCGGCGCGCACGGCGAGTATGCGGCGCGTGTAAGCGCCGGCGCGCAGCCCGGCGAGCCGCGCCAGCCACGCGGCCATGCGCAGGGGCGAGTCTGGGGTAAGCGCTCCGTCCGCCTCGAGCTCGGCGCAGCGCTCGAACGCGTCGCGCGCGCTGGTGCAGTCCATCGTTTCGAGCGCCAGGTACAGCGCGCGCCAGTCGCCCTCGCTCAGCGTGTTGGGCTCGCATATGAACTCCAGCCCGCCAAAGCGCGCGCTCAGCAGCGCATAGCAGCTCGTGAGCACACGTATGCCGTTGCCCGCGAACCTGAGCGGCGCGGGCACCTTTACGCGCATGTCGTCGGGCGGCAGGCCGAGCTCCAGCGCCTCTAGCCACTCGCGGTAGTCCGCGCCCGCACACGGCAGATCGGGCGCGCAAAAGCAGGCGCGCACCGGGCGCTCGGGCGCATCCAGTATCAGCAGCCGCGCGCGTCCGGGTTCGGGCAGCGCCTGCGCAAACCCGCGCGCGCTCGCCAGCATGGGCACTATCAGCGTGCCGCTTGCGCGCTTTAGCCGCGCCAGCCGCTCGAACAGATAGCCGCGCTGCGGGTACGCGCCCGCGCGCAGCAGCTCGCCCGCGGGCAACAGCGCGACGTTGCCGTTCAGCGCGGATATCTGCTTTAGCAGCGGCGCCGGCGCGGGCAACCGTCCGCCCTCGCTGCACAGGTGCGACAGCTGCAGCAGTTGCACGTCCTCGGCGCGCAGCAGCCGCAGCGCCTCCAGCCACGCGTCGCCGTCGGGCAGCAGCACGAACGCCGTGCGGCCGGCGCGCACACCGCGGCGCCCCTCGCACACCAGCTTGCCCAGATCAGCAAGCAGCTCGTCCCTCAAGCGATACAGCATATCGATTGCCGCCTTTCGCGCATCGCGCCTGCATATTTGCTATAATGAGATTTTATCAAAATCATGACCGGGCGACAAGCGAACACAATGATAATTCAAATCGAGTCGCGCAGGCGGCGTTTAACAGCAAATTTCGCGCGCACTGTATTGCAATTGTCGGCAGTTTACTATATGATATATGAAGGGAATGTGTCAATTTTATGCCACGCGCCGCGCGGGCTTGGGGAGCGCGCGCGGCAGGCGATGAGGAGGAGTTTTTCGTGGCGCTGTCCAAGCTGAATAGCCTATTTGGCGCACAGGACATGACCCAGGGCGAGCCCTGGAAGAACCTGGTCAGATTCTCCCTGCCGCTGTTGATAGGCAACTTTGCGCAGCAACTGTATTCCACGGTCGACTCGATGGTCGTGGGCAAGTTCGTGGGCGACAACGCGCTGGCCGCCGTGGGCGCGTCCGGGCCGATAATAAACCTGCTGCTGGTGCTGCTGATGGGCATATCGACCGGCGCGGGCATAATGGTCAGCCAGTACTACGGCGCGCACGACCGCCCGAACCTGAGCCGCACGATAGGCAACTGCATAACGCTCACCGTGATAGCCTCGGCCGTGATAATGGCCGTGGGCATAGCGACGACCTACCCGATTCTCGAAGCGCTCAAGACCCCGCCCGAGATAATAGCCGACACGCATACGTATCTGATAATCATCTATTACGGAATGCTGGGCATGGCGTTTTACAACATAATCTCGGGCATACTGCGCGGTCTGGGCGACTCGATATCGCCGCTGATTTACCTGCTGATAGCCTGTGCGTTGAACGTGTGGCTCGACCTGCAGTTCGTGATAGGGTTTGGCTGGGGCGTGGCGGGCGTCGCATGGGCCACGATAATCGCGCAGGCGGTATCGGGGGCGCTGTGCCTGGTGCAGCTCTGCCGCATGCGCAGTGTGGTGGACATAAACCGGCACACGCTCCGGCTCGAGCGCACGACCGCGCTGCGCATAGGCCAGCTGGGCCTGCCTGCGGGCATAACGCAGGCGATATTCTCCATGGCGATGATAATCGTGCAGCAGCTGACCAACAGCTTCGGCGCGTTCGTCATAACCTGCTCGACCGTCGTTATGCGCGTGGACGGCTTCGCGATGATGCCCAACTTCACGTTCGGCATGGCGATGACGACCTATGCCGGCCAGAACGTGGGCGCGCGCCGACCGGATCGCGTGGTGGCGGGCACGCGCGAGGGCCTGAAGCTGGGACTGCTGGTGTCCACGGTGTGCACGGCGGGCATATTGGTGTTCGGCCGGCTGCTGTTCGGGCTGTTTACGAACACGCCGGAGGTCATCGATACTTCGATGCGCATGATGACGATAATCGCGGTGGGCTACATAGCGTTTTCGGTGAGCCAGGTGCTCTCGGGCGTAATGCGCGGCGCGGGCGACACTATGACGCCCATGTGGATATCATTGTTTACCACGGTGGTGCTGCGCGTGCCGGTGGCGTATGGGCTTGCGTACCTGACGCGCTCGCCCGAGCTGCCCAACGGCTCATACGACTCGCTGTACTACTCGCTGCTGATGAGCTGGGTCATGACGACGGTGATAACCGCGGTGTTCTTCAAGCGCGGCAAATGGCGCCGGAAGGCCGAGGAGATGTTCAAGAATTGATATACAGCATAATGGAGGTGCATTGACATGAAACTGGGAGCACTGGAGGCCGGCGGAACCAAGATGGTGCTGTCGCTGGGCGATGAAAACGGCAATATAACCGAGCGCACCAGCCTGCCCACGACCACGCCCGAGGAGACCATGCTCCGCATAATCGAGTTCTTCAGGCAGCGCGAAATCGACGCGCTGGGCGTGGGCAGCTTCGGCCCGGTCGACCTGGACGTCACCAGTCCCACATACGGCTATATCACGACCACGCCCAAGCTGCTTTGGGGCAACTATCCGCTCAGGCCGCGCCTTATGGCGGAGCTGGGCGTGCCGGTGGGGTTTGATACCGACGTGAACGTCGCGGCGATATCCGAGCACGCGCTGGGCGCGGCGCGCGGGCTGAGCAGCTGCCTGTACGTTACGATAGGCACCGGCGTCGGCGGCGGCGTTATAATCGACAACAAGATACTGCACGGCGCGGTGCACCCCGAACTGGGGCACATCGTGATGCGGCCGCACCCCGAGGATCCGCTGCCCGAGGGCAGTTGTCCGTTCCACAAGGGCTGCCTGGAGGGCATGGCCAGCGGCACGGCGATAGAGGCGCGCTGGCACCAGAAGGCGGCCACGCTGCCGGACGATCACATCGCCTGGCGCATCGAGGCGTATTACCTGGGCCAGATGTGCGCAAACGCGGTGCTCATGTATTCGCCGCACCGCATAGTGCTGGGCGGCGGAGTGATGCACAAGCTGCACCTGTTCCCGATGGTGCGGCGCGCTACGCAGGAGCTGCTGAACGGCTATGTCAAGATACCCGAGCTGGGCGAGCGCATAGACGAGTACATAGTGCCGCCGGCGCTGGGCGACAATGCCGGCGCGGTGGGCGCGCTGCTGGTGGCGGCGGAAGCGCTCCGCGCGGCGCGCTGAGCCGGGCGGCGAATGCGGGGGAGTGCGGCTATGGACGATGATATGCGCCGCGCGCGCGAGGCGCTCAAGCGCGTGTTCGGCTATGCGGAGTTCCGCCCGGGCCAGGAGCGCGCGATATCGCGCATACTGGCCGGCGGCGACCTGCTGGCGGTGTTGCCCACCGGCGGCGGCAAGTCGATATGCTACCAGATACCGGCGCTGATTGGCGACGGGCTGACGCTGGTGATATCGCCGCTGATATCGCTGATGAAGGATCAGGTGGATCAGCTGGTGCAGCTGGGCGTGCCGGCGGGCGCGCTGAACTCGTCCATAGACGCGCAACAGGCCGGCGAGTGGATGCGCATGGCGCGCGGCGGCCAGCTCAAGCTGCTTTACGTCGCGCCCGAGCGACTCGACTTCGAGCTCAGCCGCGCCGAGCTGTGGAACTGCGACGTGCGCCGCGTGATAATCGACGAGGCGCATTGCGTGAGCCAGTGGGGCCACGACTTCAGGCCGAGCTACCTGAACATAGCGCAGTTCATATCCGGGTTTGAGCGGCGGCCGGCGGTGGCGGCGTTCACCGCGACGGCCACCGACCGGGTGAGCCGCGACATAGAGGAGCTGCTCGAGCTGCGCAGCCCCGAGCTGGTCAAGACCGGTTACGACCGGCCCAACCTGGAGTTCTCGGTGGTGCGGCTTAAAAAGAGCCTGCGCTGCGACTACATACGGCGCTATATCGACGGCCATGCGGGTCAGAGCGGCATAGTCTACTGCTCGTCGCGGCGCGATGCCGAGGAACTGGCGGGCGCGCTGGGCGCGGAGTGCTATCACGCGGGCATGGACGATGCCGCGCGCCGCCGCGCTCAGGAGGCGTTCATAAACGACGCCAACTACGTGATCTGCGCGACCAACGCGTTCGGCATGGGCATAGACAAGCCCGACGTGCGGTTCGTGATACACTACCACATGCCCGCGAGCATAGAGGCGTACTGGCAGGAGGCCGGGCGCGCCGGGCGCGACGGGCTTGCTTCGGAGTGCGTGCTGCTGGCCGATTCAAACGACTGCAACTTCTGGATGCACATGATAAGCCGCGACGAGGGCGACGAGTCCGAGAAGGACAAGCGTCGCCAGCGCCTGCGCGCCATGGCGCAGTATGTGCACGAGAGCGGCTGCCTCAGGCGGCGGCTGGTGAGCTATTTCGGCGAGGAGATAGGCGATTGCGGCGTGTGCTCAAACTGCTGCGCCGAGGGCATGTATCAGGACGTGACCCGCGAGGCGCAGATGGTGCTGTCTGCGGTCAAGCGCTGCGGCGAGCGCGTTGGCAAGGCCATGATAGCGCGCGTGCTCAAGGGCAGCGGCGACAAGCGCATAGTTGAGCTCGGACTTGACCGGCAGTCAACTTACGGGCTGATGCGCAATGTCGAGCGCACCCGGATAACCGAACTGATAGACGAGCTGATAGCGCAGGGCTATCTGGAATTGACCGCTGGTCAATATCCGGTGCTCAGGCTGACCGGGTGCAGCGCGGGCGTGCTGCGCGGCCAGGAGCAGGTGCGCATGCGGCTGCAGACTGGCGATGAGTACGTGCGCGACGTGCTGAGCGAGCGCAGCGAGGTGCGGCCCGAACGGCGCAAGGGCGGGCGCGACCGGCGCGTGCCGTATGGCGATCCGCTGTTCGAGCGGCTGCGTGCGCTGCGGCGGCGCATAGCGGATGAGCAGGGCGTGCCGGCGTTCATAGTGTTCGGAGACTCGACGCTGATCGATATGGCACGCAGGCGGCCCACGACGCGCGGCGCGCTGCTCAATGTGAGCGGCGTGGGCGAGCAGAAGCTGGCGCGGTACGGCGACAGGTTCATATCCGAGATCAGCGCATACCTTGCCGAGGGAGGCAATGCGGAATCGACCGATGTCCAAATGCGGGACGACGACGGCGCGACGCTCAACCCGGACATGATGAAGTATCTGGAAGCGGCATACAGAGAGGGCGACATGCCAATGGCGTCCGAAGCGGCCGCGCAGTACGAGCCCGTCCAGGACGCTCAGGGTGAAGGCGCGCTGCCAGGGAGTGCGGGCACATCGAGGCAGGATGGGCGCGAGCTGCGCGCCATGGCGGGCGATCTGAGTGAATTCGTGCGCGCGCACGCGAGCGAGTTCATGCAGGAGTACCCCCGGTACAGCGCGCGGGACGTAATGGCGCTGTGCGAGCAGTTGAACCGGCTTGGTTTCGAAAAGCGCGCCTGATTACCGCATGCGGCGACCTTGCACCGAAAGGGCGAGGGGCCACTGCGTGCGTAAAGCCTTCCCTGTGCAAACGTAAAAGCAGATGCGCGCTCCGGATAGACGTGGCGTTCGCGCCAGTACGACGGTTGTGCGGGTTAACGCCTGCTTCGCGCGTTGCGCACTGCAAGTCGATAAACCTTTCACAAGCGCGATTGACCGCATAAACAGACGCGGCATTCCATGCCAATATGGCTGGGGCCGCGCGTTTGTTGACTAAGCGCCTTGCGCGCGGACGTTTACAATGACGATAATGTGTCTCATCGAATTGTGAACCAATGACTGTAATGATGGCGGCAGCTAGTAAGCTGTTTGTACGCAAATCCAAAATACTATATGGACAGTGCGTTTTGCGCAGGGAAAGGTTTGCAGACAACCGGGCGGCCTGTGCCGATATGGCATGGGGCCGCCCGGTTTGTTGGCGAAGCAATCCGCGTGCAAAATCAGGCTGTTCTTGCGCTGACAGTATCGCGAATATACGAATAACTGCCGCATGACGTATGTCACAGAGCCGCTTTGCAACATATGGTAAATACGCAATCCGTTGCAGCTCCGATGATCGACCTGGCATACGGCAGTCAGAACGTAGTCAAAAGCCAAGCGGCCCCGTGCCGATATTGCAAGGGGCCGCTGCGCTGTACGCATGAAAGCTGAATCATCGAATCGACGCAGCCGGTAAAGTGCTCCCGCGCGCCGGTTCGCGTCAGTCAAGTATGCCAAACATGGGGTTGTTCTGCATCGGCTGGGCGCGCTGGTAGCGCGTCTGGAGCGGCAGATACCGGCCCTCGCGGCTGCTCTTTTCAAAGCTGGTCAGTATCTCGAGCACGTGCAGCGTCTGCTGCTTGTCGGAGCGTATCGCGCGGCCGGTTTCTATGGCCTTGCACATGTCCGCCAGGCCCAGGCCGCGGCTGTTCTCGCAGTAGTCGAACATCAGCGGCATCTCCTTGAAGCCGATGAACTCGCCGCCCTTTTCGAGCATGCCCGGATCGACCGCGCGCGACTTGACCTGATCCTCGGGGCGGAACAGGCGGATCGGGCCGCCGAACGTGTTCGGGTCGGGCACCAGCAGCGTGCCCTTGGTGCCGTATATCTCAAAGCGCGCCTGGTTGCGCGGGCTGTAGTATACGTCGAACGTGGTGAATATCGTGCCTATTACGCCCGAATCGAAGTGCAGCGTGCCGGTCAGATACGTGTCCACATCCACGTCGATGGTCTCGCCATAGTGGGGCTGGGACGTGATTATGCGCTTGTCGAAGCACTTCTTGGTCACGCCGGTGACGCCCTTTACGCCGCCCAGCAGGTTGACCATGGCCGTAACATAGTACGGGCCCATGTCCATCATCGGGCCGCCGCCGCGCTTGTAGTAGAACTCCGGATCGGGGTGCCAGGTCTCGTGGCCGTGGCAGATCATGAACGCCGCCGCGCCTATCGGCTCGCCTATCATGCCGTCGTCGATCAGCTTGCGGCAGGTCTGTATGCCCGCGCCCAGGTAGGTATCGGGCGCGCCGGCCAGCATGAGTCCCTTCTCCTCGGCGATGCGCACCAGCTCCAGGCCCTCCTCCATGTCGGCGGCCAGCGGCTTTTCGTGGTACACGTGCTTGCCGGCCAGCAGCGCGGGCTTGGTCACGCCGTAGTGCTCGTACGGGCGGGTGAGGTTGAGTATCACGTCGACCTCCGGGTCGTTGAACGCGTCGTACATCGTCTCGTAGAGCTTGGGTATCTTGTACTCCGCCACGGCCTTTTCGGCGCGCTCGCGTATCAGGTCGCAGACGCCTATCAGGTTTACTTCCTTGAATACGGTGGTCAGGTTTTTCAGGTATATGCCGCTTATAGCTCCCACACCTATCATAGCCACATTGACCATAGGTAGCATCCCTCCTGTTGATGATGTGAACCGGCCACAGACTGGCCGTGCTCAAATCCCGTCATCGCGCTCAGGCAACGCCTAAGATTATATCACATGCGCCTTCAAAATAATACCCTTTTCACAAAAATTTGTTAACGCAGGGCGGTTTTCGCGCCTGAACAGGGCGATATATACGAATCGATACAATCAATTGATTACACAATAGCAGCACGGGTGCCACCGCGATGCCGATGAGGGCCGGCGAGGATGAGCGCGCGCAGGTCGATCCATTCGGACACGCACAGCCCAGCTACAGCTGTGCGTGCAGGGGAATATGCTGGGCGAGATCAGCTGCCGCGCCTATTCAGTTGGGCAGGCGCGCTACAAACCATATCCGTGAATATGTAGCGCAGCTGTGCAAATAGGTAAAATGCACGTTGCGTCAGATATATACAATGTATTACATGCGCGCGGCACTTATGCAATGAAGCACAATAATGTATGAAAATGACTGCACAAATTGACGAAAGTGCGCCTATTCCTAATTCGAAGTTTACAGATAGCGAGATTGGATATGGACACGATAGGGCGGGTGAGTTATACCTGTTTAAAGAGCAGTCGTCAATGCTGGCGGGCATGATGGCATGCTCATAACTATTTTACATCAAGGAGGATGAATGTATGCGGAAAACTCTGGCGTTGTTACTGGTACTCATGCTGACGCTGTTGAGCTTTGGCGTGGCTTCGGCTGAAGAAGTACAGGCCAACCCTGACGCTATAATTTATCTGACGTCGACCGCAGATCCCACCCACCTGGATCCGGCGCTGGCTAACGACGGCCAGTCGACTATAGTAACTGGCAGCTTGTATAGCGCGCTGATAGGCTACAACAAGGATGGCAGCATATATTGCGACGTGGCCGAGAGCTACGACGTCTCCGACGACGGCCTGACCTATACCTTCCACATCCGCGAGGGCGTCAAGTTCCACGATGGCACCGACTGCGACGCGTATGCGGTCGAGTGGAACTGGAACCGCGTCGTACCCGAGAACGCCACCCCAGACATGACCTATTCGTCGATACTGTTTGGCAACGTCGCCTCGTTCGAGGCCACCGACGCGCTGACGTTCGTCGTCACGCTCAAGCAGCACGACTCCACGTTCCTTACGCTGCAGGGCAGCAACTCCCTGGCCGCGGGCCTGATCTCGCCGACCGCGTATGAGGCGAATCCCGAAGGCTTCGACCGCAATCCCGTGGGCTGCGGCCCGTACAAGTTCGTAGAGTGGTCGTCGGGCCAGTACGTGCAGCTGGAGCGCTACGATGACTATCACGGCGGCCAGGTCGAAAACGGCGGCATAATCGTGCGCATAATCCCCGAGAGCAGCACCGCCGTCTCCGAGATGATGACCGGCGGCGTCGACATAATGGACAGCCTCGCGGCTGACCAGGTCGACCTGCTCCAGGGCGCGTCCAACGTCAACGTCATGAACGTGCCCGGCAAGAACCTGAGCATACTCTCCTTCGCCGACTTCGAGAAGAACGAGCTGTTCAGCGACAAGCGGCTGCGCGAGGCGGTCTGCTACGCGCTGGATATGGAGTCGATCAACGCGGCGCTCTACGGCGATGCCATGGAGACCGCGATGAGCGCGATACCGACCGTCATGCAGGCGGGCGATCGCGACGACTACGAGCCGATAGGCTACGACGTGGACAAGGCCAAGGAGCTCATGGCGGAGGCCGGCTATTCGGACGGCTTTGAGTTCACGCTGCTGACCTACAACGTCAACAAGTCCTACAACCCCGCGGGCGAGCAGCTGGCCGTTCAGATACAGGCCGAGCTGGCCAAGGTCGGCATCACCGTCAACATCGAGATACTGCCCTGGGCGGAGTTCATAGAGAAGATCTACGCCGATCCGGTTGAGGGCTACGATGTGGTGCTGCACGGCTGGGGCGCCGACTACAACGACACGTCCAACATACTGTTCCTGTTCAGCGACGACGAGATAGGCGGCGGCGCCAACCACTCCGGCTACAACAGCGCCGAGTACAACGAGTACTACGACGCCGCGCTGGCAGCCAGCACCTATGAGGAGGCGGGCGAGTACTACTACAAGGCCGCGCAGCTGCTCAACGAGGATGTGCCGGATTACATACTCGGCCATTGCCGCGAGCATGTCGCCAGCACCACCGCGATACTCAACGCCGACGAAGTGCTGGGCGGCTGGGGCGCGCACTACTGGCAGACCAAGAAGGCCTGACGCTTAATTGGCTAAATAGCAGGCGCAATTTTGCGTTGCTTTCCGCGCAGTCCCTGCCGGAAGGCAACGCATTTGTATATACATCTACTCACAAGTCGCCTCAAACGGAGGGATGATATTGCTTAAGTACACATTAAAAAGGCTGGCGATGGCGATACCGGTCGTGCTGGGCATCGTCACGATTGTGTTCATACTGATGCGCGTGTTCTCGGCCAATCCCGCGTATCTCATGCTGGGCCAGCACGCTACGGCTGAAAAGGTGGCGGAGCTCACCGAGTACCTGGGCCTGAATGAGCCGATTTGGAAGCAATACCTCATATATATCAAACAGATGTTCACTGGCGACCTGGGCACGTCGCTGTTCACCGGCCTGCCCGTCATGCAGGAGCTGATGGAGCGCCTGCCCGCGACTATGGAGTTTGCGCTGTTCGCGGTCATAATCGCCTCGATTATAGGCATAACGCTGGGCGTCATCTGCGCCGTGCGGCAGAACAGCTGGCTGGATCGCATCTGTCAGGTCGGCGGCCTGGTCGGCGTGTCGCTGCCGCGCTTCTGGCTGGGCCTTATGCTGATACTCGCATTTGCGGTCAACCTGGGCTGGCTGCCGGTGTCGGGGCGGTTCGACTTCATGGCGCGCCCGCAGACGATAACCGGCTTTATGATAATCGACAGCATTATAACCGGCGACTGGAAGGCGCTGGGTTCTACGCTGCGCTATCTGATGCTGCCCGGCATGGCGATTGCGATATCGTCGGTGGGCACGATAATGCGCTATACCCGCTCGACCGTGCTTGAGACGATACGCAGGACTATATCCGCACGGCGCGCGCCAAGGGCCTGCGCGAGCGCGCGGTGGTGGTAAAGCACGCGCTCAAAAACGCGCTCATACCGATAGTAACCGTAATAGGCATGGAGCTGGGCGGCCTGTTCGGCGGCTCGGTGCTGACCGAGACGATATTCGCGTGGCCGGGCGTGGGCAAGTACATAGTCGATGGTATAAACAACTCGGACTACGCCGTGGTGCAGGGCGGGTGCATGCTGGTGGCGGTGATAGCGGTGCTGATGAACCTGCTGGTCGACCTGCTGTACGGCTCGCTTGATCCGCGCATTCGCTATTGATATGAAAGGAGTCCGGCTATGCAGGAAAACATACATGAGGAAGAAATAAAGGCCGTTGCTCCGTCATCGCTCTGGCGCGACGCAGTCAAGCGCTTTTATAAGAACAAGACCGCGGTCGTGGCGCTGATAGTGCTGTTTATAATGGCGCTGGCGGCGATTTTCGCCGACTATCTGACGCCGTACGGCCCGTACGACTCGGAGCTCAGTCAGGTTAAAGCCGGCCCGAGCTGGGCGCACCCGATGGGCTGCGACGAGAACGGCCGCGACATACTGACCCGCATACTCTATGGTGCGCGCATATCGCTGTCGGTGGGCATCATCTCTGTGCTGATATCGACCATTATGGGCTCGGCGATCGGCCTGATATCGGCCTATTACGGCGGCAATATCGACGCGCTGCTCAGCCGCCTGATGGAAATGATACAGTCGTTTCCAAGTATATTGCTGGCAATTATATTCATGAGCGTGTTCGGGCGCGGCATAGAGAACGCGGTCATAGCGATAGCGGTGGTGAGCATACCCGGCCCGGCGCGCATAATACGCTCCTCGGCGCTGTCGGCGAAGGAAAACGACTATGTGACCGCCGCGCACGCGATAGGCTGCTCCGACCTGCGCATAATGTTCAAGCATATTTTGCCCAATATACTCGCGCCGATAATCGTAAACGCCACAATGAGCGTGTCCGGAGCGATACTGTCGCTGGCGTCGCTGGGCTTTCTGGGCCTGGGCGTGCAGCCGCCCACGGCGGAGTGGGGCTATATGCTGTCGTCGGGGCGCAACTACATATTCTCGGCCAGCCATATAATAACCTTCCCCGGCATAGCGATCGCGCTCACCGTGCTGGCGTTCAACCTGTTGGGCGACGGCCTGCGCGACGCGCTCGACCCGAGGCTTAAGTAAAGGAGGCGTGCAACCATGGCAAAACTGCTCGAAGTCAAACACTTGACCACGCAGTTCAAGGTGGACAAGACCAAGATAATCAGCGCCGTGGACAACGCCGGCTTTGACCTTGACGAGGGCGAGACGCTGGCGATAGTCGGCGAGTCCGGCTCGGGCAAGAGCGTGACCGCGCTGTCGATAATGCAGCTGGTGCCCAATCCGCCCGGGCATATAGAAAACGGCGAGATAATATTCCAGGGCCAGGATCTGCTCAAGCTCAGCCGCGAGCAGATGCGCATGATCCGCGGCGGCAAGATATCGATGATATTCCAGTAGCCCATGACCTCGCTCAACCCGGTGTTCACGATAGGCCAGCAGATAACCGAGGCCATACGCCTGCACATGAAGATCAGCAAGCGCGAGGCGCAGGAGCGCGCCATAGAGCTGCTGCGCAAGGTGCAGATACCCGATGCCGAAAAGCGGCTGAACACATATCCGCATCAGCTCTCGGGCGGCATGCGCCAGCGCGTGATGATCTGCATGGCGCTGAGCTGCTCGCCCAAGCTGCTCATCGCGGACGAGCCGACGACCGCGCTGGACGTCACAATACAGGCGCAGATACTGGATCTGATACGCAAGCTGCGCGAGGACGAAAAGACCGCGGTGCTGTTCATAACCCACGATCTGGGCGTGGTGGCCGACATAGCGCATCGCGCCGTGGTCATGTACGCCGGCAACATAATGGAGATGGGCACCGTGCGCGACATGTTCAAAAACCCGCTGCACCCGTATACGCTGGGGCTGCTGAACGCCATACCCAAGCTGACCACGCCCCGCCGGCAAAAGCTCTACACGATCCGCGGCATTGTGCCGGATCTGTCGCAGTTGCCCACGGGCTGCGTGTTCAGCACGCGCTGCGACCAGTGTATGGAGATATGCCACAAACGGCGGCCGCCGCTGCGCGAGCTGCCGGATGGCCGGTGCGTGCGCTGCTTCCGCGTGGAGGGAGGTAAGGAACTTGACTGACAAAACCGCGACATTGATCGAGGCCAAAAACCTGACCAAGCACTTCGTGTCCAAGGGCAGCCGGCTGGGCCAGAAGCCGCAGACCGTCAAGGCGGTAAACGACCTCTCGTTTTCGATAATGGAGGGCGAGACGCTGGGCCTGGTCGGCGAATCGGGCTGCGGCAAGTCGACTACGGGGCGGCTGCTGATAAAGCTGCTGGAACCCACTCAGGGCAGCATACTCTATAAGGGCAATGACATCGCCGGCTATGGCAAGCGCCAGATGCGCGAGCTGCGCAAGGAGCTGCAGATAATCTTCCAGGATCCGTTTTCATCGCTGAACACGCGCATGACGTGCATGGACATTATCACCGAGCCGCTTATGGTGCACACCAAGAAGGGCCGCAAGGAGCGCCATGAGATGGGCTATGAGCTGCTCAACTACGTGGGGTTGCCCCGTCAGTATGCGCTGCGCTTCCCTCATGAGTTCTCGGGCGGCCAGCGCCAGCGCATAGGCATAGCGCGTGCGATTGCGCTCCGGCCCAGGTTCATAGTCTGCGACGAGCCGGTGTCGGCGCTGGACGTGTCGGTGCAGAGCCAGGTGCTCAACCTGATCGAACAGCTGCAGGAGGAGTTCCACCTGACATACCTGTTCATAGCGCACGGACTGAACGTGGTCAAGTACATATCCGACCGCATAGGCGTGATGTACCTGGGTTCGATAGTAGAGATGGCCGATTCGGACGAGATATACGCCAACCCGCTGCATCCGTACACCCAGTCGCTGATCTCGGCGATACCCGATACCGATGTGGACAATCGCCGCCAGCGCATAATACTCGAAGGCGACGTGCCTTCGCCGTCGAACCTGCCGTCCGGCTGCCCGTTCCACACGCGCTGCCGGTTCTGCAAGGAGGAGTGCAAGGCGGCCAAACCCGAGTTTCGCGAAACCGGTCCGGGCCATTGGGTCGCGTGCCACCTGTATAAATGAGAAGCGCAGGCCGCGTGCCGTCGATGTCGACGGACGCGGCTGCTTTGCTTTTTGGAGTGCACGGCGTGCTCGATGACCAGCGGGCCGGGCAGACGACGCTACGCAGGCGACAGGTTCGGGTCAGTGAAAGCATAGGGCGATTTTCCATGGCGTAGAGCCATGCTCATGTCAAGATGCGGTTGTGGCTTTCGCGCTGGCAGCTGTATGATGTAATTGCGCGTTCTTGGGATACTCAGGGCGATGGGGGAGCATGGTGAGTTCGTATCGAGCTGAGGTTGTGGGTTGCGAGCTTTGTATGATTGGTTTGCGAGCTGGTTTGGCTGATGGCGCTATGGCGGGTTTGCTCATTATAGTGAAGCTGCGCTCCACTGATATCGGTGGAGCGAAACTCTATCGTAAGTTTGGTAAGGAATGCTCAGATGCCTTTGGATCACTCGATTGCCATGCAAGCCTGCCAACTGCGCCTTCGAAAAAGCGTTTGATAGTTACGACACATAATCGAATCCGTACAAAACACGGACATAACTACCTGTCTATCGCTTAGTCTGACGCCAATCCAACATGCGCTTGCCCAGTACGGTCACGGCTCCTCAAAGCCTTCGTCTCAGGCCCGCGCAGCTCTCATGAATCATCCCGACGTTCAAACGGTATAATTAAGCCAATTCACCCAGTCACCCTCACACACCCAGTCCCGCATCCATTCAACTTCACTCATCCAAACGACAAAACGCCGGACGGCCCCCCAAAGCCGTCCGGCAAACGCGCTTATTCAACCAGACCGCGCGCCCTAACGCCTATCCCGAAAAGGGCGCGCCGTCGTCAAGCCAGCAATGCCGACTCAATAGTTCTCAGCATTGATCTCAAAATAGCTCTGCGGGTGGTTGCAGGTGGGGCAGACCTCGGGCGCCTTGGTGCCCACCACTATGTGGCCGCAGTTGCGGCACTCCCAGACCTTGACCTCGCTCTTTTCGAACACCTGCATGGCCTTAAGGTTGGACAGCAGGCGACGGTAGCGCTCCTCGTGGTGCTTCTCGATCGCCGCGACCAGCCGGAACTTGGCGGCCAGCTCCGGGAAGCCCTCGGCTTCGGCGGTCTTGGCGAAGCCGTCGTACATGTCCGTCCACTCGTAGTTCTCGCCTTCGGCGGCGTGCAGCAGGTTCTGGGCGGTGTCGCCTATGCCCTTGAGCTCCTTGAACCACATTTTGGCGTGTTCGCGCTCGTTTTCGGCCGTCTTGAGGAACAGCGCCGCGATCTGCTCATAGCCTTCCTTCTTGGCCACGGAGGCGAAGTAGGTGTACTTGTTGCGCGCCTGGGATTCGCCTGCAAATGCGGCTTCGAGGTTCTTCTCGGTCTGCGTGCCGGCGTAGGGGTTGGCCGGGGCCTCTTCCAGCTTCGCAAACGAGCTGGCGGGCTGTTTGCATACGGGACACTTGAAGTCGAAGGGCAGGGGCCCCTCGTGTATGTAGCCGCAGACCTTGCACTTCCACTTTTCCATCGTTATATTTCCCTCCTCATTTGAATTTGCGTTTGCATCGTCATTGTTGGGCAGCATCGCCAGCAGGCGCCTTGCGGCCTCGGCGGGGAAGCCCTCGCCGAGGGGCCGGGTTGCCAGCGCCTGCAGCAGCTCGTGGGCATTGCCGCTCTGGGGCAGCATGTAGCCGGCCTCGCGCAGTATATCCTCGGCTACCAGGCGGCTGGAGCGGGCGATAGCGCGCGCCAGGCGCGTCAGTCCGGGCGCGTCGGCGGACTGAGCCAGCTGCAGCGCGGCCTTTTCCTCGCGCGCCTTGCTTTCGGCGAGCGCGTTTGCGAGCGCCACCACAGCTTTGGCCTTGGGCTGCTGGGGTGGATACTCGACCGGCACCATGCTTATGGCCTTGCTGGGACAGGCGTCGGCACACGCGCCGCAGCCTGTGCACTTGTCCACGTCGATAATGCTGTTCTCGGTATCAGTGGCGCCGACAGGGCAGACGTACAGGCACAGGCAGTCCTTGGTGCACAGGCGCAGATTTCTCACGGCGAGCTTTTTCATGCCTCAGGCCCTCCCTTCGATCTTGTCAAACTTCCAATCCGGCACCTTGCATACCGGGCAGAGCTTGGGCGCGCTGTCGCCGATGTAAATAAGGCCGCATACGCTGCACACCCACACGTCGCTGTCGCGCAGCAGCGCTTCGCCCTCGCTGGCGTACCGGTCGAGCAGCGACTGCGCCATGCGCGTGACCTTCTCGCCCCAGACGCAGATGCGCTGCGTGCCGCGATCGCCGTCCTCGACTGCCGCGGCCCGGAGCGCGGGGTACAGTTCGGTCAGATCGGCGTCGATCATGTCGGCGATCAGCTTGGCGTCGGCGCCGTCGATGTCGGGCACGGCGGCGGTGAAGTAGTCGGCGAGCTCGGCGAACAGCGCCTGCTCGGCGGGCTTGTACTGCTTTTCGCAGCCGCGGGCGAGGTTGGACAGCAGCGCCGCCAGCGCGCCGGGCGTGAGTTCATGGATGTCGCCGTCGATGCGCGCCGGCTTGCCAGTCGGTGGCGCCGGCGCAGCAGCGGCTTCGGGCGAAAATGCGGACTTGGCGGCGCGGCATACCGGACAGACCCAGCTGTCGGGCAATTGAGCGAAGGGCACGCCCTCCCTTTGCTCGTCGTACACGTATCCGCATATGGAACATACGTATTTCACATTGGCTACCTCCTGTCTGACTGATGGTACCGGCACGCAACGCGCCAAGGCCCCCATCTTTGGCGCCGGCATGCGCGGTTTGTGCTATCTACTATGTAAAAGTATAGCATACTTGCTATGAAAACGCAAACTATAATCTGATTTGCTACGCTTTTGTATTGGATTAGTGGCAGATAAGCCATGGATATGCGCGCAACTGATGAGCATAGAGCGGATATACTCGCGCAAGTATGGCGATGATTTAGGATATGACCTGACATTGACATCCGCGCGTTTGCCAGGCCGGCGGCGAGTTCGGGCGTGCCAGTGAGTGGAGCAGCGCAACTGTCGACCTTGCTGGCGAATCAGCGTACAAGCCGCCCAATCAAAAAAAGCGAGCCCTGCTACAAATAGCGCAGGGCCCGTCAAATACATATCCGGATTGCGGCGCATCGAGTTTGTGCAAGCTGCAGCGATAGGGCCTTCGCGGTTCACAGTGTCGCTAACGACGTCGCGGTACCGGACTCGCGCGCAGTTGATCCGGGTGTCGCAAACGCCAAGCGCCGCTCGGATATGGCAAAGCCTAATGTTGCGCAATACCGGATGATGCCGCAACCGGCCAAATCGCCCCAGACCAGTCGGCGTCATTTCAGGCGTCAACTCCGTCTATTTAATGCGAATCCTGACGGCACATCCTCCAAAGCTAGGGCTGCAGCCGCCCAAGCCCTCAGCGTTACTCAGCCGCAAAGCAAAACCCAGTCGCGTTTCAGCCGCATAGGCGCGCCAACTGCGTCCTCAACCGCCTAAACCGCGCTAATCCGCGCGCAGGTCGACGCGCACGCATCCGCCGGCGGGCACCGGCACGCGCCGGAACAACTGCTGCCAGTAGAGCCCCAGCGGGCGGCGCTGCGCCGCGGCGTCCTCTATCATGAGCTTGACCGTCGCGTCGTATGCCGTGGGGTTGGCGATCACCAGCTCGCCGCGCTCAAGCCAGGCGTTCACATGGTCAGCGGCGCAGACCACGCCCTGCTCGGGCTGCACGTATACGCCGGGTATCTCAAGGCATGTCAGCAGCAGGCTGACCTCCGGCCACGACGAAGAGCCGAATATCGAGTCGCCCACGTTGTCGACGCCCTCCCAGTCGGACAGGTTCACGCGCTCGCAGATCTCGCCCGGGTTCATTTCGCGGCCGTCCACGGTGCACATCGGCCTGTCGGGGCGCGAGGCCACCTGCGGCATGAAGTGCGCCACCTGGCGCATAACCTCCAGGTAAGCCTTCTCGCCGGTCGCGCGATAGAGCTTGAAGAACGCCGCCGGGCTCAGCGTGCATAGTCCGGGCGCGGAGTGCTTGTTCTGGACGTTTGCCCAGACGCTGCCCGCGGCGCGTATGCCCATGCGCCCGAACCGGCTCTGTGCCGGGAATGGGTAGTCGTATGGCACTATCCAGCTGGCCATCTGGTGCGCCGCGTCGCGCGCCATGCCCAGCCATTCGGCGGTTCCGTCCATGTCGTACAGCGCAATGTAGCTCTCGAGCAGGCCGGCAATGCTCTCGGAATCCGGCGCCTGCAGTATCTCGCCCGGGCCGCCGGTCGTCACGCCGCGCCGTATCGCGACGTCGTAATAGTAATGCGCGATCTCGCGCGCGAGCTGCGCCAGCTCCGGGCGCGCCAGCACCTGCGCCGCCGCGCACAGCGCCGCCGGCGCTATGCCGCCCGAGGTCGAGCCGCCGACCAGTATCTCGCCGGTCTCGCTGTTCACGAACTGGCCCAGCTGGCCGTACCTGCGCCACAGTGCCGCCAGCGCATCGGCGGCGCGCTCCGCGCTGCGGGCTATGTCGGGCGCGACCATGCCCTTGTGCCGGAGCGCTATGAGCTGCTTGAACATGAAGTAGGTCAGGTCGGCGTGCTTGCGTATCAGCAGCGCGTTGTGCTTCTCCTCGTAGTAGCCGAAGCAGTCGCCATACACCTTGCCGTTGTACACTATGCCATAGTAAAACCCGGCCCGGCTCTGGTAGCGCGCGGCGAACCTGAGCGTGGACAGCGCGCGCTCGAGCGAGCGCGGTTCGCCCTCGCATATCAGCGGATATGTCGACATGCCGCCGCCGACCCAGCCCGCCTGCCACTGGTTGAAGCGGGAGTCGTTTTCGCGCCTGCCCAGCGCCAGCAGGCCATACTGCTCCATGTAGCGATGCTCGTTCAGCTCGCGCTCCATAAGGCCAAAGTACTCCGAAAACGGCAGGCAGTTGTGCGCCCGCGCATGAAAGCGCACGGCGCGCCGCTCAAAGAACAGCCGATACAGCTCGGGTATGTCGCGGCACTTGTCGATATGGACGTCGTGCGCGATCTCGAGCTCGTCGCCGGCGCGCAGCGCAAGCGGGGGATCGGCCTCGGGCAGCGGCTCGAGCGAGGGATACCCGCCGTACCAGCGGTATACCAGCCGCCGCCTGGCCGGCGCGCGCAGCTTTATCTCCAGCTCGTCGCCGCGCTGTTCCAGTGTCACGCCCAGGTTGCGGCCCATTGCCTGCGGGTTGAAGAATAGCATGAAGCTCTGCTGTGCGGCCCTGCTAAGCACGCATACGCATGGCGCGGCCATATCGCCGGTCGTCACGTCCATGAACGAGTCGCCGTCGCGGCTCAGGCGCGGCACCTGCGTCATGCGCACCGGCACGTCCAGCCCGAACTCGTCCTCGTTGAACATCGGCGGATAGCGGCGGCGCACGCCCTCAAAGCGGTTGCCATCGTATGCGCAGGCCGGTATCATTATATACGTGTCGTCAATCGGCGCGCGCAGCCGGTACGACACCCAGCACGCTGCGTCGTCGGAGTCCTCAAGCGCGCAAAACGCGGTGCTCGCCGCGTCGGACGCCACGCGCATGGCGCAGCGCTCGGCGTCGAAGCCGTAGTTCATCTCGTAATACATATCAACACTCCCAACCCTCACGCGGCGCCGCGCGGGCGGCCGCATGGGAATGGGGCGCGGATAAGTCCACGCCCCATGCGGTCATCAATTGGTGTTTAAGGATTACTCGTACTTAGCGGCCAGGTCGATCGCGGCCTGCCAGGCGGTGCGATTGTACTCCATGATCTCGTCCAGGCCCAGCTCCTGGGCGCTGGCTATCATGTCGGCGACTATCGCGTCGAACTCGGCCTCGTCCTGCGCGTATACGGCCAGCCAGCTCTGCGTCTTGACGACGTCGCCTATCTGGGTGGCAATCATCTGCATCTCGTCGGGCAGCGAGCCCACGAAGTTGTTGGCCAGCGGTATGGTGGTGTAGGAGCCGTTGCTGAGCACCATGTCTATCGGCAGGTCAAAGCCGGTGACCTCGGTCCAGTCGGCCTCGAGTTTGGACACGGGGCGCACGTACGAATCCCACTCGCTGGAGGCGATCACCGCACCGTACTTCTCGCTGACCAGGCCGGTGGCTATCGGCGTGGAGTTGATCAGCGACAGGCCGTCGCTCAGCTTGCCGCCCTGGTCGAGCACCAGCGTCGGGTCGCTCAGCGCGGCGTAGCCCTTCTCGGTCAGGTAGGGCAGGCCGTCCTCGCCGATGTCCCAGGTCTCGCCCTGCGGGCCGTTGCTCAGTATGAACACCTCGTCGGGGTTGCACATGAAGTCGAGGTACTCTATGCAGCGGTCGATGTGCTCGCTCTTGGCCGATATCGCCCAGCTCCAGCCCGAACCCACGACGCTCTCGGTGAACAGCGGCACCTTGCACTCGCTGGGCATTACCACCTGGAAACCGGTGGGCTCGTCGGCGTCCTTGCGATCGGGGGTGTTGTAGCCCGAGACGGCCCAATCCCACCAGCCGAACAGCAGCCGGCCGGCTGCGGCCTTTTCAAGCGCGGTATTGTAGGTCTGGGTCATAGAGTCGGGGTCGAGTATGCCCATCTGGTTGGCGGTGAAGAACCACTTCAGGCCGTCGATGTAGTACGAGCCCTCCTCCAGGCCGCAGCTGAGCTCGTTGGTGGCGAAGTCGACCTGCGCAAACGGCAGCTTGGCGCCCAGCTGGTCGCCGGTGTCCACGCCCTCGAGCATCGAGACCTGCCACGCGTTGTGCATGCCGTAGCTGTCCCAGTCGCTCCACGCGGTTATCGCGTAGACCTTCTGGCCCTCTTCATTCTCGGGGTAGATGTCCTGCATGGCCTTGAGCACGTCCAGATAGCCCCAGACATCCTTGATCTCGGGCATGCCTATCTCCTTGTACAGATCCCAGCGCAGCGAGGTGGTCCAGTTCAGCTTGGACGAGTCGGTGCGCGGGCCGATGCTGTTGGAGATATTGTAGCACTTGCCGTCGTCGGACACGTTCTCGGCGTAGTACTCCATCGAGGTCTTGACGTACTTCTGGGCGTTGGGCATCTGGTCGGCGTAGTCGTCCAGGCACACCAGCATGTCGCCCTTTATAGCGTTGACCAGGTAGGTGTCGCCCTCGAATATGACTATGTCGGGCAGCGCGTCGGCGGCCATCAGCGCCTGCATCTGCATGTCGTCGTTGTCGCCGGACGGCAGCAGTTCGAGCGTTATGCCCAGCTTTTCGTACAGGTAGTCGGTCCACCAGGTGTTCTCCATCGTGCCCGAGGTGTTGGCCGGCATCGAGAACATCGTGAGCGTGACCGGCTCATGGCTCTCGGGTTCGGCCAGCGCGATCCCCGTCAGCGCACCCAGCGCCAGCGTAAGCGCGACCAGCAGTGACAGCAGCTTCCTCATTGATATCCCTCCTATTATCAGCGGTTTGCCCGCAGTTTAACTAGTCAGCCCTTCACCGCGCCTATCATAATGCCCTTTATAAAGAAGCGCTGGAAGAACGGATATACGCACAGCACCGGCAGCACCACGACTACGGTTATGGTCATGCGCACCGAAGTGGCCGTGAGCGTATTGCTCATGTCCATCGTCGAGACCATGGCCGGGTTCGAGCGAATCAGCGCGGCCACCGAGTCGGCCTCGCTCAGGTACTGGTAGAGCAGGAATTGCAGCGTGTACATCTTGCTGCTGGTCATCAAAAACAGCGTGTCGGTGAACGAGTTCCACTGCGCCACCGCCGTGAACACCGCGATCGTGGCCAGCATGGCCATGCTCAACGGGAAGATGATCTTGAAGAACCGCACCAGGTAGCCCGCGCCGTCCAGCTGCGCCGACTCCTCGAGCGAGGCGGGTATGCTCTCGACGTAGGTCTTGTACAGTATCATGTAAAACGGCGAGACCATGCCGGGCAGTATGTATGCCAGGAAGTTGTTGAGCAGGCCCAGGTTCTTCATGTTGATGAACCAGGGTATAAGGCCCGCGTTGAAGTACATCGTTATCACCACGAACCGGTACCAGAACTTGTGGTGCCAGTACTCCTGGCGCGACATCGCGTAGCCCAGGAACATCGTGCCCAGCAGCGTGAGCCCCGTGCCCAGCACCGTGCGCGCCACTGATATGAACGCCGCCTGCGCCAGGCCGTTCAGCTTGAGCACCTCGCGGTAGTTGCCCAGGTGTATGCCCACCGGCCAGAACATTATCTGGCCGCGCGTGACCAGCTGGTTGTTGGAGATAGTGTTTATGAATATGTAGTAGAACGGGAACACGCACAGCAGCGTGAACAGCGTGAATATCACATATATCACTATGTCAGTTATGATGGAGTCGCCGTTTTTATTCTTGAGCCCATGGCGCGCCTGGGGCTTTGCTCTGTCCGTCATGTCGCACCCTCCTTACAGTATGCTCTCGCCGCGTATCGTCTTGGATGTAAGGTTGGCCACGGTCAGCAGCGCCAGCGATACGAGCGACTTGAGCATGCCGACCGCCGTGGCATAGGGTATCTGGTTGCCGGCCAGGCCCTGATTGTAAACGTACAGATCGAGCACCTCGATCGACGCCTTGTTCATGGCGTTTTCAAACACGTAGTACTGCTCCATGCCGTTGTTTATTATGTTGGCTATGGACAGCAGCAGCAACACGAAGAACGTGGGCAGCAGGCCGGGGATCTCGATATGCAGTATTACGTTCCAGCGCCCGGCGCCGTCCACGCGCGCCGCCTCGTAGAGCTCCTGGTCTATGCCCGCCAGCGCCGCCAGGTACATCACCGCGCTCCAGCCCAGCGACTTCCATGTGCCGTATGCCCACATCGTGATCCACACATGGTTGCGGCTCGCCAGGAAGTTGATCTCGCTGTCGATCACGCCCATGCGCATCAGCAGTCGGTTGACAAAGCCGTCGCCGACCGAGAACATGGAGTATGCGACCGAGTACACCAGCACCCAGCTTATGAAGTTGGGCAGCGTGGTCAGCGTCTGCACCACGCGACGATATCCGCTCGAGCGCATCTCGTAGAGCATTATCGCAAACAGCATCGGCAGCGGCGAGGTCAGTATGCCCAGAAAGCTCATGCCCAGCGTGTTGCGCATCACGCGCGCTATGTCGCGCAGCTTTACCGAGCTGCCGAATATCGACTGAAAGTATTTCAGCCCCACAAACGGCGTGTCCTCAAGCTTCATGCCTGCGCGGTAATCCATGAACGCGTAGCTCCAGCCGAACAGTGGCAGATACGAGAACAGGAACACCAGCGCCAGCAGCGGCGTGGTCAGCAAAAACAGCCTGAAGCCCGGTTGGCGCCACAAACTCTTTCTCACATTCATGCAATCACCGCCAAACTTAATTTACTGTCATTATACCATCAATCCAGTACACTTTGTTTAGAAGATGAGGTGCACTTTTTAAAGCTATTAGCAAAATCGGTTGCGAAACGGGCCAGGAATGTGGTATATTGTGAGTGCGATGTAAAGCGCAAATTGCGCGGTCAAACGGCTCGGGAGGTCAATATGCGCAAGAGCAGATCGATATACGTGTTGTTATTCAAGCACTTCCTGCTGGCGTCGCTGCTGCCCACGCTGCTGCTGTCGGTGCTGGTGTGCGTGATATGCTTTAATATGCTGGTCAATCAGGCCGTGCAGAAGAACATGGCGGCGCTGGAACTGGCCTCGGCCACGGTCGAGTCCAATCTGGAGATAGTGCGCAGCGTGGCCATAATGATGCCCTCGCTGGGCGGCACCACGTCGGCGCTGTCGGCCAACTCGCTCTACTCGCTGCTGCTCAGCTGCGACAGCGAGTCCGTGCTGCCGATGCCGCCCGGCAAGCTGGCCAGCTTCAAGCTCATGCAGAGCTCGCTCTATCAGGAGTACTTCATGTTCAACCCCTATATAAACGGCATACACATCGTGCTCAACCACGGCACGGTGCTGAGCTTTGGCAGCACGCTTACGCCCGGCGGCGAGTTTGCCAGCGAGATGCGCGCGCTGCTGCAGGAGGAGGACGACCGGCTCGTGCCGGCGGCGCTGGAGGGCGTGTATGCGGGCATAAACAGCCTGCACATCGGCGCGAGCATACACTCGTGCCTGACCTACCTGTCCAGGCTGATGCGGCTGGACGGCTCGGGCGAGACGCTGGCGCTGGTGGTGATCGACATGAACGCGGGCGTGTTCGAATCGCTGCGCGGCCTGGCGAGCACCCACGGCGCGCGCGTGTACGCCATCGACGCGCAGGGCGAGGTCGTATATTCGAGCGACGGCCAGGCGTACGCGGGCGCGCTGAGCCCGGGCGTCCTGGACGCGCGCTACGAGCTGGCCACGCGCAGCATTGTGTGTGCATACCCGCTGAGCGACGGCTCGGGGCTCACTATGCTGTACGTGGCCGACATGGATCCCCTCACGCTGATCGAGCCCACGCTGCTGGCGGCGCTGGCGATAGCGCTGCTGGCGGTCGCGTATTCGATCGCGATGACGGTGCGCAACGCGCGGCGGTTCTCGCGCCCGATAATGCGCCTGTGCGAGGTCATGACATCGGGCGGCGACATGCCGCGCTCGATAGCGCCGTATTACGACATGAGCGAACTGCGCACGCTGTACATGCGCTATAACGACATGCTCGATTCGATATCGCGCCATATAGATCAGAAGTACAAGAGCGAACTGGAGCTGGAGCGCATGCGCATGAAGGCCATGGAGGCGCAGATGGACTCGCACTTCCTGTACAACACGCTTGAGTGCATATACTCGATGGCGCTGCTGAGCGGCGTCGACGACGTGGCGCAGGTTGCCAAGTCGCTGTCGGACACGCTGCGCTACATAAGCCGCACCGAGGGCCCCACTGTGAGCGTGCGCCAGGAGCTCGCGCACGTGCAGGACTATGTCACGATACAGCGCGCGCGCCTGGGCGACGACGTCAGCTGCATCGTCGCCGTGGATCGCGCGCTGCTGGAGCGGCGCATGCTCAAGCTCACGCTGCAGCCGCTGGTCGAAAACGCGTTCAAGCACGGCCTGGCAGGCGCGCGCGGCCCGCGCAACGTGTTTCTGTCGGGCGAGGAGCGGGGCGGCCAGCTGGTGTTCACGGTGCGCGACAACGGCGTGGGCATGGACGCCGACAAGCTGCAACATGTGCGCCGGGCCATTGCGGACGCGGGGCAGCAGGACGGCGTGGGGCTGTCCAACATCTGTCGCCGGCTGCGGCTGTACTACGGCGCTGCGGCCAGCCTGGACATAGTGTCCGAGCCCATGCAGGGCACGCTGGTGACGCTCAGCATACCGGAGGGCGATGTAAGGTGAATTATAGATATGTCATAATAGAGGACGAGCCGGTCGTGCGCCGCGGCACCGAGCTTAAGATGCGCCGCACCGGATTGCCGTTCGAGCTGGCGGGCGAGGCCGACAACGGCGAGGACGGGCTGGAGCTGCTGCGCCGGCTGCGGCCCGAGCTGGCGATAATCGACATGCGCCTGCCCGATATGGACGGCGCCGCGCTGATGAGCCAGCTGCGCCGTGAGTCGCTGCCGGTCGAGCTGATCGTCGCCAGCGGGTATTCCGACTTCGACTACGCGCGCGCCAGCATACGCGCTGAGGTCTGCGACTACCTGCTCAAGCCGTTTTCCGAGACCGAGCTGCGCGCCGCCGCGCTGATAGCGCTCCAGCACATACAGGCGCGCGCGCCGTCCGGGGGCGCGGCGGAGCGCGCTGCGACGGACGCGGACAGAGGGCCGCGCCGCGCCGAGGAGCTCAAGCTGCTGCTCAGCTACGTCATGGGCGTGCCCGACCGGGCGCAGCCGCCCGAGTTCCACGCGCTCAACATAGATCCGGAGCGCGGCCGTTACATGGTGATCGAGCTGGTGTCCGACGAGCGGGTGTCGCCGCGGCGGCCGGTGTCGCTGGACGAGTTGGCCGAGCTGGACGTGCCCGGCCTGCCCGGCCATGTGTTCTGGGTGTGCTATGCGCGCGCCGGCATAACGCGCGCCGCGCTGGCCGAGCTGAGCGCGCAGCTGACATGCGCCGAGAGCGCCGGCATAAGCGAGCCCTGCCGCGACCTGGATCGGCTGTACGCGGCGCGGCGGCAGGCGCAGGAGGCGCGCCGCGACCACCCGCTGGGCGTGCGGGGCGCGGTTTGCGCGTATGCGCCGGCGGCGGCCCCGGACGCGCTCGACGGCGCGGCGTGCGAGCGCATGCTGCTCGCGCTGGAGTGCGGCGACAGGGAGTGGTTCGCGCACCTTGCGCGCGAGTGCTGCGCCGAGTGCATGCGCGCGGGTTGGAGCGTGAACAGGCTCGTGCGCGCGCTGCGGCAGCTGTTTGCGCAGGCGCTGGAGCGGCTTACGCCGCTGGCGAGCGGGGAGCTGCCCACGCTGTTCCAGTTCGACTACCTGAGCCAGCGCACCGCGCGCGACGCCGACCTACCCGAGGTACTGATCGGCTTTTGCGCGCAGGCGTTCAACGTGAGCGCGTCCGGCAGCAGCGGCGAGCTGATAGCGCGCATGCGCGCCTACCTGGACGCCCACTTTGACGAAAACCTGTCGCTGGAGCGCGTGAGCCAGCTGTTCGGCATCAGTCCGGGCTATGCCAGTCAGCTGTTCAGCCAGCGCATGGGCACGTCGTATGTAAACTACATAACCGCGCTGCGCATAGAGCGCGCGCGCCGGCTGCTGGCCGAGAGCAATCTGGATGCGGCCGCGATAGCCCGCAAGTGCGGCTTTGGCAGCGCCAAGTACTTCTATCGCGTGTTCAAGAGCCAGACCGGCCAGACGCCCAACGACTACCGCCAGAGCTGCGCGCGCTAACCGAAGCGCGCCAATACAGAAATCGCGGCGCCCGGCCTGTCATGGTCGGGCGCCGCGCGCGGTTCGCGATGGCGCATTATGTGTAGGGGGAGGAACTTGCGTGACTGGCGCTGCGCCGATCAGTACTGCGAACCCATGTTGCTAAACGCCGTGATTATGCTCTCTATGCCCAGCAGCACCAGGTATACGCAGGCGAAATAGCGCATGGCCGTCAGCGTGAACAGCGGGCTCAGCAGCATCATGCAGCCCAGTACCAGCCCTGCGACGTTGATTATCAGCACCAGGTAGTACGTCAAATCGCCCGAAGTCAGCCGCACATAACCCACATGCGTGAGCCGGGATATGCAGTGCGCTATGAACCAGATCGGGAACAGCACCGTCAGCACCAGCGCGGCAGTGCGCGGATACAGCATCAGCATCATGCCGGACATCACGCTGAGTATGCCGGATATCAGCGACACCACGGGCCCGAAGCCGGTATAGCGCTCGACTCGTATATAGAGCAGTATGTCCACCACGCCCATTATGACGGCCGCAATGCCGTACGCATACGCCAGGCCATTTAGCGCCCTGTCGGGATTTCTAAAAGTCCATATCCCCAGCACTATCAGCAGTATACCGGTGGCCAGCTCGAGCCAGCCGAATCCAGAGCGTCGTCTCATTGACCTTCGCCTCCCGTCAATATCCTCATGAACTCGTCGCCGGTAATGGTCTCGCGCTCGTACAGGAAGCTCGCCAGCTCGTCGAGCTTTGCGCGGTTGTCCAGCAGTATCGCACGCGCCTTCTCGTGCTGGGTCTTTACCAGCTCCACTACCTTGCGGTCTATCTCCTTTTGCGTGTCGGGGGAGCAGGCCATCGAAGCGTCCCCACCCAGGTACTGGTTGCTCACCGTCTCCATGGCCACCATGTCGAACTCGTCGCTCATGCCGTACCGGCTTATCATCGCGCGCGTCAGCTTGGTGGCCTGTTCAATGTCGTTGGATGCGCCGGTGGTTATCGAACCAAATGCGACCTCCTCAGCGGCGCGCCCGCCGGTGTAGGTGGCGATCTTGTTTTCGAGCTCCTCGCGCGTCATCAGGTACTTGTCGCCGGTATCGACCTGCATTGTGTAGCCCAGCGCGCCGGAGGTGCGGGGGATTATCGTTATCTTCTGCACCGGCGCGGAGTTGTTCTGGCGCGCCGCCACCAGCGCGTGGCCGATCTCGTGGTAGGCCACCACGCGCTTCTCCTGGTCGGAGAGCACCGCGTTCTTCTTCTGATAGCCGGCGATAACCACCTCTATGCTCTCCTCGAGGTCGGCCTGGCTGACTGTCGTGCGGCCGTCGCGCACCGCGCGCAGCGCGGCCTCGTTCACAATGTTAGCCAGCTCGGCGCCGGATGCGCCCGCGGCCATGCGCGCTATCGCGTGCAGATCCACATTCGGCTCGGTCTTGATCTTCTTGGCGTGAACCTTCAGTATGGCCTCGCGGCCCTGCAGGTCGGGCAGCTCCACGGGCACGCGCCGGTCGAAGCGGCCCGGGCGGGTCAGCGCCGGATCGAGCGACTCGGGGCGGTTGGTCGCGGCGAGTATGATGACGCCGGTGTTGCCCTCAAAGCCGTCCATCTCGGTGAGCAGCTGGTTGAGC
>CAWVGT010000207.1:0-21982 GCA_963928645.1 Candidatus Fimadaptatus sp.
CAGGCCGGCGACCATGCGCAGGGTGGTGGACTTACCGCAGCCGGAAGGTCCGACCAGAACGATAAATTCCTTGTCCTCTATATCAAGGGTAAAATCGCTAACCGCGGTAACACCGCCCTGATAAATCTTATAAATGTGCTTCAGGGATACACTTGCCATGTTAAACGCCCTCCTTAATGATAAGCGATACAGCCGACCAGCACCGTCGACCGATCCGATAGATAGATTATACATGTATTTATTCGTTCTGTATATGTCAGTACCTAACAAAGAATCGCATGTCAAATTGGCACTTTATTTGACGTGCCAAATTTGCCGCATCCGGCGCGCCCTGCAGGTCGCGCTTTCTTGCGCTTTCGTCTCCGTCCATTTTAACATTGAGTCCGAGTTTGGCACATGCGCTTGGCGTTTTATTCGCATAATGCGCGCCATGTTTCGGCCAATTTGTCCAACAGCTCAATTCGCGGCAAAAGCACCGACATTGTTAACTCTGCGGTCATACCCCCGCTTTTTTGTCGATTCATCACATACAGATGCAAATGCGAATTATAATTTCGTGCCATTCTTACATACATCTGCATGTCATTTAACTTACAGTGCATCGATTACAGCGGTTTAGCGCGTCAGTGCGTTAGCGCTGCATAAAACCGGTGCACGTGTATAAGCCGCCGACGCGCGCCCGGCCACGGCCGCATTTGACCAGTCCGGCGCAAAAGCTGCAGTTTAATGCGGCGTGCGGCGGCCCGACGGGCAAAAAATGAATGGCCGCAGTCGGGTCGCCGCATATCGGGCTTCAGCGCTGGCCGTAGTAGGCGTTGGGGCCGTGCTTGCGATAGAAGTGCTTCATGCGCAGCTCGGCGGGCAGCTCCTTGAGCTCGGGGTTGAGCGCGAGCGACGTCGCGGCCATCTTGCAGCACTCCTCGAGCACGACGGCGTTGTGCACGCTGTCCATGGCGCTGGTGCCCCAGGTGAACGGCCCATGCCCGCGCACCAGCACCGCGGGGCAGTGGCTGGGCTCGCGCCCGGCGAACGCTTCTATTATAACCGTGCCGGTCTCGGCCTCGTAGGCGCGGTCGATCTCCTCGGCGGTCATGAAGCGCGTGACCGGCACCGTGCCAAAGAAGTAGTCCGCGTGCGTGGTGCCGTAGCAGGGCAGCTCGCGCCCGGCCTGCGCAAACGCGGTCGCGGCCGGCGAGTGCGTGTGGGTCACGCCCGCTATCTTGTCGAACGCGCGGTACAGCGCCAGGTGCGTCGGCGCGTCGCTGGACGGGCGCAGGCCCTTCTCGACGGGTTTGCCGGTCTCAAGGTCCAGCACCACCATCTGATCCACCCGCATAGTCTCATACGCCACGCCCGACGGCTTTATGACCACCAGTCCCCTGCTCCGGTCTATGCCCGACACGTTGCCCCATGTATATATTATCATGTTGCGGCGGAACAGCTCCATGTTCGCCTCGTACACCTGTTGCTTGAGTATCTCAAGATCCATGCGTCAACACCCCCGTAAAATCTCAGATCCGCATAGCGGCTGTTATTTTAATTATACACCGCCCCGCGCCTTTAGGCAAGGGCCGCGGCTAAACAATTGTTAACGGTGCATGCGTCAGATTTTACTTGTATTTTTATTCGCTGTATGCTAAAATGTATTCACTCTTTGGCGAATTACCGACGAAAGAAGTGTATATAATGAATTCCGTATACAACGAGCTGATAGGCAAGGCGCGCATACTGATCGAGGCGCTGCCCTACATACAGCGCCTGTCGGGCAAGACCGTGGTAATCAAGTACGGCGGCAACGCTATGGTGGACGCCTCGCTGACGCACGCTATACTCGAGGACATAACGCTGCTCAAGTACGTGGGCGTGAACCCGATAGTCGTGCACGGCGGCGGCCCCGACATAAACAACATGCTCAAGCGGCTGGACATAAAGAGCGAGTTCGTGGGCGGGCTGCGCGTGACCGACGGCGCGACTATGGAGGTCGTGCAGATGGTGCTCTCGGGCAAGATAAACAAGGACATTGTGTCCGAGCTCAACTGCCTGGGCGCGCGCTCGCTGGGGCTGTGCGGCAAGGACGCCAACCTGATCGAGTGCATAAAGAAGCCCGCGCGCGACGGCGTCGACCTGGGCTATGTGGGCCAGATAACCCACATAAACACCAAGCTGCTGGAGATACTCGCGCGCGACGAGTACATACCGGTCATAGCGCCTATAGGCGTCGACAAGGACGGCAACAGCTACAACATAAACGCCGACACCGTGGCCGGCGAGATCGCCGCCGCGCTCAAGGCCGAGAAGCTGATGTTCCTGACCGACATAGACGGCATCTACCTGGATCCGAACGACAAGGATTCGCTGATATCGCGCATAACCGTGTCCGAGATCAACCGCCTCATAGGCGAGGGCGTGATATCCGGCGGCATGATACCCAAGGTGCAGGGCTGCATAAACGCGGTGCTGGGCGGCGTGGGCCGCACGCATATCGTAAACGGCACCATACCCCACCCGATACTGCTGGAGATATTCACCGACAAAGGTATCGGCACGATGGTCACTATGGAGGAGGACAGCTGACATGACGCTTGAACAGATAATCGCGCTGGACAAGGAGTGCTTCATGAACACCTTCGGCGACCGCGTGCCGGTGGCGTTCGACCACGGCTGCGGCGCGGTGCTGACCGCGCTGGACGGGCGCGAGTACATAGACTTCCTGGCCGGCATAGCCGTGAACTCGCTGGGCCACGCCCACCCCGCGCTGACCAGGGCGCTGCACGAGCAGGTGGACAAGCTCATACACTGCACCAATATCTACTATATAGAAAAGCAGGCCGAGCTCGAGCAGCTGCTGATAAAGGGCATAGCCGCGCCGCTGGGCCTTGAGCGCATGTTCATGTCCAACAGCGGCGCCGAGGCCAACGAGTGCGCGATAAAGCTCGCCCGCAAGTACTTCTACGACCGCGGCGACAACCGCATACAGATAATCACCGCGCGCGACTCGTTCCACGGCCGCACGCTGACCACCGTGGCCGCCACCGGCCAGGAGAAGTACCAGAAGCCCTATCGCCCGCTGATACCCGGCTTTGAGCACGTGCCGTTCGGCGACATCGAGGCGCTGAGCGCGCGCGTGTCCGACGCGACCTGCGCGGTGATGCTGGAGGTCATACAGGGCGAAAGCGGCGTGATAACCGCATCGCAGGAGTACTTTGCCCAGGTGCAGCAGCTCTGCCGCAAACACGGCGCGCTGCTGATAATCGACGAGATACAGACCGGCGTGTACCGCACCGGCAAGTTCTTCGGCTTTGAGAACTACGGCCTGGAGCCCGACATAATCACTATGGCCAAGGCGCTGGGCGGCGGCGTGCCGGTGGGCGCAACGATAGCCCGCGGGCAGGTCGCGCAGGCGTTCGCGCCCGGCGACCACGGCGGCACGTTCGGCGGCAATCCGCTGGCGTGCGCTGCGGCGGTGGCGGTGCTCAAGACCGTGACCGCGCCCGGGTTCGCCGAGCACGTGCTGGCGACCGGCGCGCACTTCAAATCCGGGCTGGAAGCGCTCATGGCCAAGTATGGCTGCGTGCGCGACGTGCGCGGGCTGGGGCTGATGCTGGGCATGGAGCTGGCGCCGGAGGTCTCGGGCAAGCAGGTCGTGAGCGCGCTGTTTGAGCGCGGGTTCCTGTGCAACTGCGCCGGCCATAACACGCTGCGCTTCGTGCCGCCGCTGATAATCAAGGATGCGCAGGTCGACGCGCTGCTGGACGCGCTGGACGGCGTGCTGGCCGACTGCTGATGCGCTAGGCATGGCGGCGCTTCTGTCCCGCACAAGCGCGCGCTTGCGCGGACAGCCCTCGTGGCGCGGGGCTGTGCCGGTAATGGGCGGGTACCTGAATTCGCGCCGCCGGCTGATGCGCATACCCCGCCTTTGCGCGCCGAGCGCGCTCAGCGCATGAGCTTTTAATGCGCATGGACTGAAAGCGCGGCGCTTCGCTCAATACATCCGCGCCGCATGGACATATCCCGGCGCATGCGCCGCATTCGCCGCTGCGCCGCTCTTGTGACGCCGGCGCATATCGTCGCGCGGGCCGTCGCCGCACGCGACGCGGCGTACCGGACACGCTGCGCCCGCGCCCTCACACTACCGCCGCACGCGCGGCCAAAGGAGAATCGATACAATGAAGCTCGAATCATACTTTCCCCAGAAGGCGTTCGCCCAGAAGCACCTGCTGACGCTGCAGGACTGGACCCCCGACGAGATCTGCCAGACGCTGTCGCTCGCGCTGAGCCTGAAGTTCAAGCAGCGCAACGGCATACCCCATGAGCTGCTCAAGGGCAAGACGCTGGGCATGATATTCACCAAGTCGTCCACCCGCACGCGCGTGTCGTTCGAGGTGGGCATACAACAGCTGGGCGGCCGGGCGCTGTTCCTGTCCGACCGCGACATACAGCTGGGCCGCGGCGAGCCGATAAGCGACACCGCGCGCGTGCTGAGCCGCTTCATTGACGGCATAATGATACGCACGTTCGCCCAGGCCGACGTGGAGGGCCTGGCGCAGTACGGTAGCATACCGGTGATAAACGGCCTGACCGACCGCTTCCACCCCTGCCAGGTGCTGGCCGACCTGATGACCGTGTACGAGCACAAGGGCCGGCTCGCCGGGCTCAAGCTCGCCTTCATAGGCGACGGCGCCAACAACATGGGCCACTCGCTGCTGCTGGGCTGCTCAAAGCTGGGCGTGAACGTGGCGATAGGCTCGCCCAAGGGCTACCAGCCCGACCCCGAGATAGTTGCCTGGGCCCGCGAAAACGCCCGGCAGGCCGGCAGCGAGGTGCTCATAACCGAGGACTATGCCGAGGCCGCGCAGGGCGCCGACGCCGTGTACACCGACGTCTGGTCGTCGATGGGCATGGAGGCCGAGATCGAAAAGCGCAAGCACGATTTTGCCGGCTGCTGCGTGGACGACGCGCTGATGAGCCACGCCCAGCCCGACGCCGTGTTCCTGCACTGCCTGCCCGCCCACCGCGGCGAGGAGGTCACCTCGTCGGTCATCGACGGCCCGCACAGCGTCGTGTTCGACGAGGCCGAGAACCGCCTGCACGCCCAGAAGGCCGTGATGGCGCTGCTTATGAAGTGAGTTGAGGTGGTAAGTCATGGAGCTGCGGGGATTGTACGTGCGCCCGGCGGTCGAGGCCGACGCAGAGGTCATAAATGAGGTCACGCACAACGCGTTCACCAAGTACCAGCAGGATCTGGGCCGCTCCGACAAGGTCAGCGCGCTCAAGGAGACCGCCGACGACGTGCGCCGCGACATAGCGCAAAAGCACGTGTTGGTCGGCATGCTCGACGGCCGCGTGATAGGCAGCGTGCGCTACGAGATACTGCCGGGCCAGGGCGCGCCGGTGGCGTACCTGAGCCGCTTCGGCGTGCTGACCGAGTTCCAGGGTTCGGGGCTGGGCGGCATACTGCTCAAGCGCGTGGAGGACGAATGCCGCGCCCGCGGCGTGCGCGCGATAGCGCTGCATACCTCCAGCCGCATGACGTATCTGGTCTGCTTCTACTACCGCAACGGCTACTTCGTGCACTCGACCAGCACCGAGCGCGGCTACATACGCGCGCTGCTGGTGCGCGAGCTGGTCGACGGGGATTACGACCTCACCAGCGTGTTCAAGCGCTGAGGCCGGCCTGACAGCGATATTAGTGCGCCCCGCTTTGGCATATGCCGGAGCGGGGCGCTTGCATGCACAGAGGCTGGTATGCGGTGCGTATGCAGGTAGGTTGCTGGCCTGCGGCATTTGCGTTATGCGCGGGCCCGGTGCTCGATGCGGCAGATGGATTTGCGTGCTTGTTTGCTTTCAGCAGCCGCGTCCAGGACGCTGTACGGGCGGTACTGCACATGGAGGGCGCTGTACATTAGCGGCGTCGTCCATGGCGTTTTGCATGAGCGGCACTGTTGTATAATGCGCGGGCCCGGTGCTCGATGCGGCAGATGGATTTGCGTGCTTGTTTGCTTTCAGCAGTAGCGTCCAGGACGCTGTACGGGCGGTACTACACATGGATGGCGCTGTACATTAGCGGCGTCATCCATGGCGTTTTGCATGGGCTATGGCATGGGCGGCACTGTATACGCGTCATTGAGTATATGACGCTGAACATTTCAGTACTGCTCATGGATGTCGCCGCACACGGGCGGTGTTGAGCGCTGCAGGTGTTGTGCATATGTGATATTCAATGCGGACGGCGCAATACATGAGCGCCAGCATGGACAGCGCTATGTACAGGCGGGCGGTGAGAGTCTGAACATGGCCCAGCGCCACCGCGCGATCTGCGCCGCTCTGTCCCCCGCACGCACAGCGCCCCGACCGGATATGCTCCAGCCGGGGCGCAAGCAGTCTATCGACAAAGTATGCCGCACTCTGTCTACTTGACCATATATGCAAAAGTGGCCGTCAAATATGCCGCAAAAGTATAATGTTACTCGACGCCAAATTGGTTTGCAACACTGAACACGGGCTGTTCAAAATGCTGTTCAGAATAAAGCCCTCCGTCCAGCCGCCGTGGTTTCAATGGTCTGACTACGCCCCGACCGGATATGCTCCGGCCGGGGCGTGGGTTTTGCATCGATATGCAGCTCAGCGTTCCTCGCGGCGCACGTACTCGCGGCGCGAGACCAGGCTCTTGTAAGCGGGGCGGATTATCTTGTCGGCCGTGACCAGCTCCTCCAGCCGGTGCGCGCTCCAGCCCGCGATGCGCGCCACCGCGAACAGGGGCGTATACAGCTCCTTGGGTATGCCCAGCATGTCGTACACGAACCCGCTGTAGAAGTCCACGTTGGGGCTGACGCCCTTGTATATCTTGCGCTGCTTGGCTATCAGCTGCGGCGCGAGCTCCTCTATGTTCTCGTAGAGCGCCAGGTCGTTCTCGCGATGCTTTTCGGCGGCCAGCTTCTGCACGAACCGCTTGAACACCTTCTCGCGCGGGTCGGACAGCGAGTACACCGCGTGGCCCATGCCGTATATCAGGCCCTTGCGGTCGAACGCCTGCTTGTTGAGCAGCTTGTCGAGGTACCACGCGACCTCGTCCTTGTCGCTGAAGTCGCTGACGTGCTTGCGTATGTCGTCCATCATGTCCATGACCATTATGTTCGCGCCGCCGTGCTTCTGGCCCTTGAGCGAGCACATCGCCGCCGCGACCGACGAATACGTGTCCGACGCCGCCGACGTGACCACGCGCAGCGTGAACGTCGAGTTGTTGCCGCCGCCGTGCTCGGTGTGCAGCAGCATCGCTATGTCCAGCACCTGCGCCTCAAGCGGCGTGAACTTCATGTCGGGCCGCAGCATCCTCAGGAAGTTCTCGGCTATCGACAGCTCCGGGTCGGGCCGGTGTATGTACATGCTGTCGCCGCGCACGTAGTAGTTGTACGCATGATAGCCGTACACCGCCAGCATCGAGAATATGCTTATCAGCTCTATGCACTGCCTGAGCACATTGCCGGTCTCCAGCACGTCCTTGCGGTCGTCGTACGACGAGAGCGTCAGTATGCTGCGCGTCATCGTGTTCATCACGTCCGCGCTGGGCGCCTTCATTATCACGTCCTTGGTGAAGTTGCTGGGCAGCGCCATGCTCTGCGTCAGCACGCCCCGGAACTCCGCCAGCTGCGCCTGCGTGGGCAGCTCGCCGAACAGCAGCAGGTACACGCCCTCCTCGAACAGGTCGTGCCGGTCGGGCGAGCCCGCGATCAGCTCCTTTATGTCGTACCCGCGGTACAGCAGCTCGCCTTCGCACGGCACCTGCTTGCCGTCTATGTTGTCAAACGCCCGCACCTGGGAGATATGCGTCAGACCCGTGACCACGCCGTTGCCGTTCTCATCGCGCAGGCCGCGCTTTACGCCGTATTTGGCATACAGCTCCCTGTCTATATCGTCGTTTTTCACGCAGTACTCCACCTGTTTTGCGGCATACTGCTCGGCTATGCTCCTGTCTATCATATCTCCGCCTCCTATAAAAAATATCTAAACAATACAATTGCCCGCGCGACTCAGGCCGCCGGCAGCCGACGGCTCCCTGTGCGCCGTTCTACGCGGCGCTGCCGTCAGCTATTTATTGTATATAATATATACTATATCAGTTGATGGCTGTACTTGTCAAGCCTGCGCGGCCGTTTGTGCGGTGTTCTGCCAAACTCTTCACATTATACCATATTTATGCAACGAAGTTTAATAAAATAAAACACGGCATCGTCGCTGCACGCGCCAACGCCGCGCCTGTCGCTCGCCTGCGAGCGCTGATCTGGCGTAAATATGGCGCGCGGCGGGATGTCGTCCCGCCGCGTTTGGTTCATGCGTCAGGCGTTGGCCTCCGAGGTAGCCTGAGCGGTCGCGTCGGGCTCGCCGGTCGCGGCCTCGGTGGGCAGCGCATCGGTCGCCGCGGGCATCACGGTCGCGGTGGGCGCGGCGGTCGGGGTCGGTACGAGCGTGGCGGTGGGCGCCTCGGTGGGCGCGGCGGTCGGTTCGGGGGCGCTGCTCCAGCAGCCGGTGCAAGCGGCAAGCAGCGCAGCAAGAGTCAACGTAAGCAGTATGCGTTTCATGTTCATCCCTCCAAGCAGATATCGTGCACTCCTATTATGCGCACATGCTCGAAAAAAACACGCATACGCCCGCGCTCGCCCGTAAAATTTGCGCTATGCGACCGGGCCGGACGGAATCCGTCCGGCCCGCGCGCTCACAGCACGCCCTTGCGCGCCACGAAGTGTTCATACAGATCGCTGTCTATATCGCGCAGCAGCGCCTCCAGCTCGTTGTCGCCCATCACGGTATTGCGGCCCTCGGCATACAGCGCATCCACGCGCTCCTTGAGCTTCACGCAGATGTCGTCGCGCTTTTCGACGGCGTTGTCGCCGCGCAGCTTGAAGAACGAATTGATCCAGTGCGCGATGCCGGCCACGCCCGAATGCGAGTCGACCGCGACGGTCGCCGGACGGCCCAGTATCTTGGTCGTATCGAATATGTTGTATATCTCCTCGTCCTTGAGCATGCCGTCGGCGTGTATGCCGGCGCGGGTCGAGTTGAAGTTGCGGCCCACGAACGGCGTGCGCGGCGGTATCGCGTAGCCTATCTCGTTTTCGAAGTACTCGGCTATCTCGGTTATCGCGGTGAAGTCCATGCCGTCCATGGTGCCGCGCAGCGACGCGTACTCCATGGCCATGGCCTCCAGCGGGCAGTTGCCTGTGCGCTCGCCTATGCCCAGCAGCGCGCAGTTGACCGAGGCGCAGCCGTACAGCCACGCCGTGGCCGCGTTGGTGACGACCTTGTAGAAGTCGTTGTGGCCATGCCACTCCAGCAGGTGCGAGGGCACATCGGCATAGTGGTGCAGGCCGTACATTATGCCCTGCACGCTGCGCGGCATCGCCACGCCCGGGTACGTCACGCCAAAGCCCAGCGTGTCGCACGCGCGGATCTTGATCGGCACGCCGCTCTCGCGCGACAGCTTCATCAGCTCGGTCGCGAACGGCACCACGAACCCATAGAAGTCGGCGCGGGTTATGTCCTCGAAGTGGCAGCGCGGCCGCACGCCGTGCTCCAGCGCGCTCTTGACTATGCCCAGGTACTTATCCAGCGCCTGGCGCCGGTTCATGTTCATCTTTTTGAATATGTGGTAGTCCGAGCAGCTGACCAGTATGCCGGTCTCCTTGAGGCCCATCTGCTTGACCAGCTCGAAGTCCTTTTCGTTGGCGCGTATCCAGCTGGTTATCTCGGGGAACTCATAGCCCAGCTCCTGGCACTTGCGCACCGCCTGGCGATCCTTGTCGGTATAGATGAAGAACTCGCTCTGGCGGATTATGCCCTTGGGCCCGCCCAGCCGCGCCAGCAGCTTATAGAGCGCGACTATCTGCTCGACCGTGAACGGCGACTGGGACTGCTGGCCGTCGCGGAACGTAGTGTCGGTGATCCAGATCTCCTCGGGCATCTGCATCGGCACCACGCGGTTGTTGAACGCTACTTTGGGTATGCTCTCGTAGTCGTACAGCTCGCGGTACAGGTTGGGCTCCTTTACGTCCTGCAACTGGTATTTGTAGTTGGCCTGCATCAGCAGGTTGAACTTCTTATTGAACTCAAGCATTCTCAGTCCCTCCTCTCAAGCGCTGCCGCGCGCGGCGCATCAGACCGCCTCCGGCATGTCCAGACCGGCCACGAACTGCTCTATTCGGCTCAGGCCGCGGTCTATCGTCTCCAGGCTAGTGGCATAGCTCAGCCGCACGTGCATGTCCGAGCCGAAGCCCGCGCCCGGCACCACCGCCACATTGACGCTCTCCAGCAGCAGCTCCGCAAAGTCGGTCGACGAGCGAATCACCTTGCCGCCCAGCGACGCGCCGATTATGCCCGATATGTTCATCATCACGTAGAACGCGCCCTTGGGCATGCGGCACGACAGCCCGGGTATGTCGTTTATGCGGCCCACAATGTACTGCCGGCGCACGTTGAACTCCTCGACCATCGCCGCTATTATCTCCTCGCCGCCCGACAGCGCCACCAGGCCCGCGTACTGCGCTATCGAGTTGGGGTTGCTCGCGGCGTGGCTCTGCAGCGCCGATATCGCCTTCATCACGTGCGCGGGGCCGGCGCAGTAGCCCAGCCGCCAGCCGGTCATGGCATACGCCTTGCTAAAGCCGTTGACCACGAACGTGAGCTCCTTTATGTCCGCGCCCAGCGACGCGATCGATACGTGCTCCGCGCCGTCGTAGACCAGCTTTTCGTATATCTCGTCTGAAATCACGAACAGCTGGTTCTCCACCGCAAAGCGCGCTATGCCTTCCAGCAGCTCGCGCGGCCACACGCAGCCGTTGGGGTTGTTGGGCGAGTTGAGTATTATCGCCTTGGTGTTGGGCGTGAGGTACTTTTTGAGCTCCTCGGCGCCGACCAGGAAGTCGTTTGCCTCGCAGCCGGGCACCATGACCGGCTCGCCGCCCGCCAGCCGCACCAGCTCGGGATAGCTCACCCAGCACGGCGAGGGTATCAGCACCTCGTCGCCCGGATCGAGTATCGCCTGGCACACGTTGTAGAGCGAATGCTTGGCGCCGTTGGACACTATTATCTGATCCGGCTCATATTCCAAACCGTTGTCGCGCGCCAGCTTCAGGCAGATCGCCTTGCGCAGTTCGAGCGTGCCGCTGGACGGGGTATAGCGCGTCATGCCCTGATCGAGCGCGCGCTTGGCCGCGTCGCGTATGTACTCGGGCGTGTCGAAATCCGGCTCGCCCGCGCCAAACCCTATCACGTCTATGCCGCTTTTGCGCATCGCCTTGGCGCGCGCGTCTATCGTCAGCGTCGGCGAGGGCGCTATGTTCCTGCAGCGATTTGAAATCTGTAACCGCATAATCTTCAATTCCTCCATATCACCATTGATACAGCTCAGCGTTGTGATTCATATTATGCCACCAATTTCCCGATCGTGCAATACCGTTCTGGTCATTTTATACGTTAAATTCTTCATTTTACGATGGTTAAGCTGCGTGTACGCCATCAAAATGAATCATCTATGCCACGAGTCCTTCACTCGGGTCATGGGAACTCCCGCGCGGCAGTGTGGGCGCGGCAGGGCCCGCATGAATAATCGGCGCGCGCTGTCGTCGGATTGAGGGGGCGGCGCGCGTTGAGGCGCGCAATCTGTCGGGCGCATGTAAGCGAGCGGCTGAACTTTCGCCGTGCGCTTTCAGGCATATCCGTTCCCCGCGATGCGCATTTGGGCTGCGGGCATGGTACGGTTGCGCGGATAATGCGCGGCCGCGACGCATGTCCGGCTTCAAGCGCGCCGCCCGCCGGAGCGCGGGCATGCACGCGGCGCGCCACACCGGCCGCGCCTGCATCGACCGGGCGAATGCTCCGAACAAGGCGGCGCTGCATAACGCAGCGCATTCGCCCACAGTTAGGGTTATGGCGACGGCCCGGGTCGGCACGGGTTGCACTATGAACATCAGCTCGCCCGCGTAAAGCGGCTTAGGTGAACAAATGCGCACCTCAACCGCGTCGCGCACGGGCATAAAAAAGAGGGGCGCGCGGGCCTGCGCCCCGTGCCCCTCCTGCTATGCTATCTCGAAGGCGTCTGCATGCTCTCGCGCACGTCCGCGCGGCGCGACACGCTGCGCTCCAGCATGCGCATCAGCACGCCCATAACCGGCGTGCTCAGCAGCAGCCCCACCACTCCGAACAGTGCGCCGCCTATGACCAGCGCGAATATCACCCAGAACGGGTTGAGCCCCATCGAGTCGCCCAGCACCTTGGGCGAGAGCACCCATGCGTCAAAGCCCTGCACCAGCGTCAGCAGCAGCGCCGCCAGCAGCGCCGTCGCCGGGCTGCGGAACAGCGCCACGCACACCACCGGCACCAGCCCCACCACCGGCCCCACGTAAGGTATCATGTTGGTAAAGCCGTACAGTGCCGACAGCAGCGTGTTGTAGGGCAGCTTCAGCGCCGCCAGCACTACAAAGCACAGCACGCCCACCACAACCGACTCGAACAGCCGGCCCACCAGGTACTTGGAGAACATGAAATCCAGGTCGCTCAAAAACCCGAAGAAGCGCTCGCTGCGCCGCGGGCCCAGCCGCGCGCCCAGCCACTTGGTGACATTGGCGAACATCCGCCCGTCGTCGCAGACCAGGTAGAACGACAGCACTATCGCCAGCAGTATGTTCAGCGAAATCGTCGACACCGCGTACACCTGCCTGAGCAGCGCCGGTATCAGCGACACCGCGTCCTTGAGCATCGACGTCAGCGACGCGTTGAGCGTCTGCACCCCGGCGTCCACCGCCTGGCGCGCCTGCGCCGGTATCTCGGGGTTGTTGGTCACGTTGTCGTTGACCCACTCCAGCAGCGCCGACGCGTAGCCGGGCATGTTCTGCACCAGCTCAATTATGTTCATTACGGTCGTGGGCACGACGTATGCCAGCGTGACCACGATAAGCGCTATGACCACTATGTACAGCGCGCACGCCGCCACAAACCGCCGGCTCTTGACCAGCCGGCGCCGCACCGCGCTCAGCGCGCGCCCGCGCCCCGGCCCCGGCTCCAGCCGCTCTATCAGCCCCATCAGCTTTTCGACCACCGGCCGGAACAGGTACGCCAGCACGATCGCTATCAAAAACGGCATCATCGTCGTCAGCGCCGCCGACCACGCCGTGCGCACCCAGTCAAACAGATCCCCCATGCTGTCCAGCAGCCGGTTGAAAAGCAGCAGCAGCGCCCCTACGCAGAACACGTACACGCTTATCTTGAAGTAAGGCGATCTTCTTTTCTTCCCGTTGTCCTCCATGCTCGGCCTCCGTCCGCGCCGCACCGGCGGCGCATGTATATAAGACGCGCATGCCGCCGTCATAGTTGCGGCAGCGTTCGGGCGACAGCGCAACACATCCGTGGCTGCGACCCGCCGGCGCGCCGGCCCCCGCGGCCTCCACCGCCGCTCAGCCGTCCGCGCCTTCCAGCCTTTCGCTCAGCGCGCTCCACTCGTCGTAGAGCGCCTCAAGCGCGCGCTGGGCCTGCGCATAGTCGTGATTGATCTGCGCGGCGCTCTGAGGGTTCTGGTAGACCGCCGGGTCGCCCATGCGCGCCTCTATGTCGGCTACCTGCTGCTCGCTGGCCGCGATCTGCCGTTCGAGCTCCTGCACGCGCGCCCTGAGCTGGCGCAGCTCGTTCTGGGCCATGCGCTGCTTGCGCTGCTCCTTGTATATCTCGGTGCGCGTGCGGCCCTGGGTCTGCTCCTCCTCCTCGCCCTGGGCCAGCTTGCGCTTCTTTTCGACGTAGTCGTCGTAATTGCCCTGGTACTCGGTCACGCCGCCCTCGCTCAGCTCCAGCACGCGCGTGGCCAGCCGGTTTATGAAGTAGCGGTCGTGCGACACGAACAGCAGCGTGCCGGTGAAGTCCTTGAGCGCCTGCTCCAGCACCTCGCGGCTGTCCATGTCCAGATGGTTGGTCGGCTCGTCGAATATCAGGAAGTTGTCGCGCCTGAGCATCAGCTTGGTCAGCGCCAGCCGCCCGCGCTCGCCGCCCGACAGCGTCGATATCGGCTGAAACACCTCGTCGCCGGTCAGCAGAAACAGCGCCAGCGCGCCGCGCACCTGGTCGGGCTCCATGTACGGATAGTCGTCCCAGATCTCGTCTATGACCTGCTTTTCCATGTGCAGGTTGGACTGGTGCTGGTCGTAGTAGCCCAAATCGAGGTTGGCGCCGTAGCGCACCCAGCCCGTGTCGGGCGCCAGCTCGCGCACCAGTATCTTCAGCAGCGTCGACTTGCCCACGCCGTTGGGCCCTATCAGCGCCACGCGCTCGCCCGCGCGTATGTGCAGCGCCACGTGCTCGAACAGCGTGCGCCCGTCAAAGCCCTTGCTGAGCTCCTCGGCCATAAGCACGTCGTCGCCGGTGCGCCGCCGGGCCGTGAACCTGAAGTGCACCGTCTGCTCCTGCGTCGGGCGCTCGACCAGCTCCATGCGCTCCAGCGCCTTTTCGCGGCTGGCCGCGGCGCGTATGCTCTTTTCGCGGTTGTACATGCGATACCTTGCGATTATCGCGCGCTGGCGGGCTATCTCGGCCTGCTGCAGCTCGTACTCCTTTTCCTGGCGCTCGCGATCGGCGGCGCGCTTGCGCGCAAACTCGGTGTAGTTGCCGGTGTACTGCTTCAGGCGATGCCCGGTCAGCTCCGCCATGCAGTCGCACACCTCGTCCAGGAAGTAGCGGTCGTGCGATATCACTATCACTGTGCCGTCGTACTTCTTGAGCGCGTCCTCCAGCCACGCCGTGGCCTCCAGGTCCAGATGGTTGGTCGGCTCGTCCAGCAGCAGCAGGTCGGGCGCTATCAGCAGCATGCGCGCCAGGCACAGCCGCGTGCGCTCGCCGCCCGACAGCAGGCTGGCGGGCTGCTCCTGCTGCGCCTGAGTGAACCCCAGCCCGCTGAGCACGCCGCGTATGCGCGAGCGCCACTCGTATCCGCCCGCGTGTTCGTAGCGCTGCAGCACCGCGTCGTACTGGCGCGACACGCGCTCGAACTCGTCCGCGTCCTCGTGCGCCTGGGCCATGCGCTCCTCCAGCTCGCGCAGCTTCTGCTCCATGCGCAGCACCGGCTCCATCGCGCGCTCCATCTCCTGATAGCAGGTGCTGTCCGAGAGTATGTCGGCCTGCTGCGTAAGATATCCCACCTGCCAGCCCTTCATTATCGATACGCTGCCGCTGTCTGGCTGCATTTCGCCGCAGATCACCTTCATAAGCGTCGACTTGCCCGAGCCGTTCACGCCCACCAGGCCCATACGCTGGCCCTTTTGCAGCGTCAGGTTTATGTCCTCGAGTATTACGTTTACGCCAAACGCCTTTGATATATCGCTCAGTGTCAGTACAGTCATCTTGATACCTCGAATAACCAGATTGCGCGCCGCCGCGCCCTGAAATCGCTTCAACTATTATTGTAGCAGATTTTCGCGCGCGTGCATAGGGCCTATTTGCGGCGCGCATGACATGCGCGCACGGCAGCGCGCGCCGCCATCCCCGGATATTCGCCGCGCCGGGCCGCAGGCGATAACAGGCGGCGCATCTCACACAAGCGGGCGACACGGCGCCGCGCGACCGGCAGCCGCACGCAGGCGGTCATTGGGCGGCAGGCCCGCAGCGCCGCCTACCAGGCCCGCGCCGTCTGCAGGCATGGCACTCCAGGCACAGCGCCAGCGCGACGCGCACACAATGCGCGGCAATATCAAAATCGGGAGTCGCTCAGCTCCGGGCCTGCTCCGATGCCCGCGCACGCAAAGCGGAGGGGCGCAAGCGCTCCCTCCGCAGTGTGTGTCGCATTCGGCTTTACAGCTCTATCTCCCTGTGCTCGGCTGCGGACCTGTACAGCAGCTCCATAAGCTCGCTGGTCTTTATCGCGTGGTCGATCGACGCGCGGGTCTTTATCTTGCGCGGCGCGTTGGTCAGGAAGTCGCGCACCTCGCGCGAGTACATGTCCTCGGTCGAGTACGAATAGCTGGTCTCGGTCAACATGCCGTTGCAGGTCGAGTACAGCTTGAACCCGCCGCCGTACTGCAGCCGTATGCCGGCCTTGTCGCCTATGAAGTCGATGTAGGTGTCGCCCTCGCCTATGTTCTGCGCCCAGGCGCCCTCCAGCGTTATCGTCGACACGCCCGCATCGTCCTTGAGGCGCACCATGCCGGTTATGTACTCCTCGACGTCGTAGGTGCCGTCGCTTATGCGCGGGCCGGCCCACATGCTCTTGCACACGTACTTGTCGATGTCGCGGCCCAGCACCGAATACGTCTCGGCCGATACGCTCTTGAGCTGGCGCTCGCCCATGCAGTAGAATATCAGATCCAGATAGTGCACGCCCCAGTCGATCAGCACGCCGCCGCCCGCCTGGTCCTTGATCGTGAACGGCCCGCCCAGGCCCGGTATCGAGCGATGCGCGCGGAACGAGCAGAACACGTGGTAGATGTTACCCAGCGCGCCCTGCGCTATCAGCTCCTGTATCTTCATGACCGAGTCGTTGAACCGGTTGCACACGCCTATGGACAGCATGTTGCCGGTCTCGTCGGCGGCCTGCTTCATCTCAGTCGCCTTGGCGAGGTTGATCGCGGCCGGCTTCTCGCACAGCACCTGCGCGCCCGCCTTCAGGAAGTCAATCGCTATCGGCGCGTGGCAGTAGTTCGGCGTGCACACCGACACGCAGTCCACCTTGCCCAGCAGCTCGTGGTAGTCCGCGACTACCCCGGGCTGCACGTCGTCGCCGTAGCGCTTGGCTATCTCGGCCGAGTACACGCCCGCCAGTTCCTCGGCGCGCTCGGGGATTATGTCGCAGTAATACTTGACCTCGGCCAGGTCGTACGCGTCCAGATACGCCGGAGTGTGCGCCGACGTGGCTATGCGGCCGCAGCCGATTATCGCAACCTTGAGCTTGCCCAATTTAATCACCCTCCTGTTATTAAATCAGATATGTAGTCATTCGACGCAAAGCCCCATATTCCTGCATTGCGCGGCAGATAATTTAGCCGCGCGCCGGCTCAGTACAGCCGCGCGACCTCGCGCAGTATGCGCTGCGACTCGGCGTTTATGCGGCCCAGCGGATCGGGCCCCACGTTGAGCAGGTAGTTAACGCCCAGCGAGCTGAGCTTGCGCCTGATCGCGAGTATCTCGTCGACCGACTTCCAGTTGTGGTCGCTATACGAAAAGCCCCAGGTGTCGTTGAGCGTGGCCGCGGTCTCGTACAGCCCGTACGGCGACGGCTTGAGCCCGCCTATCGCGTTCATGTCGACCTGCGCGTCCTGCGCCGCGTCCAGGCTGTCGGGTATCTCGTTGTCGCCCAGCGACACGTAGTCGTACGCGCCGTTGCCCAGCCGCGAGTTGATGAGGCAGTTGGGCTGATGGCGCTTGACCGCGTCGTATATCGCGCGGCTCTGCGCCTCGCTCAGCGTCATGGGCACGTCGAACCACACCAGGCACAGCTCGCCGTACCCGGTCAGTATCTCCTCTACCTGCGGCATTATCTTCTTTTCAAAGCAGATCGAGAAGTCCTTTTTGGCCTCATCCGGGAAGTCCCAGCTGTTGTCCCAGGTAGTGCCGGCGTTGGCGATGCGGTTGGACAGGTACCCGCCGCCGTGCTCCTCGTGCCAGTCCAGATCCTGCGAGTAGTATATGCCCAGCTTCAGGCCGCGCCGCGCGCACGCATTGGCCAGCTCGGCCATCACGTCCCGCCCGAACGGCGTCGCGTCGACCACGTTGTAGCTGTCCGCGCGCGAGCCGAACATCGCAAAGCCATCGTGATGCTTGCTGGTCACGACCAGGTACTTCATGCCGCAGTCCTGCGCCAGCGCTACCCACTCGTCCGCGTCGAAGAACACCGGGTTGAATGCCCGCGCGAGCTTGCCGTATTCGGCGTTGGGTATCCTGAAGTACGACTGCGCCAACTCGGCATACGGCCGCGCCACCCGGCCCCTGTACTCGCCGCCCAGCAGCGTAAACAGCCCCCAATGCACCATCATGCCGTAGCCCGCCTGTTTGAACCACTCGTGGCTATCCATATACGCTCCTCCTCCCAGCGCGCTGCGCACGCGTATTGCGCTATTATTCGACATCGCATCGGCATAGTCCTGCCGGTTGACAGCGGGCGCGCCGCGCGTTTACAATTGAGCTAACGGGCCGCGCCGCCCGCTCACATAATTTTTCAAGGAGATGATGCGCATGACCGACGCACTGCTGCGGGCGCTGGCCCCGCCGCCGCTTTACGCCCGCACCGACCGCGCGTTCTGGGACGACGAGCACATATCCGCCCAGATGCTCCGAGCCCACCTCGACCTCGACGTGGAGGCCGCCAGCCGCAGGCACGAGTTCATAGAGCGCTCGGCCCGCTGGATCGCCCAGTTGCTGCCGCCCGAGCGCTACCCGGCGCTGACCGACTTCGGCTGCGGGCCGGGGCTGTACGCGGAGCGGTTCGCGCGCGCGGGCTACCGCGTGACCGGCATTGACTGCTCGCGCCGCTCGATAGACTACGCGCGGCGCTCGGCCGCGGTGCAGGGGCTGGACATAGACTACATCCGCGCCGACTACCTGCGCCTTGACGCGCCCATTGCTTGCGACGCCGCCATGCTGATATACTGCGACTTCGGCGCGCTGACGCCTGAGGAGCGCACGACGCTGCTGCACGCGATACGCCGCTGCCTCAGGCCCGGCGGCCGGCTGCTGCTGGACGCATTCACGCCCGCGGCGTGCGCGCGCTTTCAACCGCGCCAGAGCTGGCAGCGCTGCCCCGACGGCGGGTTCTGGAGTGCGCAGGGCTATGTGGCGCTGGAGCGCTTCGCCCGGTACGGCGACAACGCGACGCTCGACCAGTACGCGATACTCACCGGCGACGGCATGGCCGAGTACTACATATGGAATACGTATTTTACGCCCGACGCGCTGCGCGCCGAGGCGGCCCAGGCCGGCTTCGAACTGGTGGGCGCATGGGGCGACGTCGCGGGCGCGCCGCTCAATGAGCAGTCGGACACAGTGGCCGTGCTGCTGGAGCGGCGTTGAGCCCGAGCGCGCGCCGAGCCGCGGCGCCGGCCGCGGGGCGGAACTCCAGTTTGCCGCGCCGGCCTGCCGCCGGCTCGCGTTCGCGGGAGGGCGCATAAGCCGGATGGGCCGCGCCCCGCGCCGGTACCGGCACAGAGGTCGCGCTGCACTTGCGGCGCGACCTCAGGCCGCTTACAAAGCCCTAACCGCCGGATGCAGCAAGTTTCGCCGCGCTCGATTTGACTTACTCATATATCGAGTTATGCAAAACGGTGCCGCGACAGCGGGTGTATGAACGCAATCTGCAGATTGGGCTGCGATTATCGCAACCAGAAACGAACCGTCTGTGTGTGAACAACTTTGTCAATAACAGAGGTCGCGCTGCACTTGCGACGCGACCTCTGTTTATTGACAAAGCATGTCTCACACGGTCTGACTAGCCGAGCGTGCAACAGCGGCAGGCCATACGCGCAATGTTATTTGTAATACCGGCTGCATTAGATTGATTTTGCAAAATCGCCAGCATGATGTCGCAAATAGCTGTTTGGGGTAAAACCGGCTGCCCAGTCGCCTGGGTTTGTCAACCGTCCGAGGTCGCGCTGCACTTGCGGCGCGTCCTGCGCCGGATGCGGCGGTTTTTTTGCTGTGGATGGGTGTTTTTTCGCCGTATATATGCTATACTAAAAGGCGAGGTGCGCGGCGCAAGGCGTGCGCCGCGCTTTGACGTTGCGAATGCGCAAAACCCCAGACGAAAGGATTGATGGGACTGTGGGAAGTTTGGTAAAGACATTCCCGGGCGGCATACATCCGCATGAGTTCGGCCAGGGCAAGTCGGCCACCAGCGGTCAGCCTTCCCGGCCGGCCCAGCCGCCGCAGCGCGTGGCCATATCGATGGCCCAGCACATAGGCGCGCCGTGCAACCCGCTGGTAAAGCCCGGCCAGCGCGTGCTGATGGGCCAGAAGATAGGCGAGCCGCGCGGCTTCATGGGCGCGCCGGTGCACTCCAGCGTGTCGGGCACCGTCAAGGCGCTGGAGACCCGGTTCATGGCCGGCGGCGGCAGCGCGCAGGTCGTGGTAATCGAAAACGACTTCCAGGACGAGTGGGACCCCGAGATAGTACCCTGCCAGGACGCCGACTCGCTCAGCCGCGAGGAGCTCACCGCGTATGTGCGCGAAAAGGGCATAGTCGGCCTGGGCGGCGCGGCGTTCCCCACGTCGATTAAGCTCGCCACGCCCCCGGACAAGCCCATAGATTACGTGATAGTCAACGGCGCCGAGTGCGAGCCGTTCTTGACCAGCGACCACCGCATGATGCTCGAAAACCCCGAGGGCGTCGTCGACGGCCTCAACTGGGCGATGAAGATATCCGGCGCGCGCACCGGCGTGATAGCCGTCGAGCAGAACAAGCCCGACGCGATAGCCGCGCTCGAGCAGGCCGTGACCGGCACGCCCTATACCGTGCAGCCGCTGATGGTCAAGTACCCGCAGGGCGGCGAAAAGCAGCTGATACAGGCCGTGACCGGGCGTCAGGTGCCATCGGGCAAGCTGCCGATGGACGCGGGCTGCATCGTCATGAACGTGTCGACTGCCGCGGCGCTGTCCAACGCCTTCAAGACCGGCCGGCCGATAACCGAGCGCATAGTCACGATAACCGGCGACGTGCCCCAGCCCGCCAACCTCACCGCCCGCATAGGCACCGCGATTGGCGAGCTGATAGACCAGTGCGGCGGCCTGCCCGCCGACACGCTCAAGGTCATCGCGGGCGGCCCGATGATGGGCCTGGCGCTGAGCAGCATGGAGACGCCCGTCGTCAAGGCGACCGGCGGCGTGCTGATAATAAACCGCGCCCATGGCAGGGTCGCCCCCGAGAGCAGCTGTATACGCTGCGGGCGCTGCGTCGAGGCGTGTCCTATACACCTGATGCCGCTCCGGCTCAACGAGCTGATACTGCACGACCGCTTCGACCAGGCCGAGGCCGCCAACGCGCTGGACTGCATCGAGTGCGGCTCGTGCTCATACGTCTGTCCCGCCAAGCGCGAGCTGGCGCTGTCCATACGCATGGGCAAGCGCGAGATACTCAAGCGCCGCAAGGCCCGCTAGTCAAAGGAGGAGCGCGTATATTATGGAAAACACGATAGTCACCTCATCCCCCCACCTGCGCGCGGCCAGCTCCACGCGGCGCATAATGCTGGACGTGTGCATAGCGCTGGCGCCGGCGGCGGTGGCGGCGGTCATAATATTCGGCTGGAAGGCGCTGGCGCTTATCGCGGTGTCGGTAGCGGCCGCGGTGCTGGCCGAGGCGGTTACGCAGAAGCTGATGCACCGGCCCGTCACGATATCCGACTGTTCGGCGATGGTCACCGGCATACTGGTGGCGTACAACGTGCCGGTCAGCGCGCCGCTGTGGCTGCCCGCGCTGGGCTCAGTGTTCGCGATAGTGATAGTCAAGCAGTTCTTCGGCGGCCTGGGCAAGAACTTCATGAACCCGGCGCTGGGCGCGCGTGCGTTCATGATGGCGTCCTGGGCGGGCATGATGACCACCTGGACCCAGCCGTTCGCTGACCTGCCGCTGTTCGGCAAGGTCACGGTCACCGACGCGATCTCCACCGCGACCCCGCTGGCCGCGATGAAGACCGGCGCCCTGCCGGACGCGAGCCTGACCCAGATGCTCATCGGCCAGACCGGCGGCGTCATCGGCGAGACCTGCGCGGCCGCGCTGATCGTCGGCGGCATCTACCTGCTGTGGCGCAAGGTCATCACGATCAACATCCCCGCAGCTTACATCCTGACCGTTGCGGTCATCACCTTCCTGTTCCCGATGGGCGACGTATCCCGCATCGACTGGATGCTCTCCCAGGTGCTGTCCGGCGGCCTGATGCTGGGCGCCATCTTCATGGCGACCGACTATGTCACCAGCCCGGTCACCCCCAAGGGCCAGATCATCTTCGGCATCGGCTGCGGCCTGCTGACCGTA
>CAWVGT010000208.1:0-8378 GCA_963928645.1 Candidatus Fimadaptatus sp.
TCGGGAAAAGACTTTCTCGCAGCGCCTGTCGCGTGATTTTAAGCTGAACAAGTACAAGTATCTGCTTATCATCCCGGTGCTGATATACCTGGCGCTGTTCTGCTATAAGCCGATGTACGGCTTGATAATCGCCTTTAAGAACTACAAACCCACGCGCGGCATATGGGGCAGCAGCTGGGTCGGCTTCATGTGGTTCGAATCTTTCTTTAAGGACATATACTTCTGGCGGCTGCTGCGCAACACGTTTACGCTCAGCGCGCTGACGATAATCTTCGGCTTCCCGGCGCCGATAATACTGGCGCTGCTGCTCAACGAGGTGCAGAACAACAAGTTCAAGCGCACCGTGCAGACGATCACCTACATGCCCTACTTCATATCGCTGGTCGTCATGTGCTCGCTGATAAAGATATACTGCCAGGAGAACGGCCTGTTCTCGCAGATAATCGAAGCGTTCGGCGGCACGCGCCGCAACCTGATGATCGACCCCGGCGCGTTCAGACCGATATACGTGCTGTCCGATATATGGCAGGGCATCGGCTGGAACTCGATAATCTACCTGGCTGCGCTCAGCGGCATCGACCAGGAACAGTACGAGGCCGCCCGCATCGACGGCGCGAACCGCTTCCAGCAGATGCTGCACATAACGCTGCCGGGTATACTTCCCACGATCATGATACTGTTCGTGCTGCGCATGGGCGGCATACTGAACGTGGGCTACGAAAAGGTGCTGCTGCTGTACACCGCCAATACATATGAGGTGGCGGACGTCTTCTCCACATACATTTACCGCATGGGCCTGGAAAGTCAGAAGTACTCGCTGTCCACTGCGGTCGGCCTGTTCAATACGATGGTCAACATCGTGTTCCTGCTGATAACCAACTGGATCAGCAATAAGACGACCAAGTCCGGCCTGTTCTGATGGGAGGTTGTGCATAGATGACATCCGCTGCAAAAAAGAAGAATTCTTCACTGATACAGCGCTCGGTTGGCGACCGGGTGTTTGATACGGCGAATACTATAATACTGCTGCTGCTGTGCCTGGTCACGCTGTACCCCATGTACTTTGTGCTGTGCGCATCGTTTACCGAAAATACCTACCTGGTCTCGCATCCGGGCGCGGTGTTCTGGCCGGTGGGCTTCACGGTGGGCTCGTATGAGCTGGCGTTCACCCACCCGCTGCTGGTCAGCGGCTATCTGAACATACTGTTCGTGCTGGTGGTTTCGCTGCCGATCAACATCGCGCTGACGCTGTTCTGCGGCTACTTCCTGGCTTCCAAGAACGTTATGTTCAAAAAGCCCGTGCTGTTCATAATAATGTTCACGATGTTCTTCTCGGGCGGCATGATACCCTCGTACCTGAACGTGCGCGACCTGGGGCTCTACAACACGCTTTGGGCGCTGATACTGCCCGGCGCAATGAGCGTGTACAACTCGATCATCTGCCGCACCGCTATCGAGGCGATACCCGACAGCCTTGAGGAGTCCGCGTTCATCGACGGCGCCAACGACCTGATAATCGTGTTCCGCATAGTGCTGCCGCTGATAATGCCCACTATCGCCGTGCTGCTGCTGTACTACGGCGTGGGTCACTGGAACGCCTGGTTCAACGCGTCGATATACCTGCAGGACAACGACAAGCTGCCGATACAGAACGTGCTGCGCGCCGTGCTGATCGCCAACTCCAACATACTCAACTCCGCCGCCGCCGAAAACGACCAGGTCAACGAGTTCGCCGAGTCGATAAAGTACTCCGCGATAGTGCTGACCACCGTGCCGGTGCTGTGCATCTACCCCTTCCTGCAGAAGTACTTCGTCAAGGGCGTCATGATAGGCGCCGTAAAGGGCTGACCCAAGCGCGCCGCCGGCTACAGGCGGCGCGCCTTTTTGTACAACCGCACGCGCCGCATCTGGCGCAAACGCGACCCCCGCAGCCGCGATCCACACGGACCGCGACCGCGGGGGTCGCGCTGTTTGCCGCCTCAGTTGAACGTCACGTCGGCGCGGAAGTCGTTGGGCAACCGTATATAGCCGCGCACATGGTGGGTCGCGGAGTGCTCGATCACGTCCGACACGTTGCTGGAGCGCGCGTTGCCCTCGGCCACCGTTATGCGCTCGGGCGAGGTCATGACCACCACGCCCATGTGGTCGGCCGGCTGCTTATCTTCCAGCAGCCTGTCAAACACCACTATGTCGCCGCGCTCGGGCAGGAACCCGCTCTCGCCCTTGGGATGGTAGAACCCGTTGACCAGCAGGCTCGCAAAGTCCAGCCAACCCTTTATCGAGGCAAACCGCTGCTCCACCTGGGGGTGGCGCATAGGCAGTATGAACCCGGCCTCATAGCAGCAGTGGTACACGAACGCCGCGCACCAGTTGCCCGTGAGCGCCTCGAACGCGTCGGCCTCGGGCCAGTAGCGCGCTATCGTGAGCGCGTCCTGCTCGCCGGCGTACCAGGATATGCGCTGCGCCGCCAGCGTCTGCGCCACCTCGGCCAGCGCCGCGCGGTTGCCCTGATACGTGGGCTCGGCGGCCTCGGTCACCTGCGAGCGCTGCGGCTCCAGCAGGCTCCACTCGGGCACGAGTTCGGTGAGGCGCTTCAGCTCGCGCCGGCGCACCGTGCGCGCGCCGCCGGTGTACTCGCTGAGTATATGCGCGTCGCGCAGCAGCTCGGACAGCGCGTCGTGCGCCTTATCGGCGTCGTGGTGGCAGAATATGGTGTTGCACACGGCCGCCTGCACGTCCTGCGGCATGCCATGCGCCCTGAGCAGCACCCTCACCTGCTCCGCCGAATTCTGCGCGTGCAGCGGCCGCAGCCCTGTCGCGTAGTAGTACACGTCGTGCAGAAAGCCCGCCAGGCACGCGGTATGGGCATCCAGGCCGCGCTTTTGCGCCACGCGCACGCACCAGCGCGCCACGTCCAGCCCATGCGCGTAGCCCTGTTCGATCAGCGCCGCGTTGGTCTGACGCGCCAGCGCCTGCCGCATAAGGTCGTACTCGGCCTCGCTGAGCGGCAGGTCGCCGGGCTTGCGCGGTATCCGCGCCGCGGGAGCGCGTTGCGGCTCCACGTCCGGTGCGTCCGCGTCGGCCGACTCTGTCCGATCGCCGCTGTACGCCGCCTCGCTCTCATTTGAGAAACTCATGCGTATGCGCCGGCCCCACAGCCTGATGCCGCCCGCGTCGCCCCGCGTCCGTGCATTCGATTTAAAGTGATTAGCCACACTATATCACCAACTTCGAAGCGATTTCTTTTGTCAATTGTACCACAAACGGATTAAGGTTTGAACCGCGCCGCGCCTCAAATCCGCGTAGCCTTCGAAATTTAATTGCACGATAAAGTATTCAAAACAGATTAACGCCCAAATGCAGCCACGCGCCGGGTTGAGGGCGCGGCTGCGCCTTGACAGGGCGGATCTGGTGGCGGCGTGTGGAGGTTAGGCGATGCGCTTTTGGTGCACAGGTTGTGGTTGCGGTGCATTTTACGCGCATGGTGCCGATCTGTGGCACGCTGTTGCGACGAGTGGAGCGCTGTTGAGCGGCGCTGCATATATGTGGCGCGGTGCTCATTGTAAACCGGATATAATACTTGCGCGTTTGGAGCATTTGCTGCGCGCTATGTTTGGGGCGCTGGAGCGGCGAATGGCGCATACTGCCCGGCGGTTTTGATATGCGGAGCGGTGTGCATGATACTCTGGATATACAATCAGCGCGTTTGGCGCACATGCCGCGCACTTTCAGATATGTAGTGCGTTTGGGCCGGCGAACGGCGCATTCTGCTCGGTTCTGCTGAAATGTGAAACGTTGCGCATGATGGCTCAGCTAAATGATCCGCGCGTTGGCGCACATGCCGCACATTATGCAGATGCGTAGTGCGTATAGAGCAGCAAATGGCTTATGCTTATCTGCGTTGTAGATATGCGAAGCAATGCGCATGACACCTTTGCTAACCGATCTGCGCGCATAAAGCATATACCGCGCACCATGCAGATGTGTGGTACTTTTGGAGCAAATGACTCATTCTGCTCGGCGTTGTGGACATGCTGAGCGTTGCGCATGATGCCCTGGCTAAACGATCCGCGCATTAAGAGCATTTACAACGCGTTATACCTGTGTACTGCGCGCTTGACACGGCGAATTGCATGCCGCCGCATGATATTGTGTATAAGCGAAGCGTCATCCGCAGGCGCACTGCGGGCGCCGGAGCAGGCGCCAACACTGATAAGCGCCGCAGCTGTCCAAACCAGGGTGGAATGCGCTGCATACCCGTGTTTGCGGTCTGCGCTCGTCAGGAGATGGCCGGCCGCATTCACCGCAGACCGACCTGCAGTGGACAGAGCCTCCGCCATAGCTGCCCAAGCCGCACGGGCGCCCTCAAGCGCGCGCACGCGCCGCCCGCATGCGCAAACAGCGTCTCGTCCGCGCATGATACGCGCCGCCGTCGCGCGCATATAACCCCGCGACGCGCCTTTTTGAACACCCGCCGCGACATTTCAGCCGCGCTTCCTTGCATTGGCTGGACAAAGATGCTAAAATGAAAATGGCTCTTGCATTAGGAGGAAGTACGAATGGAACTGCTATACTGGCTGCAGCTGCATCGCACGCCGCTGGGCGAGCATGCGATGAACGCGATAACGCACCTGGGATCGGACACGGCCGTCATACTGGCGCTGTGCGCGCTGCTGTGGCTGTGCGGGCGGCGCATCGCGCTGCGCGTCGCGATAACGTTTGGCTGCTGCGCGCTAACCAATCAGCTTATTAAGGTGCTGTTTGCGGTGCCGCGGCCCTGGCTGCGCGACAGCCGGCTCGTGCCGGTCGAAAGCGCGGTGGCCGACGCAACCGGCTATTCGTTCCCGAGCGGCCACACCCAGACCGCGACCAGCCTGTACGCCTCGATAGCGCTCACGTTCCGGCGGCACTGGCTCAGCGCGTGCTGCGCGGCGTGCATACTGGGCGTGATGTGTTCGCGGCTTTACCTGGGCGTGCACACGCCGCTGGACGTGGTCGTGGGCTGCGCGCTGAGCCTGGGCATCACCTGGGCGCTTGACCGGCTGCTGAGCCGCGTAGAAGCGCACCCCCACTACTACCGCAACGTGTTCGCGTGCGGCGCGCTGGCGGCCATGGGCATGGCGGCGTTCACGCTGGCGCGCGTGGCGTTGGGCGCGCCGCTGGCCATGACGGGCGACATACTGCCCGCCGCGGGCGGCATGCTGGGCTTTGTCTACGGCATATACCTGGATTCGCGCAGGCCCGAAGCGCTGCCCACGCCGGGTTGGGGGCTGGCGCTGAGCTGCGCCGGGCTGGCGATTGTCTGCGGGCTGCGGTTAGCGCTCGGATGCGCGCTGACGCCGCTGCTGGGCCGCTACTGGGGCGGGTTCGTGCGCTATGCGCTGATTGCGCTGTACGTAGCGCGCGTGCACCCCGCCGCCGTGCGCGCCGTGCTGCGCCGCTTCCCGGCGACCGCGCGCGGGCGGCATCTGGACGCAAACTGACGCCGCGCCCGCGCATCCGGCGGGCAGAGCGCGACATACTATACCCTGTGCGCGGCGACGCACGCGCACGACTCTGGAGGTGTTTTGATGTATTCACTTGAGATAGACGGCCGACGCATCGAAATCGATTCGGGCGACATCACCTACCTGGACGCGATACGCATCAGCCACCCCGAGCGCGTACCCGCGGCCGTAGCCATGCTGACGCCCGGCGGCGTGGTGGGCCTGGGCGAGCGCGCACAGCCCGGCGTGCGCGCGACCACGCTCGACCTGACCGACGAGGAGGGCCGCCGGGTCTACGAGCGCTCGCTCAGGTTCGTGTTCATGCTGGCGATCCATCAGATGTATCCCGGCAAGCGCGTGCGGTTCGAAAACTCCATGGGCGGGGGCGTGTATGTCACGCTGGAGTCGGACGTGCTGCTCTCGACGCTGGCCGTGCGCCGCATACAGGCGCGCATGCGCGAGCTGATCGAGCGCGACCTGCCGTTTGAATACGCCGACGTGACCCGGCAGGAGGCGCTGGACTACTTCCGCAGCTGCGGCTGGGACGACAAGGCCGAGCTGCTGCGCTATCACTCGGATCAGACGTTCCGGCTGTACGAATGCGGCGGGCTGCGCGAGTACTTCTACGGCGCCATGCTGCCCTCGACCGGGCATGTGCGCATATTCGCGCTGCACTTCCTGATGCCCGGCATGCTGCTGATGCTGCCGGACAAGGACGACCTGAGCCGCCCCGCGCCGTTCATCGAGCGGCCCAAGCTCACGCGCGTGCTGGCCGAGACCGCGCGCTGGAGCGACATACTCGGCTGCAGCAACGTGGCCGACCTCAACCGCATGGTGATGGACCGGTCGCTGCGCGAGTTCATACGCGTGAACGAGGCGCTGCAGACCAAGTCGATATCCGACATTGCCGACCGCTTCGTGGAGAGCGGCGCGCGCATAATGCTCATAGCCGGCCCGTCGTCCTCGGGCAAGACCACGTTCACCCATCGCATGGCGATCGAGCTGCGCACGATGGGCCTAAAGCCGCTGCTGATATCGCTGGACGACTATTACCGCAGCCGCGACGAGATACTGCCCGGGCCCGACGGCGTCGTCGACCTGGAGGCGCTGGACGCGCTGGACGTGCCGCTGTTCAACGAGCAGCTGATCTGCCTGCTGCAGGGCCAGGTCGTGCGGCTGCCGCACTTCGACTTTTTGTCCGGCAAGAGCGTGCCCGGCCAGCTCGACACGCGCATCGACTCGGCGCAGCCCATAATAATCGAGGGCATACACGGCCTCAACGACGCGCTGACCCCGGACATACCCAACTCCAGCAAGTTCCGCGTGTACATAAGCGCGCTGACGCAGCTCAATCTGGACGACCACAACCGCATACGCACGACCGACGCGCGGCTGATACGCCGCCTGGTGCGCGACTACAAGTTCCGCGCCAGCTCGATTGAGCGCACGTTTGACATGTGGCCCAGCGTGGTGCGCGGCGAGGAGCGCAACATATTCTGCTTCCAGGAGCACGCCGACGCCATGTTCAACTCATCGCTGATGTATGAGATGGCAATACTCAAAAACTACGCCGCGCCGCTGCTCAGCGACGTCAAGCCCGACAGCCCGCACTACACCAAGGCCCAACGGCTCCTGGCCTTCCTGGATTACTTCATATCGGCCAACGTCGAGGATGAGGTGCCAGTCAATTCGATATTGCGCGAATTCATCGGCGGATGCTGTTTCTACCGTGAAAAAGATTAAGCTATCGACATAACAAAATTGCATATGGTTCATACGGCGCGGCTGATTTACATATCCAGCCGCGCCGGCTTCATCCTGCGCTGGTATTTTGAGGCGTTTTGAATGAAATCGCGCGCACAATGCCACAATATCAGCGCAAGGAGGTGGTTTCAAAATGAACAGAATTTTCAAATCTACCCTGACGATAGCGGCGGCACTGACGATCTGCCTGATGGGCCTTACCGGCTGCATGACCACGGACGACCGCGCAATGAACACCGCTCAACCCTCGCCCCAGCCCACCGCTCAGCCGCTGACCAACGGCGCGGGCGCAGTAGGCGCAAACCCTGATGCCAGCATGAGTCCCAGCGTCAATCAGCAGCCGTCCACGCGCCCGGCCTATGACTGGACCGCTAACGCAGACCAGGCGGCAACTGAACTCAACCGCATCAGCGAGATCAGCCAGAGCTACATAGTGGTCAATGGCAACAAGGCCATCGTTGGCGTCGAGTTCGACTCGAGCTATCGCGGCGGGCTCACCGAACGCATTACGAGCATGGTGCGTCAGAAGCTGGTAACGCTTGACTCATCGCTCGAAGACGTCCAGGTAACCGCTGAACCCGATCAGGTTAAGCGCATACAGGCTCTGTCCGAAAAGCTGGCCGGCGGCGCAACTATTGAGCAGGCTTCAGTAGAATTTGACACGATATACAGCCAGATCCAGTCGGCTGGCACTGCCAAGTCCTGAAGGCAACTCATGCGGCTCTAAGCGAGTCGCGTGAACCACCGACTAATGCCGCGCCGGCGCGCCGATTTATCGTGCGCGCCGGATTGGCGGCTGCCGGTGCGCCGTCATCTGCGCTTTGGTGAGCCGATTCAGCCACTTAGTATGCGGCAATGATGCGACGCCGGGCAACATAAGCATGATGATCGAATTCCGATTTGTATAACTTATCCAAATTTGCCAGCAAGTATTTTGCATGCATTATGTGCCAAATTTCTACAAAAAAATCGCCCGAACCACTTGATTTTTTCGCCGATCTATGGTATACTATTAAACGTGCCGTAGCTACTGCGCGGCTTACAAATGGGATTATAGCTCAGTTGGTTAGAGCGCCACGTTGACATCGTGGAGGTCATAGGTTCGAGTCCTACTAATCCCACTTCGCC
>CAWVGT010000209.1:0-13011 GCA_963928645.1 Candidatus Fimadaptatus sp.
GGGTTGGGGGGGGGCTCCTATATGGGGTGCCGCCCGTTCAGTTTGCTGACAAAGCATGCTGCACACGTCCTGCTTGGCCGAACGTGCAACAGCAGCCAGCAGAACATGCACATCCAAACGAAACGCCGCCTGTATCAGAAGGTTTTCGCAGCATCGCCCAAGCGCGGTTTCAACAAAGCCATTTAGAATCAAACCCGCCGTCCAGCTGGCGGGATTTGCCAACGTTCTGACGGGCGACTCCGATGCACAGAGCCGCCCGTCAGGTTATTGACAAAGTATGCCGCACGCGGTCTGCCTGGCCAAACATGCAATAGCGACTGGCATAGTGTGCAAATCAAAGCGAAATGCCGCCCACATAAGGCGGCTTTCGCAGCATAGTTCATGCGATGTTTCAATATAACCATTTGGAATAAAGCCCGTTATCCAGGCACCGGGCTTTGTCAACGGTCTGGCGGGCGGCCCCGACACGCAGAGCCGCCCGTTTTGTCTATTGGCATATCTAGTTACGCGTCCGCAGCGCCAATCGCTCCACAACCTGTGCGACCGCCGCGCAAATCAGGTATGTTGCCCGCAAATCGAGCTGAAGCTGCAGGCGCGCCGACTTCGCCGCTTAAAGCGGGCCCTAAGGCTTTCGCGCGTCCATGCGCCGCTCATCTCCGGCAACGACCGCTCGCTGACGGCTCGACTTGTCCACAGCTCACAATGGGCCCCGGTCTGCATATGGCGGGCTTACATATGCCAAAGCGGACGCATGCACCGTCGCCGTGCGTAAAGCCTCAGGAGCCAATCGCGCCGGCCGGCAGCAATCGCCCCGCCAGCCGCCTGCGTCGGCGCATATATACGTCCGCAACGGCATGCTCCGGCGCTTCCGGTTCACCGCCGCACACCCCGGCCGAAAGCCGCCCGCCAGCCGCGCCCAACGCGCCCGGCTCCGGGCGCGCCACGCCGATCGCACAGCCGTCAGCCCCTACCGCCCCACGCGCAGCTCGACCGGCCCCATAAGCCCGCTCGTCAGCCGATGCCCGTCGCCGCGCGTGCCGCAGTGGTCCCAGGCGAACTCGTTGGATATCAGGTTGCAGACCGCTATGCACAGCTCGTTCTCGCCCTCGCGCATGGAGGGCGTCAGGTCGAACGCGTATGGCGGCCAGATGCGCGTGCCCACATGGCTGCCGTTGAGGTACACCTGCGCGCACTCGCGCACCTCGCCCAGCTCCAGCTCCACCGCCGTGCCGGGCGCCAGGCGCGCGCTGAACTTGCGCCGGTACGCGCCCCAGCCCGAATACCAGTCCAGCCCCCGGCTCGCCCACGCGTCCAGCTCGACCCGCCGCGGCTCGATCCGGCACGTCACCGGCCCGGTGAACCCGAACCCCGGCGCCATCGCCGACAGCTCCACGCCCAGCACGCCCGGCGCGTCCTCGCAGCCCTGTATGCTCAGCCAGCCCGGCTCGGCGGCGGCGCGCGCGGTCTCCACGCGCAGGCAGCGGCCGTTTGCGTACAGCGCGTACTCGCAGTTGACCGGCAGCGGCATGCGTATCGCGCAGGCGCCCGCGGGCAGCGCGATCCGGAACAGCCGGCTGCCGGCGTGATCGTACAGCGCCGGGCCGCGCTTGAGCGAGACCTCGTCCCAGCCGGAGTCGTCGTAGCCGGGGCGCATCCACTCGCGCCAGCACTCGGCCAGCGCCTCGGAGTCGGGCGATTCGTACATCAGCATGCGCGTGCGCATCACGGGCAGCTCGAGCGACTGCGCCGCGGGCTGGGGCGCGGCCTCGGGCGGCGCGGGCAGCGGCCAGAACTCGAACCCGCGGCTCAGATCGAGCCGCAGCACCGGCGCGGCCACCCGGCGCGGCGCGGGCTCCAGCTCGGGCAGCGCGCGCGCGCCGGTGACCAGGTAGCACAGGCTCTCGGGCTGCAGCTCGCAGCGCGGCTCCGGCGCGCCGCAGTCCGCGTCCAGCAGGCGGCCGTACTCGTCCAGCAGCGCGGCGTGCGCGCCCATCGAGCGCAGCCGCAGCCGCACGCTCAGCGGCGCGTCGGACTTGTTGGACAGCAGGTATATGTCGGCGTCGTCGGTGCGACGGTGCGCGGTGTCCAGCGCGGCCGAGTCGCCCTGCAGCACGGTCACATCGCAGTCGAGCTCGGCGCGGATCGCCGCGGGCAGCGCGGCGGGCGCAAGGCCGGTGCGCGCGCGGCGCTCCAGCTCGACGCGCAGCCCGGCCAGCTCGGCGTCGCGGCCGCGCTCCATGGCCCGCGCCGGCGCGAAGCCCTCGCAGCAGTACACGCGCAGCCCCTGCCGGGCGAGCTCGCAGACGAGTGCAAGGTCGTCAACGCGCATCGTGCTCATCGGCGGCAGCACCAGGCAGCAGTACTCCTCGCCGTGCAGGCGCAGCCGGCCGTCCTCGCAGCGCGCCTCGTTCAGCGCCACGTCGTCCAGCACATCCAGATCGATGTGGTCGGCCATCAGCGCGTCGATCGCGGCGTCGAACCCGGCGCACTCGCCCTGCCAGTCGGCCGCGCCCTCGGGCGCGTCGGGGCCGCGGCGTATGCCCCACGGGAACGCGCGCCCGCGCCCGCCGCGGCTGAGCGCCCACCAGCTGACGACCGGATAGAACACCGCCGCGTCGGCCACATGGCGGCTGAACCGGTTTACATAGCACTGCAGGTCGGTCATGCGCGTCAGCTCGCGGTAGCAGCTCCAGTACGGGTTGCACTCGAAGAAGCTGGGCGGGCATTCGACCTTGGGGTTGTCCACCGACTGGAAGAACGCGTGCGGCACCAGCAGGTTGACGCCGGCGATGGCCAGCTGGTTGTAAGCGCGCCGCAGCATGCGCGGCGAGCAGTCCCAGCCGCCCAGCAGCCCCAGCGCCTCGCACAGCACGACCTCGCCGCCCGATATGTGCGCCGCGCTCACCGCGGGCTTGAGCGCGCTAAAGCGCTTGTAGCCGCCCAGGCTGTCCAGCCCGACCCAGTCCTGGCAGCGCAGCGCGCGCAGCAGTCCGCCGTTGATCGTCCACAGCTCGGAGTCCTCGTGCGCGTGGCCGGTCAGCGCTATGCCGTGGCGGCGGCACCAGGCGCGTATCGGCAGCAGGAAGCTCTCGCAGAACCGGCGCGACAGCACGTCCCAGTAGTCGCAGCGCAAGTTGTGCGCCTCCGGGCCCTCCAGGAACAGCAGCGGCAGCCGCTCTATTATCGAATAGCCCTTGTCGCGCTGGAACGCGGCGTCGAAGTCCGCCGTCCAGGTGAAGTTGCCCGCGGCATACGGCCCGACCTCGTCGTAGAATATCGAGGGTATCGTGGTTCCGAAGTACTGGCCGAAGCGATGCGCGTACTCGGCGTGCGTGCACTCGATGAACCGGCGCGTCACCTCGGGGTTGAGGTAGTCGACTATGCCGCCGTTGCCCTGCCTCAGCGGCGAGGGATGGCGCGTGCGCAGCGCGTATATCGCATATGCGTACCAGTCGCCCGCGCGCTCCACCTCAATGCGCAGCGTTTCGCCGGACTGCGCGCACGCCGCGACGGGCGTCTGGCGCGCTATGTCGATCTCGCCCTCGCCGGTGCGCGGCGCATAGCCGGCAAACAGCACCCGCTCCATGCGCGCCCAGCCCATGAAGCCCCGCTCCCAGTCGCCAAACTCGACCGCGCCCGGGCCGCTCACGCGCGCGCACTTTATCGCTATGCCCAGCGCGCACTGATCGGGCTCGCGCGTCAGGCGGCCGCCGGCGTTGCCGCTGGACCAGTTGAACTCGTCGTACAGATGTATCGTAAAGCCCCGCGCGCGCGCATGCTCGAGCAGCTGGCCGAACGCGCGGAAGTACTCCTCGGACAGGTAGTCGCGCCGATCCATGCCAAAGCGCGGATGCGGCATGGCCTGCCTCACGCCCTGGCGCGCCATCTCGTCGATCTGCCGGCAGTACTCATCGCCGTCCACGCGGTCGTTCAGGAACCAGAACGGCGCCTGCGCGCAGCTGGCAGGCACTTCCCTGAACCCACTCCAGAACTCCTGGCTCACCTTATATCACACCTTTCGCATAGCATAACCTCGAACCCGCGCTCAGTCGCCGCGCCCGTGCACCACGATCTGAGGCAGCGACAGCTCGATGCCCTCGGCGTCGAACCTGTCCTTGATGCGGCGGCGCAGCTCGCGCTCGACGGCCCAGTGCTGCTTGACGGCGCACTCGGCCGCGACGCGCAGCTCCACGCCCGACTCGGCGAGCTTGGTCACGCCCAGGCACACCGGCGCGGCGCTCAGGCCCTCCACGCCCGGGAAGCATTGCGCCAGCTCGTCGTTGAGCACGCGCGTAACGCGGTCCAGCGGCTCGGAGTAGTCGACCGACAGATCGACAATCGCGCGGTGATAGCTGCGCGTGGAGTTGGTCACGGCGCGTATCTCGCCGTTGGGTATCACGTGCAGGTCGCCCGAATACTCGCGTATCTCGGTCACGCGCAGCGTCATCTTCTCGACCTCGCCGGTCACACCGGCCACGGTGATTACGTCGCCGGGCTGGTACTGGTTCTCCACGAAGAACAGCAGCCCGGCCAGCATGTCCTTTACCAGCGTCTGCGCGCCCAGGCCGATCGCTATGCCGCCCACGCCCGCGACCGTGAGCAGGCTGGTCACGTCCACGCCCAGCTTGCTTATCGTGACCATGGCGATCACGAACCAGGCCACCACGTCGTACAGCGCCAGCACGAACGTGGTCAGCGAGTCTATGCGCGCCTGGGGTATCGCGCGCGGGCTGATCTTCAGCGCCAGCACCTTTTTGAGCAGCCGCCGGACGAGCCGCATCGCGGCCACGCTCACCGCCAGCACTATCAGCGCCGACAGCAGCCGCAGCCCAAAGTCGACCGCGCCCGCGCCCAGCCCCTGCAGCAGTTGACCCATCCTGTTCAGTTCATCATCCATAACATACCTCCGTATGGGCAATGCGATGTGCGGGCACGTGCGCCCTGCATCGATTTGATTTTAGCATATATCGCGCGGCGTGGCAACCGAGGCGCGGGCGCAGATTTGAGGCATGCCGCTGTGATGTGCGCGGGCAGACAGGTCTAGCGCCTGGCGCGAGGGCGGGCGTGCGCTATGCGCATTGGCGGGCATGCCGCAAAAGCGCGTTTGCCTGCCAATGAAGCGGCATGTTCCTCATCAACCTGGAGAAGCTGCAGACATAACCGAGAACCCGTCCGCTACCAGTGAAGCGGCATGTTCCTCATCAACCTGAATGAGCTGCGGACATATCGCGAAAGCGCGTTTGCCCGTCGATGAGGTGGCGGGCTCTAACAAGGCTTGCGCATCGGCGATGCCGGCAAGCGCCCGGCATGCGCTGTGTCCGATATTGGCGAAGCGGCGCGGATAACGTTAAATTCCGCGCGGTTTGACGTACAGGCGCTTGATTTTGCCGCAGTCAGTCAATATAATCTAATCATATGATACGGCAACATTGTGCGGCGGGAGGCGGATATAAATGCAGGATGTGCTGATAGTTGTCGACATGCAAAACGACTTCGTGACCGGCGCGCTGGGCAGCGCCGAGGCGGTCGCGGCGCTGCCGGGCGTGGTGGAGCGCGCGCGCCGGGCGCTGGCCGACGGCGAGCGGCTGATATTCACGCTGGACACCCACGGGCCGGACTACTTGTCCACCCACGAGGGCGGACAGCTGCCGGTCGTGCACTGCGTGCGCGGCGAGCCGGGCTGGCAGCTCGCGCCGGGGCTGGCCGAATTGAGCGCGCAGGCCGAGCTAATAGAGAAGCCGGCGTTCGGCAGCGTGGAACTCGCCCGCCGGCTCGCGCGCGACGCGGAGGCGGCCGGGCTGGCCGCCGGGCGCGGCTGGACGATTGAGCTGTGCGGCGTGTGCACCGACATATGCGTGGTGTCCAATGCGCTTTTGCTGCGCGCGGCGCTGCCCGAGGCAGAGCTCAGGGTGCGCGCGGCGCTGTGCGCGGGCGTCACCCCGGCGCGCCATGCCGCCGCGCTGGAGGTCATGCGCGCCTGCCAGATTCAGGTGCGCTAGCGCTTTGTGAACTGCGTGCGCCCAAATCTCGACATTCCCTGCCAATTTGTGAAAAATCGCGCGCCCGGCAGGGTTGCGGCCGGGCGGCATTGAATACTTACTGACAGCGCTCGGGCGTCAGTCGGGTATCAGGTTGAGCATGTCTTCCTCGTCGGCCACATCGACGTAGGACTGGGGCACGTCGCCGATTATTATCGACTCGGCGACCGAGACCTGCGAGCGTATCGATATGCTCTGCGCGCCGTTGGGCGCGATCAGATCGATGCGCGTCACGGCCTCGAGGTAGACCTTGTGGCGGGTCTGGTTGATGCCGGCGGCCTCGAACTCGGTCTTGAACTCGGTCGTGACCGAGCCCACCGGCAGCATGCGCACCGTGACCGACGGCCCCGCGCCCTCCAGCAGCGCGATGTGCGTGGCCGCGCCCAGCGGCACGCTTATCAGCTGCGCCGACGCGCTCTCCAGGGTGCGCTGCGCCTCCAGCACTATGCGCGAGCCCAGCTCGTTCATGCGCATTGTGTTGGCCTGCAGCATCGCCACCCGGCCCGACTGGTCGTAGACCACCTGCATCAGGTCGTCGTAGGTTATGTTTTGATCCATTATGGCGGCGATGGCGTCGTTGAGCGCGTTGGTGGCGATCACCCGCGCGCGCGCCTGCGCCAGCTCCAGCGCGACCGGCTGCAGGCTAATCAGCATCACCAGCATCAGCGCCGCCAGCGGCAGTATAATCGCGGCCGCCAGGCGCGCCCAGCGCCGCCTGCCCGCAACTGCAACCAATTGACCGCCCCCCTCGTCCAAGCGTTGTACCGGCGCGGCGACTTGCCTTGTTCAACCTATGCGGGCGCGGCGCGGTTTATTATTCCTGCTCGACCTGCAAGCGATTCCCCGGGAGGTATCGATGAGCCGACACAGTTCTTCCAACAAGCGGTTTTCGCTGTTCAAACCCCGCACGCGCGAGACCAATTTCCTGCTCAGCGTGCTGATGACCACGATACGGATGCTGTTCGTGCTGGTGCTGCTGATAGGCGTAAGCGGCACCGGGCTGGTCGTGGGCATAGCGCGGGCGTATGTCGAGACCGCGCCGGTGCTCGACCTGACGCTGTTCGATCAGCAGTCGCAGACCTCGTTCATATACGACCGCGACGGCAACCTCATAACCGACTTCAAGGGCACCGAGAACCGCATCTACGCCAGCATAGACGAGATGCCCGAGATGCTGCAAAACGCGTTTATAGCGATAGAGGACTCGCGCTTCCGCGAGCACAACGGCGTGGACGTGAAGCGCATAGTGGGCGCATTCGTGTACAACCTGACCGGCTCGGGCACGACGCAGGGCGGTTCGACGATCACCCAGCAGCTGATAAAGCAGACGATACTGACCACCGAACAGACCTACAAGCGCAAGATACAGGAGGCGTACCTGGCGCTGCAGCTGGAGACGGTGTACACCAAGGACCAGATACTCGAGGAGTACCTGAACGTCATATACCTGGGCAACTCGTCCTACGGCGTCAAGGTCGCGGCGCAGGACTACTTTGGCAAGGACCTGAGCGAGCTGACGATACGCGAATGCGCGATGCTGGCCGGGCTCAACAAGAACCCGTATGGCTACAACCCGCGGCTCAACTACTACTCGCGCGACAAGGCCGACGTAACCGACAAGCGCACCAACGACGTGCTGGCCGCGATGTACAACGCGGGCTTTATAACCGAGGCCGAGTACAACTCCGCGCTGAACGAGCAGGTGCACGTGCTGGAGACCTCGCCGCTGGCCAGCAAGATGTACGACAACGCCTTCTACGTCGAATACGCGATATACGACGTGACCACGCACATGCTGCGCATGTACAACCTCGAGGACAACTCCACCAACCGCAACAAGATGGAGAACCAGCTGCGCACCGGCGGCTATCACATCTATACCGCGATGGACAAGGAGCTGCAGACGCTGGCCGAGCAGACGATACACGACTGGGACGGCTATCCGTCCACGCGCAACTCGGCTGACAAGGTGTACCGGACCAGCAACGGCGACGGCACGTATACCGAGATAATCCAGCCCCAGGCCGCCGCGGTGGTCATAGACTACCACACCAGCGAGATCGTGGCCATTGTCGGCGGGCGCGACACGCCCACCACGCGCAAGCAGTTCAACCGCGCGTACATGGGCCTGATGCCGGTGGGCTCGTCGATAAAGCCGCTGTCGGTCTACGGGCCGGCGTGGGATCTGGGCTCGTCGCCGGGCGCGCCGGTCATGAACATGCCGATACGCATCAGCGGCTGGAACTCCGAGCGCGGCTACCCGCAGAACTACGGCGGCGGCTACACCGGCCCCGAGAGCATGCGCACCGCGATGACCAAGTCGCACAACACCTCGACCGCGCAGGCGCTGTATACTTACGTGGGCATAGATAATTCGGTCTACTACCTCAAGCAGCTGGGCGTGGACGAGAGCCACATAAACGCCGACGGCGCGGGCCTGACGCTGGGCACTTCGGGCATAACGCCGGTTGAGATGGCGGCGGCGTTCGGCGCGATAGGCAACAAGGGCGAATATGTGAGCCCCGTGGCGTTCACGCGCGTGCTCAACAGCGATGGCAGCGTGTTCCTGGAGTCGTCGACGTACCAGGAGCGCCGGCAGGCGTTCAAGCCCTCGACGGCGTGGCTGCTGGTGGATGTGCTCAAGGCGTGCGCCAGCTCGTCGGGCACCGGCTCGCGCGCGCAGTTCTCGGGCATGACCGTGGCCGGCAAGACCGGCACCAACAGCGACTACAAGGGCGTGTTCTTCGCGGGCCTGACGCCGTACTATTCGGGCGCGGTGTGGATCGGCCACGACGGCTACAAGGCGCTCAAGTCCGACTCGACCGGCGGCAAGTACGCCGCGCCGCTGTGGGGCAGGCTGATGGAGGTGCTGCACGACGCCGCGGGCTATACCGAGGATCGCGAGATAATCTCGGACAGCCCCGAGAGCCTGGGGCTGGTGCGCGTCAAGACCTGCGGCGTGTCGGGGCTGCTGGCCACCGACGCGTGCTACCACGACGTGGACGGCTATGAGGTGCAGAACGACTACTGGCTCGAGGGCACCCAGCCCACGCAGGAGTGCAACATGCACCAGAGCGTGACGCTGTGCACCGAGACCAAGCGCCGGCCCACCGAGTACTGCCCGAGCGTGGCGACGTACTCGCGCGTGTACATACCCGAGGGCCATCCGCTGCGCCAGGCCGACAAGGACGTGGTGGACGACTACTTCAGCGGCGTGACCGCCAACGCCGACCTGTCCTCGATAGGCTACTGCACCAAGCACACCAGCGACTGGTACTATTCGCAGTGGGCCGAGCCCGACTACGACTATGACGACGACTATGACGACGGCGGCGATGACGGCTCCGGCGATCAGGGCGGAGACGAGGGCGAATATGACGATAGCGTAGGCTGACCTGATACGGCCGCCCGGCGAGAGTTACTGCCGGGCGGCTTTGTCTATTGACAAGTATGCCTCGCACGATCTGCCTGAGCAGATATGCAACAGCAGCCGGTTGAACGCGCAGATCCAGGTTGCATGCCAATCGCATTAACGGATCCGGCAAAATTGCCAGCAGTGTGTTTCAAAAACTTGTTTAGGTCAAACCGGCTGTCCAGCCGCCGGGCTTTGTCAACGCTCTGGGCCGCCCGGCGGGAGTTCAAGCCGGGTGGCTTTATCGTTGGCCTGCGATCTTGCGACGAAGCGCTGCGGGTGTGCCGCTGCGTGCGTTCGGCCCGCGCTTGACCCGCCGGCGCCGCCATGCCCGCCGGCGAATGACCCGCACCAGATTGCGCGCCCTCGCCTGGCCGAACCGTATTTCAGCGCCGCCAGGCACTGGGCCCTTGCTATGCGGGGAAAAAGAGAGTATAATTGATGTAAATATTCGTTTGGAAGGCGTGGTGCGCAGATGGTGGACTGGTCGAAGCTGGCGCAGCCGGAGATGCTTGTCATATGCGGCGTGCTGGCGATAATAATCATCATGCTCGTTGCCATTATGCTGAAAATGAACCGCCGCGAGCGCGAGCAGCAGCGCCAGCTCAGCGATATGGAGCGCATGATATACGAGAGCTCGGGCGAGGCGTACGAGAACGCGGCCAGCCAGATGCGCGTTTGCGAACAACAGCTCAGCGCCGAGTGCGAACGCGGCCATGCGGAGCGCGACGAACTGGCGCGCCAGCTGGAGGCGCTGCGCGGCGAGTCGCGCGAGCTGGCACAGGCGGCCGGGGCGCGGCTGGACGCGGCGCTGCAGGGGCTGGACGGGCTGAGCGGACAGCTGGCCCGGCTGAGCGCGCAGGTCGAGGGCCTGGGCGGCGCGCTGGACATGCCGCGGCTGCGCGAGCGGCTGGGCGCGGCGCCGTGGGGCGACATGCCCGAGGGGCGGCTGGAGGCGCTGCTGATGCAGTGGTTCGAGCCGGGCCGATACGTGCGCCGTTTCGAGATCGGCACCGGCTCGGGGCGGTACGCCGACGTGGCGATACTGCTGCCCGACGACGCGGGCAGGGTGCTGTACCTGCCGGTGGACATGTCGTTTCCGGTGGAGCAATTCGCGGGCGAGTCGGACGCACGGCTGAACAAGGCGCTCGTAGAGTATGCGGCGCGCCTGGCAGCCGAGCTGATAAAGCCGGGGCTCACGACCGATTTCGCAATCCTGCTGCTGCGCCGGGAGCTGTCGGGCGCGCGCATGGGCGAGCTGGAGGAGGCGCTGGAGCGCGCGCAGCTGGTGCGGCGCGTGATAGTGGTGGGGCCCACGGCGTTCTGGTCGATCGCGCGGACGCTGGATGGCGGCGCGAGCGCGCAGGAGCTGCGGCGCAGCGCAAGGCGGCTGGAGCAGCTGGTGCACGACGTGCGCGGCGAGTTGAATCAGTTCGCGCGCATGCTGAACCCGGGCGAGGTTGCGTCGGACAGCGGGTATCAGTCGCGGCGCAAGCGCAGGCAGTCGACCGATGCCGCGCCGATGTCGAGCGAGGCCGGGCTGCCCGACGCGGACGGCAGGGACGCCATGCCCCGCGCGGAGGCGCAGACGCCCGCCGCGTCGCACGGGGCGGGCAGTATGGACGCTCTGTCAAAAGTCGAGGCGGCAAACGAAGCGGCGCAGCCGGATGCCAAAGCCGATTGCATTGGCGCTGAGCCCACTTTAGCAGCCCGATTAGCGGCTACTGACTGCGCGGCTGAATCGGCGGTCAAGGCAGCGCAAACCGCCGCGCCGCAGGCCGAACCCGACGGATACAGTGTGCCATCCGCAACAGCGCCGGAACCCGTGCGCCACGACAGCGCCACTGAGACCTTAAGCGGTGCTGTACACCCGGCCCTGCCTACGGCTGAGACTGATCGTATTGGCGCGATGGCCAAGCCGGCGGCGAATGCTGCGGACGGCGACCGCTCCACCGAGCGCCCTGCACAGACCCAAGCCGGGCAACCCGCGTCAGGCGACCCGTGCGACGCCCTTGCGCCGCGCGAGGCACGGACAGGCGCCGGGCACGTTACCGAACCGCATCCCGCGCCCGGACAGCCCGACTCGCCCGCCCCCAGCGAGCTGCCGACCGACCGCCAGTTCGAACCGGCAGGCGTTCCGGCACGGCCTGATGCCCCCCGGGCGGCCGCGCGCGGCGCGTCGAGCGGGCCCGATGTCCACGGCGCAGGCTCGATGCCGACAGCGCCGGGCCGGCCGCCACGGCACAGGCACGCGCGCAGCATCAGCGCGCAGCCCGCACCGCACGCTGCGCGCGGCGACGGCCCACTGGAGGCCGACTGGGCGCTGGAGGCGCAGAGGCTGCCCGTCGCGAAGCCGGCGCGCGCTGCAGAACCGACGCCGCTCATTGACCAATGCGCGCCGTTCGAGGGCGAAGTTGACATCTGGAGTTGAACGCATATGCAGATTGAATTCAGATCAGGCGCGCGGGATCCGGCGATCCCGCGCGCGCTGTGTGCACTCGAAGCCGACGCACGGCATGCGACGGTATACCGCGCTGACGGGCGCAGGGCCGTGGCGCGCGTGCGCTGCGCGCCGGGCACGGTGGACTGGAACCTGGGCGAACCGGTGTGGTGCGAGGCCGCGCTGGGCGGCGTGGAGTGCGACTGCGAAGGCGCGCCCGAGCTGGACGCGGCGCTGCGCCTGGCTGTGGGCGAATGGCGCGCGGTCGATGACGGCGGCGAGTGCGACATTGCGCTGCGCCCACTTGATTGCGCCGAGGCGTGGCTGGCGCGGGGCATATACGCGCTGGCCGCACCGGTGCGCGAGTGTCCGGCGCGCGCGACGCGCATGGCGTGGGACGGCCTGATGCGGCGCTGGCAGGCGGCGGGGCTGCGCGCATACGCGGTCGAGCGCGGCGGACGCGCGGTGGGATATATGCTGCTGGGCGCGCCCGGCGGCCCGGAGCCTGCGCCCGGCTGCGCGGCGCTGTTCGAGTACGCTGCGCTGCCGTGCGAGGGCGTTGAGCTGAGCGCGGCGCTTGCGGCGGCGTGTGCGCGTGGGATATGCGCGCCGCGAGGGGTGGTGCTGGGTTCGGCGCTTGAGTGGCGCTAGCGCGTGACCATCGATATGCGCAAAACGCAGGCGGTACCGCTTTGAGCAACCGCACCCAGAGCGTTTGCACAGCCAGGCGCGCGACAAGGCAGGCTCCGTTTCGGTATTTGCGCGTCGTCGGTACGCTGTGGCATAGCCATCGCTTCGAATATCGGCCAATACCATGCGCCATTCGAGCGGTGCGATTGCACGCCAGACCCAGCTGCTCGTGCCGTGTTACTTTGTCAATAAACCGAGGCGGTTCCTATTCAGGGAACCGACTCAGCCTATTGACAAAGTATGCTGCACACGTCCTGCTCAGCCGAATGCGCAACAGCAGCCAGCAGAACATGCGAATCCAAACAAAGCGCCGCCTATATCAGAAGGTTTTCGCAGCATTGCCCAAGCGTTGTCTCATCAAAGCCATTTGGAATCCAACCCGCCGTCCGGCTGCCGGGCTTTGTCAGCGGCCTGAAAGGTTCCCTGACAGT
>CAWVGT010000210.1:0-6979 GCA_963928645.1 Candidatus Fimadaptatus sp.
GCTTAAAAGCATTGCCAGCGCCGCGTCGGGCAAACGCCTGGACGCCACGGCGTAACTCAAAAGCGTTCACCAAAGTCGCGCCGGGGCCGGCATGGCGCGGCGGCGCGGAGCGGCGCAAAAGCATCTGCGCAGAACAGCGCCGGGGCCGGCATTGCGTGTACGCCACGGTGTGGCTTAAAAGCATTGCCAGCGCCGCGTCGGGCAAACGCCTGGACGCCACGGCGTAACTCAAAAGCGTTTACCAGAGTCGCGCCGGGGCTGGCATGGTTGCTGTGGGTCAGGCGCATCCGTCGATTGGTGTGCCAGTCAGGCCGCATCGACGTACAGCAAGACGCTGGGTGAACCAAAGGCTTTTGTAGATATATAGGTAAACACACGGCGCAGCAGCGCGGCCTGTGGCGGCGGGGCGCGCTGGAAGATATACGGCGGGCAGCGGTTGTCCGCTGATAACGCTTGAAAGGACTGATATGATTGCTCAAGACCGTCGGCATGGTGTCGCTGGGCTGCTCCAAGAACCGCGTGGACAGCGAGCTGATGCTGGGGCGGCTCGCGGACGCGGGCTTTGAGATAACGCCCGAGCCGCGCGACGCCGATGTGATAATAGTCAACACCTGCGGCTTCATCGACCCGGCCAAGGAGGAGTCGATAGACACGCTGCTGGAGATGGCCGAGTTCAAGCGCACCGGCCGCGCGCGGCTGCTGGTAGCCACCGGCTGCCTGGCGCAGCGCTATTCGGGCGAGCTGGCGCAGGGCCTGCCCGAGGTCGACGCGTTCGTGGGCGTGCGCGACTTCGACGCGCTGGTGGACGTGATACGCCGGGCCGGGGCCGGCGAGCGCCCGGTCGAAACCGCGGGGCGGTTCGGCGGCTGCGACGGCGGGCGGCGGGTGCTGACCACGCCGCCGTACTCGGCGTATGTGCGCATATCCGAGGGCTGCGACAACCGCTGTGCGTACTGCGCGATACCGCTGATACGCGGCGGCTACCACTCGCGGCCGTACCGCGACATAGTCGACGAGTGCCGGCGGCTGAGCGCGGGCGGCGCGTCCGAGATAACGCTGATAGCGCAGGATACCTCGCGCTATGGCAACGACTTCGAGGGCGGGCGCACGCTGCTGCCCGAGCTGATGCGCGACGTGGCGGCGCTGGACGACGTGCACTGGCTCAGGGTGCTGTACACCTATCCCGACACGGTCGACGCGCGGCTGATCGAGACGCTGCGCGACGAGCCCAAGATCTGCGACTACCTCGACCTGCCGCTGCAGCACATAAGCGCGCCGCTGCTCAGGCGCATGAACCGGCGCGGCGACCCGGACTCGATACGCGCGCTGCTGCGCGAGTGCCGGGCGCGGGGCATGTTCCTCAGGACCACGTTCATAGTGGGCTTCCCGGGCGAGACCGAGCGCGACTTCGAGGAGCTGATGGACTTCACCCGCGAGATACAGTTCGACCGCATGGGCGCGTTCGCGTTCTCGAGCGAGGAGGGCACGCCCGCGGCCGACATGCCCGACCAGGTGCCCGACGAGGTCAAGCAGGATCGGCTCGATCGGCTGATGGCGCTGCAGCAGCGGATATCGCGCGCGCGCAACGAGCTGCGCGTGGGCGAGGAGTGCGAGGTGCTGGTCGAGGGCTTCGAGGGGCTGACATACGTGGGCCGCTCGATGCGCGAGGCGCCCGAGATAGACGGCAGGATATACTTCATAAGCGAGCGCGAGCTGACGCCCGGCCAGTACGTGCGCGTGCGCATAACCGCGGCCGAGGAATACGACCTGCAGGGGGTGTGCGTGTGAATCTGCCCAACAGGCTTACGTTGGCGCGGGTCGTCGCGATACCGGCGATAGTGGCGCTGATGATGATAGGCGGGCGCGTGTGCGGGCTGACGGCGACGGCGCTGTTCGTGATAGCGTCGCTGACCGACTATCTGGACGGCCACATCGCGCGCTCGCGCGGGCTGGTGACCGACTTTGGCAAGTTCATGGATCCGATCGCCGACAAGCTGCTGGTCACGGCGGTGATGATAATGATGGTCGAGCGCGCGCTGATGCCGGGCTGGGTGCTGGTGGTGTTCGTGGCGCGGGAGTTCATAGTGTCTGGGCTGCGGCTGGTGGCGGCGGGCAAGGGCCGGGTGCTGGCGGCGGGCAAGCTGGGCAAGCTCAAGACCGCGTCGCAGATGGCGGCGCTGACGGTCACGCTGGCGGGCTACTATGCGCTGGACGGCGCGCTGCCGCCGTGGCTGAGCGCGGCGTCGGACGCGCTGATATATGTGGCGCTGGCGCTGGCGGTGTGGTCGGGCGCGGACTACCTGGTGCGCAACCGGGAGTTCATAGCGCAGATGTGAGCGCGCGCAGGCTTGGACATGTGCGGGTGTGAAGACGCGCAAACGAGAGAACGCGCGGGTTCTGGCTTGTACGTTTATGCGAACTGGCAGGCGCGGATGAACGTGGGCGCGGGACGGCGCAAATGCGAGTCTGCGCAGGCGCGAATGGACATGGGCGCGAGACGGCGCAAGCGCGGGAGCGTGCGGGCGTCGGCTGACGCGGACATGTAAACGGGCGGGCACGGTTCCGCACAGCCGCCGGACTGCGCAGCTATGAGGACGTATGAACGTAAATTTGCACGGCGGGGGTTTTCGAGCATGCAAACGCACACGAGCCTGGGCCGGTGCGGAAATTGGACTGTACGGGCGTGGATCTGCGCGGCTGCAGGTTCGCGCGAGCGCGTCTTAACACAGGCGCGAGCCTGAACGGATGGAAGTTTGAGCCGGCGGTGCGGCGGGCGTGGGCGCGGCGAGCGCGGGACGCCCTGCCGGAGCGGCCGGCGCGCAGGGGGTGCTGATTGTATGATCTGTGAGATACTGTGCGTGGGCACGGAGCTGCTGCTGGGCCAGGTGCTCAACACCGACGCGCAATACCTGTCGCGGCGGCTGTCCGAGCTGGGCATAGAGCTGTACCGCATAGAGACGGTGGGCGACAACCCGGGCCGGGTGCGCGAGGCGGTGCGCGCGGCGCTGGGGCGCTGCGACCTGCTGATAACGACCGGCGGCCTGGGCCCCACCGAGGACGACCTGACCAAGGAGATGGTCGCCCAGGAGCTGGGCCTGGACATGGTCGAGGACGCCGAGGCGCTGGCGCACCTGGAGGAGCAGTTCGCGCTCTGGGGCCGGCAGATGACCGAGAACAACCGCAAGCAGGCGCTGTTCCCGCGCGGCGCGCACATACTCAAAAACGCGCGCGGCACCGCGCCGGGCTGCGCCGTGGAGGCCGACGGGCATATCGTGATAGTGCTGCCCGGGCCGCCGTATGAGCTGAAGGGCATGTTCGAGGCCGAGGTCGAGCCGTACCTGCACGACAAGCTGGGCTATACGATAGCCTCGCGCTTCATACGCACGATAGGCATAGGCGAGAGCGACCTGGAGATGAGCCTGCGCGACATGATAGACGCGCAGACCAACGTCACGATAGCCACGTACTGCTCGCTGGGCGAGGCGCAGGTGCGGCTCACGGTCAAGTGCGCCGCGGGCGAGGACCCGGCGACCTACCTCGACCCGGTAGAGGCGCAGATACGCGCGCGGCTGGACAGGTTCATATACGCGATAGGCGAGACCGACATGCCGCAGGTCGTAGTGGGGCTGCTCAAGCGCGCCGGGCGCACGCTGGCGCTGGCCGAGAGCTGCACCGGCGGCAAGATAGCCGACTGGCTGGTCGACGTGCCGGGCGTGTCCGAGGTGCTGCTGGAGGGGCACGTGACGTACTCCAACGCCGCCAAGCAGCACACGCTGGGCGTGAGCGCGCAGACGCTGCAGAGCGTGGGCGCGGTGTCCGAGCAGACCGCGCGCGAGATGGCGCAGGGGCTGCATCAGCTCTCGGGCGCGGACTACTGCGTGTCGGTCACCGGCATAGCCGGCCCGGGCGGCGGCACGCCCGACAAGCCCGTGGGGCTGGTGTACATAGGGCTGCGCACGCCCCGCGACATACAGGTGCACCGGTTCGTGTTCACCGGCGACCGGTACCGGATACGGTCGCTGGCGGCGCTCAGGGCGCTGGACATGGTGCGGCGCGCGCTGGTCGAGGCCGACGAGGTAATGCTGGTCGAGTGAGAAAGGAGGGCGGGCGCGGCCCGCGCATGACATATGGCAAAGAAGACAACGGGCAAGTCCAAGCTGCAGACGGCGTCCGAGGTGGGCAAGGAGCGCGCGCTGGAGATGGCGCTGGCGCAGATAAAGAAGGAGTTCGGCGAGAGCGCGCTGATGAAGCTGGGCGACAAGCAGCACATGCAGGTGGAGGTAGTGTCCACGGGCAACATAGCGGTGGACGCGGCGCTGGGCGTGGGCGGGCTGCCGCGGGGGCGCATAATCGAGATATACGGGCCGGAGTCGTCGGGCAAGACCACGCTGGCGCTGCACTGCGTGGCGCAGGTGCAGAAGGAGGGCGGTACGGCGGCCTACATAGACGCCGAGCACGCGCTGGATCCGCTGTACGCGCAGCAGCTGGGCGTGGACATAAGCGAGCTGTTCGTGAGCCAGCCCGACAGCGGCGAGCAGGCGCTGGACATAACCGAGGCGCTGGTGCGCTCGGGCGCGATTGACATAGTGGTAATCGACTCGGTGGCGGCGCTGGTGCCGCGCGCCGAGATAGAAGGCGACATGGGCGACAGCCACGTGGGCCTGCAGGCGCGGCTGATGTCGCAGGCGCTGCGCAAGCTGACCGGCGTGATAGCGCGCACCAACGCGATAGCGATATTCATAAACCAGCTGCGCGAGAAGGTCGGGCAGATGGGCTACGGCTCGCCCGAGACCACCACCGGCGGCAAGGCGCTCAAGTTCTACGCGTCGGTGCGCATAGACGTGCGCAAGCTGGAGACGCTCAAGGGCAGCGACGGCATGCCGATAGGCAGCCGCACCAAGATAAAGATAGTCAAGAACAAGGTCGCGCCGCCGTTCAGGCAGGTCGAGGTGGACATGATGTACGGCGAGGGCATATCGAGCGTGGGCTCGATACTGGACATGGCGCTGGAGCGCGACCTTGTCAAAAAGAGCGGCGCGTGGTTCTCGTACAACGACATGCGCATCGGCCAGGGCCGCGAGAACGTCAAGAAGTACCTCAAGGACAACCCGGAGGTCTGCGCCGAGATCGAGGGCAAGCTGCGCGGCGAGATGGCCGAGGCGCTGGCGGCCAACGCTATGCCCGTGGGCGTGACCTCGGACGACGACGAGGACGACGAGGGCGGCGAGGTCGAGCGCATAATGGACGAGACCGAGATATCCGACGACGAGCTCGAGGACGATCTGGGGTTCTGAGCCGGGCGCGGCAGGGCGGCGGGCGCAGTGCCGAGCGCGCCGGGCGTGTGACATGAGCGCGGCCTGATGCGCCGACGGGCGCCCTGCGCGGAGTATGTGCGTTCCGGCGCCGGCATGCGCGGCGCGCACAGGCGTTTGCCAGGCCGCGCAGTACATTGCACAAAGGGGGACATGCGATATGCCGAAACTGACACCGAGGGCCGAGGAGGCGCTGCGCGAGCGGTTCGGCGGCGACAGCGTGATCACGCTGGCCACCGCACAGGACGGCGTGCCGCACGCGCGCTACGTGAACGCCGTGTACGACGGCGGCGCGTTCTACGTGATAACGCACGCGCTGTCGGGCAAGATGCGCCAGATCGCGGCCAACCCGGCGGTGGCGATAGCGGGCGACTGGTTCACGGCGCACGGCCGCGCCCGCAGCATGGGCTGGGTCGGGTCGCCCGAAAACGCCGCGCGGCTGGACATGCTGCGCCGGGCGTTTGCGGGGTGGATAGACAACGGGCACACCGATCTGAACGACCATAACACGGTCATACTGCGCATTGAACTCACCGACGCGCTGCTGCTTCGGCATGGCGAGCGGTTCGAGATCGATTTTAGTTGAGCGTGTTTGGTGGATACATGCGAATGTATACGGGCGCGGGTGGCACAGGCCGTCCGCGCCCGCATGCGTTAATCAAAGTCAAGTCCGCCTGTCCGGCGTCAGTCGCTTGGTCGGGCAAAGCCGCAGGTCGCTCAACTGCGCGCAATCCCGCATCGCGCTGCCCGGCCATGCGCCGTCCGGCGTTGCCAGGCATCGGGCCGTTCGGTCGCCTCCGCCCGGTCGCGCACCGTTCAGCTGCGCCGCCCGGCTCCGCGCAGCCATGCGCCGCCGACGCGTACCCCATAAGCCCCGCGCGCGGCGGCGCCTGGAGCGCGCCGGCGCGAGCAGCCCCGCAGCGCCCAAAACAAACCGGCGCGGGCAGCGCACCGCCGCCCACGCCGGTATACATCGACCAATATACTACAAGCGCTTACAGTCCTCAGCCCACCTCAAAGCGCAGCACGTTCCAGCTGTACGCGCCCAGCACCGCAGTGAAGTTGCCGCCGTCGACCGCGGCCTGCGCGCCCGCGCCGGGCTTGACCGCGTCGGGCTGAGCCTCGGTGTTGACGGCCTTGAGGTCGTCGCTGTGCAGCGCGCTGGAGTCCTTGAAGCGCACCTCGCCGAACGCGCGCAGGTCGCCGCTCAGCTCCACGGCCTCGGCGGAGCGGTTGACGGCGAACACCGTCAGCGTGCGCCCGTCCTCGGACAGCACGCCCGCCGCGTCGACGACCTTGACGCCCTCGCGCGCCCTGCAGTCGTAGGTCGGCGCGCTGATGATCGGGCGTATCGCGGTGCCGCGGCCGAAGCTGGACGCCTGCATGAACGGATAGAATATCGTCTGCCGCCACGCGCCGCCGCCGTTGCGGGTCATTATCGGCGCGATTACGTTGACCAGCTGCGCCAGGCACGCGACCTTTACGCGGTCGGCGTTGTTGATAAGCGTTATCAGCATCAGGCCCACCAGCAGCGCGTCCTCGAAGTTGTACACGTCCTCCAGCAGCGGCAGCGCCAGGTTCCAGCGGCCCTGCTTCCAGACCTCCTGATCCTGATCGTGCGAGTGGAACCACACGTTCCATTCGTCGAACGAGAGGTTGATGTACTT
>CAWVGT010000211.1:0-5552 GCA_963928645.1 Candidatus Fimadaptatus sp.
GCCAAACGCGCAACAGCAGTCACAAACATGCAAATTAAATCGGATCACCACTTGCAATAGACTCACTTTGCGACATAGCCAATAGGAAGTTTCAAAAAAACACTTAGAGTAGAGCCAGAAGTCTGTCCGCCGGGGGTGTCTCAACGACTTGAGCGCCCGCGCAGGCAATCCCCGCGCGGGCGCTGGCTATGTCGCTCAGCTGTCGTACTGCGTCCACTCCGGCGCCAGGCGGCGCGTCACCGGGAACGCAAGCGCGCGCAGCTCGGGCGGCAGCTCGGGTATCAGCTCGGGCAGCGCGCCTATGCCGCGTACCGGTATGCCGGTGCGCGCGGCGACCTCGCTCACTATCGCGTGGCCGGCCGCTATGTCGGCCGCGCTGGTCTCGGACTGCAGGTTGGTGTTGTTCACCAGCCCGGTTATCGCCACGCGCGCGCGGCCCTGTATCTCGGCCATCATCTCGATTATGTCGTCGGCGTTGGACGACAGCGGGCGGAACGCGTTTATCACGTACAGCAGGTCGCAGCCCTCGCGCTCCAGATAGGGCCGGTACTGGCCCAGCGCCGCCGCGCCCACGTCGTTGCCGCCCACGTCGATTATCACCTGCAGCGCCGGCCGCTCGAATATCCTCAGTATGCTGGCCGGCAGCGACGGTATGTCCACCGTCGTCAGCGCGAACGAGGGCTGCTCGACCTCTATGCCCGCGCTCAGCAGCTGGGCGCGCTGCGTGGAGCTGCGGAAGTACGGGTTAACTATGTCCAGGTCGACCAGCGCCACCTCGCTTTGGCCCGCTGCCCGCAGGTCATACGCGGTGCTGAGCGCTATCTCGGTCTTGCCGCTGCCGTAGTTGCCTACGAATGCCGTTATGCGGCCGTGTCGCTTTATCATCGGCTGTCCTTTCATGCGCGGCCGCGCCGCGTCACTCGTCGTCGTACTCTATGTCGCGCGTTATGCCCGCCTTGCGCACCGCTATTGTGCGCGGCGCGCCCTGCTGCGCGTCCTGGTTCGCGCGCGTGTCCGGCCGCACCGCTATGCGCGGCGCGCCCTGCGGCTGTGCGGACGGTTGCATGGGTTGGCGCTGCATCGCCTGGGGCTGCTGTGCGGGCCGGGGCTGCTGCACGGCTTTGGGTTGCTGCGCGGCTTGAGGTTGTTGCGCGGGCTGAGACTGCTGGGCCGTGCGCGCGCGCCGCCGGCGCGACTCGTAGCCCTCCACGCTGCGCCGCGGCGGCCTGTCCGGGGCCGGAGCCGGCGCGCTGCCCTGCATGGCGCTGTGTGCGCCGGCGCGACGTGCGGTCTGCGCGGGCGGGGGCGCTATTGACTCGGCCTGCGGCGGGGGCGCTATCGTCTCAGCCTGCGGCGGCGGTGCTATCGTCTCAGTCTGCGGCGGCGGTGCTATCGTCTCAGTCTGCGGCGGCGGCGCTATCGTCTCAGTCTGCAGCGGAGGCGCTATCGTCTCAGCCTGCGGCGGGGGCGCTATCGTCTCGGCCGGCGCGGGCGTAAACTCGATCGTCTCGGCCAGCGCGGGCGGCGGCTCAGGCAGCTCGACCTGCGTGGAGCGCTCCTCGGCCAGGCCTATCGGCATGAACTGCGAGCCGTAGCCCGGATACACGCGCCCATACAGCGGCGCGTCGCGCTCGCCGCGCGCGAACTGCGGCGGATCGCTGAACAGCGGCGGCTCGGCCGCGGCCACGCTCTCGGGCACGTAGCCCTCGGCGTCCAGCGCTTCGGGCGCGGCGGCCCCGGGCACGTCGGCGGGCTCGGCATACGGCTCGGGCTCGGCATATGCCCGGGGCTCGGCATACGGCTCGGGCTCGGCATACGGCCGGGACTCGGGCGGCGCGTATGCGGGCCGGGCATGCGGCCGGGGCTCGGCCGCGGCATAGCGTTCGCGCGGCGCGGCTTCGGCGCTGCGCGCGGGCGCGGCCTGGTATACCTGCACGGGCTGATCGGCGCGCGGGGGCCGGGCGTCGGGCGCGGGCCGGCGGGCGTCGCGCGGCGCGGGCTCGCTCACGCCCTCCAGCACGCGCCTGTACCCGGCGTACTTGAGGCGCGGCTGCTCCTTGGCAAACGGCCGCGCCACGTAGCCGCGCGCGCGCCTGAGCGTCGTCAGCCACACGTGGTAGGGCTGCCAGCGCATCAGATATATCGTATAGTCCACAACCAGCCCCGCGATCAGCAGCACGCCCACCACGGTCAGCCAGTTGTCCGAGAACCAGGGCATGAATTCGTTCTGGCCGCCGGTCGCCAGCATGGACCAAAACCAGTTGTATATGATCTGCATCCAGCTCAGCAGCGCCGAAAACAGCCACTCGGTAAAGCCGTTAAGTCCCATCTGTACCTCTCCTTTGCGGCATGGGGTATGCCAATTGGGCGCGTGAGCGCGGGAATTTGTTCCAGCGCGGGCACGGGGGCGCGGCATGCGCGCCGCGCCCCGCAGAGCCCGTCCGGGCGGTGGTCATATGCGTCTGGCTCACTGTATCGTCACCTTGATCGTGGCGGGTTCGATCTTTATGTCCAGGTCGGCCTCGGAGTCGATCTGGCAGTACACCGGCAGCTCGTACTCGCCCTCGGGCAGCCCGGTCACGTCGACGTACAGCTGCAGGTCGCCGCGGCTGAGCGAGCTGATCTGGGTATAGGGGCCGGTCACGGTCACGGTGAAGTTGCGGTTGCGCGTGGCGGTCAGGCCCTCGGCCAGCCCGGTCAGCTCGGGCGTGACCGAGTCGAACGTGCGGGTTATCTGCCGCTCGCTGATGCGTATCGTGACCAGCACCTCCTCGGTGGACAGGTACTTCATGTCGCTCTGGCGGTTTACGCGGGTGGACTTGGTGGTGGTCTCGCTCATGTCGTTAACGTTGATAGAGTATATCTGCACCGAGCTGAGCGAATCCAGGAAGCGCTGCGCGCCGGCCACGGCTATCTCGTAGGGCTGCACCTCGACCCCGTCGATCTGATAGCCCTGCGCGACCGTGCCGGTTATCACCTTGGCCAGGTCGGTCTCCACGGGTATGTTCGCGATCGGGTACGCGTCCACGCTGGTTATCACCGAGCTGGTCGACGCGGTCACCGCCGGGAACGAGACCGCCTGCTGATCGTCGTCCATCAGCGTGAACGACACCGCGCGCGTGATCGAGCCCACGGTGTCCACGCCGCTCAGATCCATCACCGCGCGCGCGCTGGTTATCTGCTCGACCTGCGACGCCGGGCCGCTTATCGTGATTATCGAGGGGTTGCTGCTCGGCGCGGAGTACCAGTACTCGTCCTCGTCGGCGCCGTCCAGCGCGACCTCGACCTGCACGTTGCGCTGCTCCAGCTCGTCCACGTTGAGCGTCACCGAGTCCGGGTATATGCCGGTCACCGTGCCGTAGACCGTGCTCGCGGTCAGCGGCACCGTCTGCTCGCCGGTCTCGCGTATCCGCGACAGGTCGAGCTCCACGCGCACGTTGTTGCTGGTCACGCGGTAGTAGTCGTTCTTGGTCACCTCGACCGACACGCGCACCTGCGGCAGTATTTCAGACAGCGATTCGGTTATCGCCAGCTCGCGGCTGTCCAGCGTGGACTGGTTGGTGGTGTTTATGTACAGATTGCTCAGTAGGCGCTCGCGCGTTATCGTGGTGTCGTTGGTCAGCACGAAGCTCCACAGCGTTATCGCCAGCACCAGCGACAGCACCTTCAGCCAGAAGTTGCTCAGCAGCGCGCGCTTGAGCCAGCCCAGCAGCTTTTTTATCTCGTTCATTTGGCGGCCCTCCGTTTCAGCAGCTGCTTTATCACGCTCTGTTGCGGTTCGCCGTATATCTGATGCAGCAGCTCAGCCAGCGACTTGGCGTCCAGATAGCGGCTGAGCTTGCCGCCGCGCGCCATCGATATGACGCCGGTCTCCTCGGAGACTATCAGCGCCGTGGCGTCGGTGGTCTCGGTCACGCCTATCGCGGCGCGGTGCCGCGTGCCCAGGTCGCGGCTTATCGACTGATCGTCGGTCAGCGGCAGTATGCACGCCGCCGCGTACAGGCTCTCGCCGCGCACCACCACCGCGCCGTCGTGCAGCGGCGTGTTGGGTTCGAATATGTTCTCTATCAGCGCGGCCGATATCCGCGCGTCCACCAGCGTGCCGCTCTCTATCACGTCCTTGAGCCCGGTATTGCCCTCTATCACTATCAGCGCGCCCACCCTCCGGCGCGCCAGCCGCGTCAGCGCGTCCACGAACGCGCCCACTATGCGCTCTATCTCTATGTCGCCGCTGCGCGCCTTGTTGGCGGCCAGTATCTTGCCGCGGCCTATCTGCTCCAGCGCGCGGCGCAGCTCGGGCTGGAATATCACCACCAGCAGCACCGCGCCGGTGTTTATCAGCTGCACCAGCACCCAGTTGAGCGCGCGCAGGTTGATCGCGGCCGACAGCCAGGTAACTATCAGCACCACTATCAGCCCCTTGAACACCGACGAGCCGCGGGTCTGGCGCGTGAAGCGCAGCAGCTGATATATCAGGAACGCCACTATAAGTATATCGAACACGTCCCGCCAGTCAGGACGGTAGAATACATTCCATAACATCTCGGTTATCTGTGTCCATAACCACTCCAATCGCTCACCCTCTTGCTGATGAATTGGCCGCGGGCGCGCCGCGGCAGCGTGTACACATATATTATAGTATATTTCCGCAAGTTGTGAAACCCATATTTAGAAGAAATCCGCTTCATATTATTGTCAATTTTGCCCGATTCAGGCGCGGACGCGCGCGCGGCGCTTAACAGTTAGGGCGTTGACACGCGCACCGGCTGATACTATACTGAACCTGTGAGTATGTTTATTCGACAAAATGCGGGGAGAAGTGCGTTCATATGACAATCGGCATAGGCAACGACCATACAGCGGTGGAGCTCAAGCGCATCATAGCGCAGCACCTGCGCGCGCGCGGCTGCGAGGTGGTGGACTATGGCACGGGCTCGACCGAATCGACCGACTACCCGATATACGGCGAGAAGGTCGCGCGCGCGGTGGTCGCGGGCGAATGCGAGCTGGGCGTGGTCATCTGCGGCACCGGCATAGGCATATCGCTGGCGGCCAACAAGGTGCGCGGCATACGCTGCGCGTGCTGCTCGGAGCCGTACTCGGCCCGGATGGCGCGCGAGCACAACAACGCCAACATGCTGGCGTTCGGTGCGCGCGTGGTGGGGCCGGAGCTGGCCAAGATGATAGTGGACGCGTGGCTGGACGCCGAGTTCTGCCCCCGGCATCAGGGGCGCGTGGACATGCTGAGCGACATAGAGCGGCGGGGCTGAGCCGCGGCTGGCGGCGGGCGGGGCCATCAGGGCGGCGCGGGGGTATATTCCCTGCGCCGTCCCAGTCTATTGACAAAGCATGTCGCACACGGTCTGCCTGGCCAAACATGCAATAGCAGCTGGCCAAACGTGCAAATCAAAATGAGATGCCGCCCACATAAGGCGGCTTTCGCAGCATAGTCCATGCGATGCTTCAATATAACTGTTTGGATCAAAGCCCGTTATCCAGGCGCCGGGGGTTGTAAGCGGTCTGGGGCGGCGCGGGTATGTCCCCGCGCCGCC
>CAWVGT010000212.1:0-7989 GCA_963928645.1 Candidatus Fimadaptatus sp.
ACTTGCACAGAGGCATGCCGTAGAATATTTGCTACTTGGGAAACAGCTTGTAGCGCGTCCGGGCGCACTGATAACCTTCGGGCGCGCCTCTATCATTTGACACAGCAGCCTGCGCAGGCAATTTTGCCCAGCATATGAGCGTCACATTCTAGCTCTACAAGATATCGGCCCGCGATTGTCCTGGCTGGCCTGTTTGCGATATCGCTTATGCGCATGTTCAGAACGCACTTGAGCAGAGGCATGACGTGGAATACTCGCGACATTTGAAACAGTATTAAGCGCCCGGATGCGCTCATGGCATTCGGACGCGCTTTAACCCGTCGCTTAGTTTCGACAGTTCTGGCAAGCTGTGGTCGAGCTTTGGATATGACCTGGCAATTTACTGGTTGCGATTGTTTGATATGCTTGCAGTCGCCTTGGTTGACGCATTGTTCGCTTTATTGATAGCGCGATTGCGCCGGTATGCCGCATGTGCATCCAGGCGCAATACAGTTCGCCGACAAACCAAACTGAGTGCCGATAACTCAGTTCGCTTGGCAATGGCGGCTTCCGCAGATTTAGCGACAACGCGTGCTGCGATGGCAGTAGTTTGCAATGTCGTCCACACATAAAGACGAAACCGGCTTAAAGCAAGCACGACGTCCCACAGAATCCGATCTGTCTATAGCACATTATTGCACCCTGATGCCGCATGTGCCCCCAGTGCAATTCAATTCACCGGCAAACCAAACTGCGTACCGATAACTCAGTTTGCACGGCAATAGCCAGCTTCCGCAGATTTAGCGACAACGCGCGCTGCGATGGCAGTGGTTTGCAATATCGTGCACACATAAAGACGAAACCGGCTTTAAAGCAGGCACGTCGTCCAACAGAATCCGATCTGTCAATGGCCCGCATTTCACCCGGTTGCCGCATGCACATCCGGACAAAGCACCTGCTCCGTCGCCAGGCGCGCCCCGGCCACGCCCGCATGCACATCGCGGCTCCCGCGCCGCGCTCACAGCCCCGCCACCGCAGCCAGCACCGCGCCCAGCGCCTTGCCCAGCATCAGCGCTATCACCGCCGGTATCGTCAGCCCCGCCACGCGCGAGCGCACGATCAGCACCGGCATCAGCTCCAGCAGTTCGGCCAGCGCCGCCGCCGTCATGCCCACGAACATGCCGCCCAGCCCCAGCATCGCCACGCCCGCCCAGCGCCCCAGCGGCACGCTCAGCCCCGCCAGGTGCATGAACGACGCGCCCGCCGCGCCCAGCGCCACCGCCCAGCCGTAGCCCGCGCGCTGGCCGCCGAATATCGTTATCGCCCGCGTCAGCACGCCCAGCGCCAGCATCGCCCCGCCGTACGCACTGCCCGCCACCAGGCCCGACAGCCCCGCTACGCAGTATGGTATCAGCGCCATATCCGCTCCCTTCCGGCCGCGCTCAGCGCCGGCCCATCTCGTCGGCCTGCTCCAGCTGCTTGCGGTAGCCCTGCAGCTTCAGCGCCAGCGGCGACTTGCTCCGCCCGCCCAGCAGGAAGAACCCGCCCACGCCCGCCAGCACGCCCAGCGCATACGGCGCCGCCAGCTCAAGCGGCGTGGCCTCGCCCCCGCCCAGCATCGCGCAGATCGCGCGCTGCGCCTCCAGCATGTTCACGTCCGCATGGAAAAACGTCATGCCCAGCGCCGCCCCGCCGAACAGCAGCAGCACCAGCACGACCTTCAGCGCCCACGCCAGCGGCCCGCGCCGGTGGTCGCGCCGCGACACGAATATCTCGCCGCTGCCCAGCACCTCTATGCGCGCCTGCGGCCGCAGTCGGCCTATGCGCTCGGCCAGCTCCACCGCGTCCACGCGCCGGCCCGCCGCCGGCACATCCAGCTCCAGCGCCTCCAGCTCCGCATCGCGCGGGGCCATGTGCGCCACGTCGCGCAGGCATACCTCCGCCTGCGCGCCCACCTCGCATTCGGGCAGGAATTGTATGTATATCACGTCGCTCATTCAAGCACACGCTCCTGCGCAATGGCGCCGACCAGTCGCGCCGTATTGAACGCTATCCTGTCCTGCTCATGCGTGAGCGCCGCCATCAGCGCGCACAGCACGCACAGCAGCGTCACCAGCGCCACTATGCTGGCTATGCGGGCGCGCCGCTGGGCCTCGTTGTGTTCCATCGCCATCCCTCCGCACATCGTTTTGCACTTATATTGCCCGCCCGCACGCGCGCTTATGCGCACAGAACCGAGCGCGCCATCTTAATCGCGGCCGACAGCCGCTGGAACATACCAATGCCATAAACCGTCAAATAATAGGTATGTCAGGCTATAATCCAATTTCCAGATACATATGATGAGCACAAAGGAGGTCAAACAGTGTTTGCCAGAAAAATATTCCGCGCGCTGGCGCTGCTGATGGCGCTGATGCTGCCGCTGGGCGCGCTCGCCGACGCCGTCGCGCCCGACGCTTCGCCCACGCCCGGCGCTTCGACCGCGCCCGACACCTCGCCCGCGCCCACCGAGCTGGCGCGCGAGGACGGCACGCTGCGCGTGCTGCTGACCTATCCCGGCGAAGGCCTGACCGAGGTCGACATAGCGCTGGACGGCAGTTACTCGATCGACGGCAACGCGGGCTTCCGGTTCGCGCGCGGCTCCAGGCTGCACGTATTCGTGTCCGAGGGCGAGCCGGTGCTCAGCTATGAGGGCCTGACGCTGCACATGGGCGACGGCTTTGAGCTGACCCGCCACGCTACCACCGGCGAAAACGGCCTGCGCATAGGCGAAGTGGAGGGCCTCTACGAGGGCGACCTGTCGATAACCGTGCTCGACGGCGAGCTCAGGCTGGTGCTGAGCATATACATAGAGGACTACCTGAAGGGCGTCGTGCCCTACGAGATGAGCGACTCGTTCCCGATAGAGGCGCTCAAGGCCCAGGCGATAGCCGCGCGCACATACGCGCTGCGCCGCCGCACCTCCACGCGCGACTACGACGTCTACGACAACACCAACGACCAGGTGTTCCGCGGCTACAACGCCCAATACGTCAACGCCGCGCGCGCCGTCGAGGAGACCGCGGGCATAGTGGGCACCTACAACGGAAAGCTGTCCGAGTGCTTCTACTCGGCGTCCAACGGCGGCCAGACCGACCTGTACGCCAACGCGTTCGGCAGCGACGAGGACTACGGCTACCTCGACATGCGCAACGACCCCTATGACCTGGCCAATCCGCAGAGCCGCGTAAAGACCGCCAGCGTGCCCAAGCAGCCCGGCGCGCAGCAGCTGCCCGAGGCGCTGGACGCGCTGCTCAAGTCGGCGCTGAGCGAGCAGCTCAGCTCGATGGGCTACGACGACTCGGCCGAGAACATAGTCATAATCGACATACAGTCGATCACGCCGCACACGCCCAAGTACGACGTGCCCAGCCGCGTGTTCACCAAGCTGCGCTTCGAGCTGCGGGTGATGGCGCGCAAGCTCGAGCCCGACCCGACGGCCGCCGCGACCGCCGAGGCCACGTCCGCGCCCGCCGACGCCGGGGCGACCGCGCAGCCCGCGGGCGAGACGGTCGACCTGAACGGCGTGCAGCCGGGCGAGCTGAGCGTGCTCAGCCAGGTGTTCACGGTCGATCTGGACATATTCGACGCGGTCGAGGACGCGCTGGGGCTGTCGATCAACCGCACCGACAACGAGCTGATCACCGTGCGCGACGACGGCGACCGGTTCGTGATAGAGTCGCGCCGGTTCGGCCACGGGCTGGGCATGAGCCAGCGCGGCGCCGAGTACATGGCCGGCGAATACGGCTGGACGTATATGCAGATACTCGAGTTCTACTATCCGGGCATGGAATTTGTAGAGCGCGGCTACGCGCCGGTGATACTGCCCGAGATAACCCAGGAGGCCGTGGCCACGCCCCGGCCCACCGCCGAGCCCACGCCCCGGCCCACATACGTGCCGGTGGGCGAGCTGCCCGAGGGCGCGTTCTACGCGCAGGTCGCGCTGGCCAACCCCGACTCCACGCTCAACCTGCGCGCCGAGCCCAACACGACCTCGCAGATAGTGTATCTGCTTATGGACGGCCAGCAGGTGATAGTGCTGGAGGACCTGGGCACCGGCTGGGTGCGCATAAGCGTGGGCGATTACCAGGGCTACGTGGCCGCGCAGTACCTCAAGATGATATAGCGATACCAAAGGCGCATGCGCCGGGGAGGCAGAGATATGGACATACTTGATACGCTGTACGATCAGACGCGCCGGGCGCTCGACGAGCTGCTCGCGCGCGCGACAAAGCCGTTCTACGCGCCGCGGCTCGCGGTGGTGGGCTGCTCCAGCAGCGAGGCGCTGGGCGGGCTGATAGGTCACGCCTCGTCGCCCGAGGCCGGCGCGATAATGGCGCGCGCGGCGCTGGACGCCACCCGCGCACACGGCTGCGCGCTGGCCGGGCAGTGCTGCGAGCACCTGAACCGCGCGCTGGTCATGGAGCGCGAGTGCGCCGAGCGCATGGGGTATCAGATCGTATGGGCAGTGCCCCAGCCCAAGGCGGGCGGCTCGTTCGCCAGCGGGCTGTGGGGGCTGCTGAGCGATCCGGTGCTGGTCGAGCAGGTATCGGCCGACGCCGGGCTGGACATTGGCGACACGCTGATAGGCATGCACCTGCGGCGCGTGGCGGTGCCGGTGCGGCTGCAGCAGTCCGAGATAGGCCGCGCGCACGTGACCGCGGCGCTGTGCCGGCCGCCGCTGATCGGCGGGGCGCGCGCGCGGTATGAGTGAGGCGGTGCTGAGCGCGGGCGCCGCGCTGATCGCCACGCGCGTCGCCTGCCGCCGCACAGGCCTGCGCGCCGGATAAGAATTCCATGAAAAACCAGTTCGGGCGCTTGTACGCAGCGCCCGATTATGTTATCATACTAGATGTAAATCGATATCGCTGCAAGAGGTGCTCGAGCATGAAAAACCAAATTGTGCGCCGCGTCGCGCCCGACCAGGCGGAGCGCTTCTCTCCTTCGCCCCGCATCGGCCTGACCGCCGAGCAGGTGCGTCGGCGCGTGGACGACGGGCTGGTCAACGTAACCACTGCTACACAGGGCAAGTCCTATGCCCGCATACTGCGCGACAACCTGCTGACGCTGTTCAACCTGCTCAACTTCGCCCTGGCCGCGTGCGTCATACTGGTGGGCTCGTATACCAACGCGCTGTTCATAGGCGTGATAATATGCAACATCATAATCGGCACTTACCAGGAGATGCGCGCCAAGCGCACCATAGAGCGGCTCAAGGTCGTGAGCGCCCCGACCGCATGCGCCGTGCGCGACGGCGCGGAGACCGAGCTGGCCGTGGAACAGCTGGTGCTGGACGACATCACGGTGTGGCGCGCGGGCATGCAGCTCAGCGCCGACTGCGTGGTCGTGGAGGGCACGGTCGAGGTGAACGAGTCGCTGCTGACCGGCGAGAGCGACGCGCTGCTCAAGCAGCCCGGCGATGCGCTGATGTCGGGCAGCTTTATCGTATCGGGCGAGTGCCGCGCGCGCGTGGAGCACGTGGGCGACGACAACTACGCCGCGCGCATAGCCGGCGACGCCAGGCAGTTCAAAAAGCCCAACTCCGAGCTGATGCGCTCGCTGAACCTGATAATCAAATCGATCAGCTTCGCGATAGTGCCGATAGGCGGGGCGCTGTTCCTCAAGCAGTACTTCATGATGCACATGACGCTGCGCGACGCCGTCGTAAACACCGTCGCCGCCATGATAGGCATGATACCCGAGGGGCTGATACTGCTCACCAGCGTGGCGCTGGCGGTGGGCGTGATACGGCTCGCGCGCCGCCGCACGCTGGTGCAGCAGCTCTACTGCATAGAGACGCTGGCGCGCGTGGACACGCTGTGCCTGGACAAGACCGGCACGATCACCACGGGCGAGATGCAGGTGACCGAGCTCACGCCGATAGAGGCCACATACGAATACGCCAGCGCCGCGCTCAACGCCTTCACCCACGCGATGACCGACGACAACCCCACCAACCGCGCGCTGCGCGCCCGCTTTAACGGCGATACCGACTGGAAGTGCGTGTACACCGAGCCGTTCTCGTCGGCGCGCAAGTGGAGCGCCGCGCAGTTCGAGCGCGAGGGCTCGATCGTGCTGGGCGCGCCCGAATTCGTGCTGGGCGAGGACTACGCGCGCGTGCGCGACCGGGTCGAGGACTGCGCCGCGCGCGGGCTGCGCGTGCTGGTGCTGGCGCACTCGGGCGCGCCGCTGGGCAACCAGCAGCTGCCCGCGGGCCGGCTGGAGATCTGCGCGCTGATATCGATCGGCGACACGCTGCGGCCCGAGGCGCCGTCCACACTGGACTACTTCGCGCGCCAGGACGTGGACATAAAGGTCATATCGGGCGACAACCCGGTGACCGTGGCCAGCGTGGCCCGGCGCGCCGGGCTCAGGGGCGCGGACAGCCTGATCGACCTGAGCACGCTGACCGACGACCAGGTGGCCGACGCGGCCGACAGATACACGATATTTGGCCGGGTCACGCCCCAGCGCAAGCGCGTGCTCGTCAACGCGCTCAAGCAGCGCGGCCACACCGTGGCCATGACCGGCGACGGCGTAAACGACGTGCTGGCGCTCAAGGACGCCGACTGCTCGATAGCGATGGCCACCGGCAGCGACGCCGCGCGCCAGGTCGCCAACATAGTGCTGCTCGACTCCAACTTCGCCTCTATGCCCGCGGTCGTGGCCGAGGGGCGGCGCGTCATAAACAACATATCGCGCTCGGCCTCGCTGTTCCTCACCAAGACGATATTCTCGTCGCTGCTGGCGATACTGATGCTGGTGCTGATGCACGGCTATCCGTTCCAGCCGATACAGCTGACGCTGTTCTCGTCGCTGGCGATAGGGTTCCCGTCGTTCGTGCTGGCGCTGGAGCCCAACTCCGCGCGCGTGCGCGGCAACTTCCTGATAACCGTACTGGGCCGCGCGCTGCCGGCGGCGCTTACGATCGTGCTGGGCGTGTCGGCGTGCATCGCTATGGCGTATGTGTGGGATCACGACCACAGCGTCGTGAGCACTATGGCGGTGCTGTTCACGGTGTGCGTGGGGCTGATGTCGCTGGCGCGGGTGTGTCGGCCGTTCAACCTGCTGCGCGCGGCGCTGCTGGCGCTGTGCACCGGCGCGTTTGTGGCGTGCGTGCTGGTGCTGCCGGGGCTGTTCCAGCTGGTGCCGCTCACGCGCGATCAGCTGCTGCTGCTGGCCGGCATGGTGGCGCTGGCGCTGCCGCTCATGCTGGGCATCGCGGCGCTGCTCAAAAAAATCCCGGTTTTTGCGGAAAACGGCGTTTAATGCGCGCATTTCGGGATATATATATACCATACGGCGGCTGAAAAGCGCGCGCGACGCGCCAAGCCGCACATCGCAATGCTATAGCCGGCAGGCGCTCGCGCCGCGGCGGAAAGGTGGATAACACATGGAACTGAAAGGCTCTCGCACTGAACAGAATCTGCTCGCGGCGTTCGCGGGCGAAAGCCAGGCGCGCAACAAGTACACCTACTACGCGTCCCAGGCGCGCAAGGACGGCATGAACCTGGTAGCCAACATATTCGAGGAGACCGCCGGCAACGAGAAGGAGCACGCCAAGATCTGGTTCAAGCTGCTGCACGGCGGCATGCCCAAGACCGCCGAAAACCTGCTCGACGCCGCCGAGGGCGAGCGCTACGAGTGGACCGACATGTACGCCGGCTTTGCCAAGACCGCCCGCGAGGAGGGCTTTGACCACATCGCCTTCCTGTTCGAGGAGGTCGCAAAGATCGAAAAGGAGCACGACGAGCGCTATCGCGCGCTGCTCAAGTCGGTCAACGACGGCGACATGTTCGAAAAGTCGGAGGAGGTCGTCTGGGTCTGCTCGAACTGCGGCCATGTGCACGTGGGCCCCAAGGCGCCCGACGTGTGTCCGGTCTGCGAGCATCCGCGCGCGTACTTCATGATGAAGGTCAAGAACTACTGAGAGCTGCAAGGCTGACATACAGAAGCGGGGGGGGGGGGGGG
>CAWVGT010000213.1:0-6262 GCA_963928645.1 Candidatus Fimadaptatus sp.
CTCGCACGCCTCTATGCCCTGCAGGTTTGCGGGGTTGTGCAGCGGGCCCAGCGGTATGTACTCGCGTATCGTGGCCTTGACGTCGTCGTTTATCAGCACGGACTTGGTGTACTTCTCGCCGCCGTGCAGCACGCGGTGGCCCACCGCGCCTATCTCGTCCATCGACTTGATCGCGCCCTTATCGGGGTCGGTCAGCGCCTTGATGACGTAGTTCATCGCGTCCACGTGATTGGCCATCGCGGCGTCGAGCTCTATCTTCTTGTCGCCGACCTTCTGCTCGAGGTGGGAGCCGGCTATGCCTATGCGTTCGGCCAGGCCCTTGGCTATGACCTGCTCGTTGTCCATGTCGATCAGCTGATACTTCAGCGACGACGAGCCGGCGTTGATTATCAATATCTTCATGTTGCTTCCTCTTTCGACGGTAATCGCGGCGCTGGGCCGCATGGTGAAGTGAGGCGCGCCGGTTCGGCAGCCCGGCGCGCCCGGACATTGTATCGCCAGATCAGCTCAGCTGCGCCTGCACCGCGGTCACGGCGATCGTGGCCACGATGTCCTCGGCGTTGCAGCCGCGGCTCAGGTCGTTTACGGGCTTGGCCAGGCCCTGCATTATCGGGCCGTACGCCTCGGCGCCCGCCAGCCGCTGCACCAGCTTGTAGCCTATGTTGCCCGCGCCCAGGTCCGGGAACACCAGCACATTGGCCTTGCCGGCGACCGGGCTGCCCGGGCTCTTGAGCTGGCCGACCTTTTCGACCAGCGCGGCGTCAGCCTGCAGCTCGCCGTCCACGTTCAGCTCGGGCGCGAGCTCCTTGACCATCGCGGTAGCCTGCTGCACCTTGGTCACGTTGTCATGCTTGGCGCTGCCCTTGGTCGAGAACGACAGCATCGCGATGCGCGGCTCGATGTCGACCAGCGCGCAGGACTTGGCCGCGCCCAGCGCGATCGAAGCCAGCTCCTCGGCCGTCGGGTCGGGTATGACCGCGCAGTCCGAGAACACCATCACGCCGTCGTCGCCGTACTCGCGCTTGGGTATCTCCATCAGGAAGCAGCTCGACACGGCCTTTATGCCCTTGGCGCTCTTGATTATCTGCAGCGCGGGGCGCAGCACGTCGCCGGTGGAGTGTATCGCGCCCGACACCATGCCGTCCGCGTCGCCCATCTTGACCATCATCACGCCCCAGTACAGCGGGTCGTTCAGCAGCTTGTCGGCCTTGGCGGCGTCCACGCCCTTGGCACCGCGCAGCTCCACGAGCTTGTCTATGTACGCCGCGCGATGCGCGTCGGTGGCCGGGTCGACCACGTCCACGCCGGTCAGGTCAACGCCCTTGGCGGCGGCCTTTATCTCGTCCGGGTTGCCTATCAGCGTTATGCGGGCTATGCCGCGCTGAGTGGCCAGCGAGGCGGCGGTTATGTTGCGCTCCTCGGTGCCTTCGGCCAGCACTATGTGCTTGATCGACTTGCGTGCTTTTTCCGTAATCTTCTCCATTATCGACATGGCAGTATCCCCCTTAGTGTGATAAAATTGCTTCAAGCGATATGCGTCGAACGCCGACGGCTGCCGGCGCCGCGCGGAGGCTCCAGGCGTTGGGGGCGGATGTGCTTCCGTCCGAAACTCACAAACCATATTATACTACGCTTTTCCCAATTATAAAAGAATATTATCGTAAAACATAGGAGGCATATCATGCGCGCAGTGGGCATAATAGCCGAATACAACCCGTTCCACGCCGGCCACGCGCTCCAGCTTGCGCGCGCGCGGGCGCTTACGGGCGCGGACGCGGTCGTGGTCGCGCTGGCGGGCGCGTTCACGCAGCGCGGCGAACCGGCGCTGATAGACAAGTGGGCCCGCGCGCGCATGGCGCTCGGCTGCGGCGCGGACATCGTCGTAGAGCTGCCGTGCCTGTTCGCGCTGAGGGAGGCGCGGGGCTTTGCCGAGGGCGGGGTGCGGCTACTGAGCGCGCTGGGCATAGTGGACGCGCTGTCGTTCGGCTGCGAGCCGGAGGGCATGGCGCTGATAGGCGAGGTCGCGCGCTGCCTGGCCGAGGAGCCCGCGCCGTACCGGGCGCAGCTGCGCGCGGCGCTCGACCGCGGGTTGAGCTATCCGCGCGCGCGCGCCGAGGCCGCGGCGGCGCAGCTGGGCATAGCGCCCGCCGCCCTGAACCGCCCCAACTTCGCGCTGGCGCTGGAGTACGCGCAGGCCAACGCGCGGCTTAAGCGGCCGCTTGAGCTGCTGCCCATCGCGCGCGGCAGCGACTACCACGGCCTGGCGCTGGGCGAAGTATGCTCAGCCAGCGCGATACGCGCCGCGATCGAGCGCGGCGAGACCGACGCGGCGCTGGAGGGCGTGCCCGCGCAGTGCCGCGCTGAACTGGCCGCAGAGCTACCGCGCCGCGCGCGCCCGCGCCTGGTGGACGAGCTGGCGCTGATACGGCTGCGCGGCATGACGCCCGCTGAGCTGGGCGCATACCCCGGCCTGGGCGAGGGGCTGGAGGCGCTGATCTGCCGCCAGGCGCGCCGCTGCGCCAGCACGGCGGAGCTCATCGCCGCGTGCAAGAGCAAGCGCTACACCTACGCGCGGCTGCGGCGGCTGACCACGCAGGTCGCGCTGGGCATAACGCGCGACCTGCAGGCGGCGCACCCCGCGCCCGAATACGTGCGCGTGCTGGCGTGCCGGCGCGGCGCGCTGGGGCTGCTGGGCGAGATAAAGCGCCGCGGCGCGCTGCCGCTGGCAAGCGACGTGGCGCGCATGTCGGAAGCCGACGCCATGTGGGCGCTGGAGACGCGCGCGACCGACCTGTGGGGCCTGTGCACCGAATGCGCCGAGTACCGCCGCGCCGGGCGCGATTATACGCAGCGGTTTATCGTCGTTGACTGAGAAGCGCCGGGATATGTCACGCTTGCATCGGGTTGCTGCAGAGTCGAACCAGGTTGCGAGTGGGGGCTTAGGCGTGATATGCTTATCCCGATGTTATGAGCCGTTTGGGCGCAATGGCGCAATGCGGTCACATGCTTTACTGCGCCTGGTGGCGGCTATGTACGAGCCGGGCCAATGGCAATGGTTGGCCACGCAGCGGCACGGCTTGTTCACGGCAAAACGCCGGGCTGCCGTTTTCATGACCGTGTCGCATGGGCAGAGCTCTGTTGCGCTCAAAGGCGGTTGGGCCCGGGCTGTTGAGTGACCTCGTTGCGGGTGGGTCTGCTCGCGGTATGGCGTTGCGCCGCCGGTGGCATGGACGCGTCGTGTTTGGCGCAAATCATTTTGCTGCGCTTAAGGCGATTGGGCCCGGGCTGTTGGTTGATCTCTCAACGGGTTGGTCTGCTCGCGGTATGGCGTTGCACCGCCGGTGGCATGGACGCGTCGCGTTTGGCGAAAATCATTTTGCCGCGCTTAAGGCGGTTGGGCCCGGGCTGTTGGTTGATCTCGCAGCGGATTGGCCTGCTCGCGGTATGGCGTTGCGTCGCCGGTGGCATGGACACGTCGCGTTTGACGAAAACCATTTAGCTGCGCTTAAGGCGGTTGCGCCCGGGCCAGGCTGATTGTTGACCTCGCAGCAGGTCGCCCCGTTCGCCGTGTAGCGTCGCGCCGCCGGTGGCCCGACTCCCGCCCGCGCCGACATCGCGCGCAACCCGCACTTTGCGGCTCACCATTGACAACCGCGGCCAGGCTGGTAAAATATACGATATGACGCGCAAGCGCCATACTTTGCGGAGGACAATCACATGAAGCACAGAAAACTCGAAGCGGCCGCGCTGGCGGTTTACTGCGCGCTGGCGGGCATCATAAGCGTGCTGGTCATTGCGGCGCTGGCGCGCGACTATGGCGCGCTGGGCGACAAGGTGCCGGTATACCTCGCGCCCTGGGGCGGCAGTTGGGGTGACAAGGACAAGAGCCTGTTTTACGTGTTCAGGCTGCCGGTCATGGCGCTGTGCCTGCAGTGCGTGCTCGCGGGGCTGTACCCGCAGCGCATGGACGGCTGGCCCGACGCCGCGTATGCCGGCATGCGGCGGCTGCTGGCCGGGCTGTCGATAATGGCGCTGTCGCAGCTGACGCTGAACCCATATGTCACGCTGCTGGGCGTCAACGCCATAGCCGGCGGCATTGCGCTGTGCGCCACGCTGGCGCTGGGCCTGGCGCTGGCGGTATGGGGCTGCGTCGCGCTCAGCCGCGCGCTCAAGCCGCTGTGCGCCGCGGATCAGACCGTCTATTCACGGCTGCTGGACTTCCTGTTCAAGGGCTGCCGGCGGCGGCGCGCGCTGATAATCGGCGCCGGGATAGCGTTCACCGTGCTGCTCGTCATACCCTCGCTGTGACCGCGGCCGCGCCGCCATACATCTAAGGCCACGCGCGCGCATATCAATTAGCATATCAAACCGCGCGGAGGCGATCGTATGAGACCGGCTGCTAAGCTCAAGACGGTGGCGCTGTGCGCCGGTGTGCTGCTGCTGACGCTCTGGCCGCAGGTGGGGCTGAACGCCGCGCGCCAGGGACTCGTCATTTGGGCGGGCGCGCTGGTGCCGGCGCTGTTTCCGTACTGCTTTCTGGCGATAGCGCTGCAGCGCGGCGGGCTGGGCCGGCTGCTGGGGCGCAAGCTGGGCCGGGCGGCGCTCGCGCTGGGCTGCCCCGAGGACGGCGCGGGCGCGATAGTCTGCGGATGGCTCGGCGGCAATCCCACCGGCGCGGCGCTGACCGCGATCTGCGCCGAGCGCGGCGGGCCCCGGGCCGAATATCTGCGCCTGGCCTGGCTGAGCTCGGCATGCTCGCCGGCGTTCGCGCTGGGCGCGCTGGAACAGGCGCTGCCCGGCGCGGGCTGGACGCTGCTGGCGTCGAGCTGGCTGGGCATGCTGCTGAGCGCGCTGCCGCTAAGGCTGGCGACCAAGCGCGGCATGCTCGCGCGGCGGCTGGGCCGGATTGAGCCGCACGCCGCCGAACCGCGCGCCGCGGCCGCGCCCGCGCTCGAAGCCGTGCGCGCCGTGCTGCTGGTGGGCTGCTGGGTCGTGCTGTTCAGCGTGCTGAGCGCGTACATGTACGCGGGCGCGCTGTGGCTGGCCCCGGAGCTGCCGCCGCTGGCGCCGGCCTGCGCGCACGCGCTGCTGGAGATGGCGGGCGGGAGCCTGACGCTGGCCGAGCTGCCGGGCGCGCATGTGCTGCCGCTGATCTGCTTTGCGATCACTTTCGGCGGGCTGTCGATAGGCATGCAGGCGCTGACGCTGCTCAGGCCGGCGGGCATACCGGGCGGGCTGTACCTGCTGGGCAAGGCGGCGCAGGGCGCGCTGGCGGCGCTGGTATGCGCGGCGCTGACGCAAGCGGGCGCGGTGGAGGCGTTCGCGCGCGCGACTCGGGCGCTGCCCGCGCCGTCGACAACGCCAATGGCGCTGACGGCGTTGGGGCTGGCCGTAGTGGCGGCGCTGCTCAACCGGCGCTATATCGCATGGGATAAGCGCGAATCCGCCGCCAAGGCGGGCGGACAGAGCGCCGGCGGCGCCTAGAGCGCGTATGGCAGGCCGGGCGCACCGGGCGGACTCCACAACCGCGGCGCCGAGCGGGCGCCAGTGCTGCCGCGCTCAGTCGCGTTGTGCGCGGCAAAGGCTCGCTGCGCCAGGGGCCGTTGTCTCGGCTCAGGCTTCTCGGATTTACCGCTTACCGCAAGCCGGCGCAGATTCGCGCTTCGACCTTGCGTATACAGCCGCTTTGTGTGTATGATACTGCGTATCGCGTGATTTGGTTTTGCGTCGGATTGGCATTCGTCGCATGCGGCGAAGCTATGCGTCCGTTCACTCAACGATTGCGTGCAATACAAACTATGCCGCACCTCAGACTGATGACAAGCCTCAGCGGCTGGACAGACGGTTTATTCTGAACAGCATTATGAAGCAGCATATAGGCTATACTGCGAAACCAGTTTGATACAAGCACCATTCCACTTATATTTGTATGTTATACCAGCTGCTTTTGCGCGTTTGACCAAGCAGTCCGTGTACGGCATACTTCGTCAATAGCCTGTGATGGCGCGCGACGCAAACCGTGCCGCGCCATCGCAGCACGTTGACATAGCCCGTCGGCCAGATAGCAGGTTTTATTACAAGCAACTATTTGTGATATCACATAGTCGATGCTGCGTAAGTCATCTGATAAAGGCAGCGTTTCGCTTCGATTTGCATACTCATCCGGCTGCCGTTGCATGTTTGGTCAAACGGACGGTGTACGGCATACTTCGTCAATAGCCTGTGATGGCGCGCGACGCAAACCGTGCCGCGCGCCATCGCA
>CAWVGT010000214.1:0-4121 GCA_963928645.1 Candidatus Fimadaptatus sp.
CGTTTTGCACCGACATGCGCGCAAGCTGTTCGGCAACTGCGCTCGACGCTCGAGGTGCCTTTGCATTATGAACGCGCAATAGCGCCCACTATCCGTGAGTCAGATGACAGGTGCTTCGCATTGACGGCGGGCATGGGTCGCAGCGCTGACTATTGCATACGGTTGCGCCGACATGTTCGCAAGCAGTCCGGCAACTGCGCTCGACGCTCGTGGTGCCCCCCGCATTTTGAACGCGTCACAGCGCCCGCCCTCAGCAAATCAGAAGGCAGGTGCTCAGACTGCTGACAAAGCCCGGCGGCAGGACGGCCCAATTAACTTCAAACGACTTATTGCAACATCTCATTGACGATGCTGCAAAGCAAGCCTAATACAAGCAGAATTTCACTTTGATTTACATGCCGCGCCGGTTTCTGCTGCATATTTGGTCAAGCAGAAGGTGTGCGGCATACTTTGTCAATAAACTGAGCGCCCGCCCTCTGCAAATCAAAAGGCGGACGCTTCGCATTGGCGTAACAGCACGGGTCGCAGCGCCGCCATTTGCTTGTGCGCCCGCTCGATGTCCGACGCCGACGCACTCGCAAGCCGTCTGGCAGCTGCGCTCGACGCTCGAGGCGCCCTCGCTTTTATAACGCGCTAAAGCGCCCGCCCTCCTAAAATCAGAAGGCGGGCGCGTCAATAAGTCGAGCCAAGCCGGGCCCGTGCCGCCGGCACGCCGCCCGGGTGTGCCTCAGCGCACCTGTCCGTCGCCGTCGATGACGTACTTATACGTGGTCAGCTCGCGCAGCCCCATCGGCCCGCGCGCGTGCAGCTTCTGGTTGCTTATGCCGATCTCGGCGCCGAAGCCGAACTCGCCGCCGTCGGTAAAGCGGGTCGAGGCGTTCACGTACACCGCGGCGGCGTCGACCTTGTCCTGGAAGCGCTTGGCGGTTTCGTAGTCGCTGGTGACAATGGCCTCGCTGTGGCGGGTGCCGTGGGTGTTTATGTGGTTTATCGCGGCGTCGAGGCTGTCCACTATGCGCACCGACAGTATCAGGTCGTTGTACTCGGTGTCCCAGTCCTCGGGCGTGGCGCTCTTGCAGTATGGGCAGATCTCCTGCGTGCGCTCGCAGCCGCGTATCTCCACGCCGCGCTCGCTCAGCGCGTCCAGGCAAATCGGCAGAAAGCGCGGCGCGATCTCGCTGTTTACCAGCAGCGTCTCCATGGCGTTGCAGACCGAGGGCCGGCTGACCTTGGCGTTTATCGCTATGTCCACGGCCATATCCAGGTCGGCCGCGGCATCCACGTATACGTGGCACACGCCGTCGCCGGTCTGTATCACCGGCACGCGGGCGTTTTCCACGACCGAGCGTATCAGCCGGCGGCCGCCGCGCGGTATCAGCACGTCTATCAAACCGCTCAGGCCCATCATCTCCTGCGCGGTTTCATGGGAGGTATCCTTGACCAGCGACACGCAGCCCTCGGGCAGTCCCGCGGCGCGCGCACCCGCGATCAGCGCGCGCTCGATCGCGCGGTTGGAGTTGATCGAGTCCGAGCCGCCGCGCAGCAGCACCGCGTTGCCCGACTTGAGGCACAGCGCCGCGGCGTCGGAGGTCACGTTGGGGCGGGACTCGTATATTATGCCTATCACGCCCAGCGGCACGCGCCGCTTGGCGATGCGCAGTCCGTTGGGCCGCACCCAGGCCTCGTCCACGCGCCCGACCGGATCCTCCAGCGCGGCCACGCTCTCCATGCCGCATGCCATGGCCTCCACTCTCGCGCCGTCCAGCGTCAGCCGCTCTATGAAGGCGTTGCTCAGCCCGCGTTCGCGCGCCGCGGCGATGTCGGCCTCGTTGGCGGCGATTATGTCGTCGATGTCGTCGCGCAGCGCGCGCGCCATGGCCCGCAGCGCATCGCTCTTGCATTGTGAACCAGTGGTGGCCAGCTCCAGCGCTGCCTGGCGCGCCAGTATCGCCTGCGCCCTTAACTCGGTCATAATAATATCCCTCCAAATGCGGCGGCGGAACCGCGTCCGCGCCTCCAATATGGCATAAAGTATCTCCATTATTATACAACGCAGTGCGCAAAACGTCAAATTCTATTCGCGACCTGGCAATTAGCGGCGCGCATGCCGGAGTTATGCCGGCGGGAGATGCAGATCGGGCGGGACTCTGCAACTGTATGCAGTGACGTGCCGCTTCAGGCGGTGACGAGCTGCCATGCGTAGTGATGTGCCGCTGCGGGTAATGATGTGCTGATGCTGACAATGATGCGTCGGCGCGGGTAGTGACACGGCGCCATGGGCACTGACGTGCCGCCGCAGGTGCGATGTGCTGCAAGCCATGATGTGCTGCGGGCCATGATGCGCTGTGTGCACTGACGTGCCGCTGCGGACATTGATACGCCACCGCTGGCGGTAAAGTACCTCCGTAGGTAGCGATGTGCCACCGTGAGTCGTGATGAGCTGCAGGTCGTGATGCGCTGTGTACAATGACGTTCCGCTGCAGACAATGACGAGCCGTCGCGGACATTGATACGCCATCGCTGTCGGTAAAGTGCCGCCGCAGGTAGTGACGAGCTGCCGCAGGCCACGATGAGCTGTGTGCACTGACGTGCCGCCGCAGGCAATGACGAGCCGTCGCGGACATTGATACGCCGCCGCTGTCGGCAAGTGTTGCCGCATGTAGTAATGTACTGCTGCGGGCCATGATGCGCCGCTACAGACAGCGATGTGCCGCGTTCAGTGACGCACCGCCGGCCGCAGCAGCATAGCATCCATCCCCATCAAGTGCGCCCGCTCAGAGGCCCGTGCCATGCACCGCAGTGGCCGTCAAATCGCGGCGGTCGGCGACCTGCGCTCACCGGCTGGGTTTGTTGAATCGTGCCGCGGCAACGGCCTTCCCGCCGGACAGCTGCGCCAGCTGGCACCCGGCGCCGTACATGCCGGGCGCGCCTCTGGCAACCGCCGATCGGCGCAAAGCCAAATTGGCAGTCCCGCAAGCTCAAATCCCGAAGCGCGCTGCCCTCACTCTGTCTGCCAGTGCCGCGCCATACCTGCGCCGTCGGCCATTGCGCGGCGCCCATTAGGCCTGCGATGAATCGCCGCGAGATGAAATGTCAAATATGTGCCCCAAATCAGCACAAATGCGCGCGAATTTGCATTATGATTTGTAAAAACCGGCGCGATATGCCGCGGTATGCCCATTGTAAAATCGGTGCGCGCGTGGTATAATATAAACAGTATGCGTAAGTTTGAGTTAAGCGCCGAGGCGCGCATTTGCATGATGGGAGATGTGGTGCTTTACGGTTATTGAACGGCTTTGCGAATCGCTCGTGGCTCAGGGCATGTCGCCGGCGCAGCTGCTGCGCGACGAGCCCATGGCGAGACACACTACGTTCCGCGTGGGCGGGCCGGCGGATCTGCTGATAGACGCGCGCAGCGCTCGGGACATATCGCTCGCGCTCGCGGCGGCAAGGGAGTACGCAGTCCCGGCTATGGTCATAGGCAACGGCTCCAACCTGCTGGTGCGCGACGGCGGCATAGCGGGCGTGGTGGTGCGCATAGGCGAGGGCATGGCGCAGCTGGAGTTCGAAGGCGCGCGGGTGCGCGCGGGTGCGGGCTGCCTCATGAGCCGGCTGGGCGCGGAGTGCGCGCGGCGGGGGCTGGCGGGGTTTGAGCCGCTGTCGGGCATACCGGGCACGCTGGGCGGCGCGGCGGCGATGAACGCGGGCGCGTACGGCGGCGAGCTGAAGGACGTGCTGGCGAGCGCGACTGTGCTGCGCGACGGGCGCGAGGAGGAGCTGAGCCTGGCCGAAATGGAGCTGGGCTACCGCGCCAGCCGCGTGCTGCGCGAGGGGCTGATAGTGACCGGGGTCTGCCTGCAGCTCAGGCCCGACGACCCGGAAGCCGTGCGCGCGCGCACCGACGAGTTCACGGCGCGGCGCCGGGCCAAGCAGCCGCTGAGCCTGCCCAGCGCGGGCTCCACGTTCAAGCGGCCCGAGGGCTACTTTGCCGGCGCGCTGATTGAGCAGTGCGGGCTCAAGGGCACGCGCGTGGGCGGCGCCGAGGTGTCGTGGATGCACGCGGGCTTTATAGTCAATGCCGGCGGCGCGCGCGCGCGCGACGTCGAGGATCTGATCGACTT
>CAWVGT010000215.1:0-4585 GCA_963928645.1 Candidatus Fimadaptatus sp.
AAGCCAGCGCCTTGAGACGCTGGCCGGTATCAATAGGCTTTTAGCCTTTGTGCAAACCACCCGTTTGACGGGTGGTTATGGTTTTGGCCTGCGCGCGGCGGGCTGGAGCTGACATGCGGCGGGAGCGGCGGGTGTGAGGGGCTGGAGCGACCGGCACGGCTAGTGCAACCGGAGCGAGCGGCGCGGCCGGTGCGACAAGCGCGAGGAGTGCGGCCGACACGACCAGTGCGACCGGCGCGGCCGTTGCGACCAGTGCGACCGGCGCGATCGGCGTTACCGGCGCGACCAGTGCGCCCGGAGCGGCCGGCGCGACCTGTGCGACCGGCGCGACTGGAGTGACCAGTGCGACTGGCGCGACCGACGCGACCGGCGCGACCGACGCGACCGGCGCGACCGACGTGACCGGTGCGACCGGCGCGACCTGTGCGACCGACGCGACTGGAGTGACCAGTGCGACCGACGCGACCGGAGTGGCCAGTGCGACCAGTGCGACCGACGCGACCATTGCGAACAATGCGACCGTTGCGACCGGTGCAGCCGACGCGACCAGTGCGACCAATGCGACCGGCGCAACTGGATGACCGGAGCGCGACGGTTGAGCTCGGGCGGCTGTCGCGAGGGCTTTGCGCTGTGGGGCGCGGGTCGATGCGGGGGTGCGAGTGCGGCCTGCCGCGCCGGCGTCAAGCCGTTGCACATCACACGGGCAGGCGGACGCAACCGGGCATGAGGCGCTGTCAGCAGCCCGGCCCCATGCGCAGCGGACGGCCGAGCCGCGGCCGACTTGCAGACCGCGGCCGGGCCGGCGCGCTAACTGACTTGCAGCGCGCCGCCGCGCTGGGCGAGGGCCAGCGCCATACAGAACCGCGCCGCCGTAATTGCGCTACGGGCAAGGTTGCCGGGGTGTTGGCCGCGCCGCCTGTTAGCCGGCGCACTACAGTGCGGGCAGAATGAAGCTCCGCTACAACCATGACCATTTACTGCACATTGCGGTTATGTGGCCGGCGTTTCAATACTGTTTTGCATGATGGCATATATACATACGTCGAATTGGGCTTGCAATAGCTCGCGACATGCCGCGGCCAGGGTTTTGTCAGCGGCCTGCCCCACCGCGTCGCCGCGATGGGGCCCAGACCGTTGACAAAGCTCGGTGGCTAAACAGGAACAACGTGCAGGGACGATGATGCAAAACCAGCCCGGTATAGGCATTGCTAGACTCCGACTTGCATACTCTACCAGCGGTTATTGCAAATATGACCAAGCAGACGGCGAGTGGCACACTTTACCAACAGCCCGCAGCCCCACCGCGTCGCCGCGATGGGGCCGCATTGACAGCCGTAGCCAGCGCCCCAGGCGGCCGGCATCTACAGCCGATCGCGGCGCGCACTCAGGGCTGAGGGCGCAGGCTGCCCGCCGCGCCCTCAGCCGGCGCCGCGCGGCCCCGCCCCGGGCGGCTCACTCCGGGGCGCAGATCACCCGGCCCGCTATGAAGTCGGCGGGCGCCAGGTCGGCGTTGATGCGCAGCAGCCGCGCAACCGTGGTGTTGAAGCGCTGCGCCAGCGTGGTCAGCGTCTCGCCCTGGTCGATCACGTGCGAGCGCGTGCCCGAGGCGCACAGCCGCCGCGAGCCCATCGGCGGTATGCACACGCGCTGCCCTGCCGGTATCGCGTCCAGGTTCAGGCCCGGATTGGCGGCCGCGAGCGCGTTGTACGATATGCCGTAGCGCGTAAGCAGCGTGGCGTAGCTCCAGCCCATGGGCATGAGTATGGTCACGCTGTCGGCCGGACAGGTGGCCGCGCCGGTGGAGCCCGTGGAGCCGGTAGAGCCGGTGCAGCTGCCGCAGCCGTCCGGCTGGGACGGGGGCGTGACCACCGGCCCGGACGGCGCGGGCACGCAGATCAGCTGGCCCACCTGCAGCGTGGTCGGATCGACGTAGGGGTTGAGCTCGGCTATCTGATACGCGCTCACGCCCAGCCGCGCCGCTATCGAAGTGAACGTGTCGCCGCGCCGCACCGTGTAGAGCCGCCCCGACGCGCATACCGTCGCCCCGGGCGGCACGCAGATCTCGTCGCCGAAGTTTAGCCGCGTGAACACCACGCCCGGATTGGCCTCGCTTATCGAGCTCTCGGTCACGCCGTAGCGCCGCGCGACCGCCGACAGCGTGTCGCCGGTGCGCCAGGTGTAGCGCGAGTAGCCGCGCGGACAGGTGTGCGAGGTTATCGTCTGGCCGCCCGACTTGTCGGCCGAATATGTATCGCCGGTCTGCCCGGCGGGCGCGGTCTGATCGTCCGCGTCGGCGGGCGCGTCCTGCGCAAGCGTCGCCAGCGCGCCCATGTCCCAAATATCCCGATTTTCCAAATCGGCTCACCTCCCGGATGGTTCATACTATTCGCGCGCGGCGCGGCGCGTTACAGCGCCAGGTGTGGCGGCAAGGTGTTAAATCTTGCACTATTTGGCCCGATTTAAGCAGGATTGACATCAGTTTAACAGCGTAAGCACATCAAATGCCGACTAAACGCCGCCAAACGGTTGCGCGGGGGCGTAAAAATGTGTATAATTAGATACTGTGGAGAGTCGCCCGCGCATATAAATGGAAGCGGGCCGGCGTGTCGGCGCGCGGCGCCGGCATATTTTGCGCGCCCGTGCGCGCAGGTACAAGGCGCGCGGTTCGCCGCGCGGTGCAGGAGGTGAGCCGGCTTAACCCGGCCGGATTTACGATATGGCGATTGAAGATGTGCTCAGGATACGCGGCGGCCAGCCGCTGCGCGGCAGCGTGAGCGTCAGCGGCGGCAAGAACGCCGCCGTGGCGATCATACCCGCGGCGCTGTTGGCCGACGACGTGTCATATATCGAGAACCTGCCCGAGATAGACGACGTGTACGTGCTGGCCGAAATGCTCACCGAGCTGGGCGCGCGCGTGGAGTTCAAAAACCGCGTGATGACGATAGACGCGCGCACGCTCAATTCGTACAGGCCGCCGCTGAGCCTGACCTGCCGCATGCGCGCCTCTTATTACCTGCTGGGCGTGCTGCTGGGGCGGTTCGGGCGGGCCGAGGTGCCCATGCCCGGCGGCTGCCAGATAGGCTCGCGCCCGATCGATCAGACGATAAAGGGCCTGCGCACGCTCAACGTCAACTATACCAGCAACGCGGGCGTGATGTACATAGACAGCGACGAGGTGCTGGGCGGCGAGGTATATCTGGACATGCCCAGCGTGGGCGCGACGATCAACACGATGCTGACCGCGGTCAAGGCGCGCGGCGTGACCCAGATACACAACGCGGCGCGCGAGCCGCATGTGGTCGACGTGGCCAACTTCCTTAACAGCATGGGCGCCTCGATAAAGGGCGCGGGCACCGACACGATACGCGTGCGGGGCGTGCGCACGCTGCGCGGCACGCGCTATACGATTATACCCGACCAGATAGAGACCGGCACGCTGATGCTGGCCGCCGCCGCGACCCACGGCGACGTGGAGATACGCGGCGTGATACCCACCCACATGGAGGCGCTGACCGCCAAGATGCTGGAGATGGGCATATACGTGCACAGCCAGGAGGACGTGATCCACGTGCGCGCCACCGGCGGGCGGCCGCGCGGCGTGACGATCAAGACGCAGTACTACCCCGGCTTCCCGACCGACCTGCAGCAGCCGATAACGGCGCTGCTGTGCACTTCGGGCGGCACGTCGGTGATAAACGAGACGATCTACGAGAGCCGGTTCAAGTACGCCGAGGAGCTGCTGCGCATGGGTGCGAACATACGCGTAATGGATCGGATAGCGATAATAGAGGGCGTGGACAGGCTGACCGGCTGCCGCGTGCACGCCAGCGACCTGCGCGCGGGCGCGGCGCTGGTGGTGGCGGCGCTGGGCTGCGAGGGCACGGCCGAGATAAGCGGCGTGCGCTTCATAGATCGCGGCTACGAATGCCTGGAACAGAAGCTGCGCGCGCTGGGCGCGCAGATAGAGCGCGTGCCCATGGAGGTGGCCGACTGAATCGGCCGGGCGCGCGGCCTAGGGAACGGCGGCTCGAGCGCGCCGTTCCCTTGCTTTTAGGGCAGGCGAGCGCGCCACAGAGCGTTGACCTGGCCCGACGGCTGGACGGCCGGTTTGCTCCGAACAACTTTATGAAGCATGCTATTGGCGATTTTGCGGAATCAGTCTGATGCGAGCGGCGTTCAGCTTTGATTTGCATGTTCTGCCGGCTGCGGCCGCATGTTTTGCCAAGCAGACCGCGTGAGGCATGCTTTGTCGATGGGCTGAGTCGAGCGCGCTCAACATGGACAGTTTACAAAGCTCTGACTGCCGCATGCCGCGGGTTTTTTAAAACCCGATTTGACCTATGCGCATATTGGATTGTGCAAAACAATGTTGCGGCGTCGGACATATGCCCGCGATATGCAGAAAAAGCCATGACCATTGCAATGTGCACTGAGCCATCTGCGCGAGCGCAGCTTGGTCAATAAACTGAGCCGAGCGCACGGCTCAGCCGTGGGCTCGACTCAGGCCGTTGACAAAGCCGGGCAGCTGGACGGCGGGTTTTATTCAAAATGGCTTTGCTGAAACAGCGCTTAGGCGATGCTGCGA
>CAWVGT010000216.1:0-3546 GCA_963928645.1 Candidatus Fimadaptatus sp.
ATGTACATCCTCCCAAATCGACTATTCGCCGCTTATTGTTGCTCACAGTCTTTAGATTTTACCATACCACCGCCGATTTTGCAACAGCTATCCCATTAACCTATTGCCACGGGGTGGGTTTTTGTGTTATTATTCTGGTATAGTCCGTCTCACAGCCGCCGGGTGCGCCTTATGGCGGCCTCTTTATTATAAGACCAAACTGAGGAGATTAAACATGAAATGCGCTAACATTATGCTAAATCGCCGCGTACTGTTCGACGGCGGCATGGGCACGCAGCTGACCGCGCGCGGCCTGACCGGCAACTGCCCCGAAATGCACCTCGTGACCGACTTTGACGCGGTCGTTCGGATACACGCCGATTACGTCGCCGCCGGCGCGACCGTTATAACGACCAACACATTCGGCGCCAACGCAGTCAAGCTCAACAAGCACGGCCTGGCCGCGCGCGCCGCGGAGCTGGCGCGGCTGGGCGCGGCGGCAGCGCGCAAGGCCGCCGAGGGCAGGGCGCTGGTGGCGTTTGACATGGGCCCCACGGGCGAGCTGATGGAGCCGTTCGGCGCGCTGAGCTGTGCTGCGGCATATGGCGCGTACCTCGAGCAGGCGCAGGCCGCGCGCGACGCCGGCGCCGACCTGGCGATAATCGAGACGATGTCCTCGCTGCTGGAGGCCAAGCAGGCCGCGCTGGCCGCGCGCGACGCGGGCCTGCCGTTCGCGCTGTCGTTCACGTTCGAGGGCAACGGCCGCACGCTGATGGGCGACGCGCCCGAGGCCTGCGCGATACTGGCCGACGCGCTGGGCGCGTGCATGCTGTCCACGAACTGCTCCGGCGGGCCCGAGCAGATGCTTCCTATTATAAAGACATATGCTAAATATACCGCGCTGCCACTGCTGTGCCAGCCCAACGCGGGCCTGCCGCAGGTGGTCGACGGCGTGACGACGTTCCCGTACTCGCCCGAGAACATGCTTGAGCCCATGCGCGCGCTGATCGCAGCCGGCGCGGACGCGATAGGCGGCTGCTGCGGCACCACGCCCGCGCACACGGCCGCGTTCAGCGCGCTTGAGTTCGGCCCCGCGCCGCGCCCCGCGCCCGAGCGGATGATATGTTCGGCGCGCGATTGGGCGCGCGCGAGCGAGCTGCATGATCTGCCGCGGCTGCCGCTGGACGAGGCGATGGACTACGACGGCGACGCGCCCGCGCTGATAGTGGATGTGGCCGGCCTGGACGCCGACGACGCCTGCGCGCAGCTCATGGACCTGACCAGCATGATCTACCTGCCGCTGGTGTTCGACGGCGACGACGAGGCCGTGCTGAAGGCCGTGCTGCGCGCGTATCCGGGCGCGGCGGGCGTCGTGGGCCGCGCCGGGCTGGCCGCGGAATGCGGCGCGGTGGCGCTCTGAGCGCGCGGGCGCGGATGGCGTATTGCGCATTTGGCCGGGTTCTGATATAATCAACTGGGCCGGGCGCGGACATGCCGCGCTGCCAACACGAATGGAGGCAATGCAATATGACCGACGTAAAGTATTCAGTGGCGACCAGCGCCGATTATGACGAAATTATCGAACACGCGAACTTCGTATTCAGCTACGCGCACTGCCCGCACGAGTTCAAGACGCTGATACCCAAGGCCTACGGCGAGGCGCGCACGATGTGGCCCGAGCACTTCCTGGCGCGCGAGGACGGCCGCATACGCGGGCTGGTGGGGCTGCTGACGTTCGAGCAGCGCGTGCTGGACGCGCGCATCAAGGTCGGCTTCATAGGCACGGTCAGCGTGCACCCGTACTCGCGCGGCATGGGCCACATGAAAAAGTGCATGGCGATGTCGACCGAGTACGCGCGCGCGCACGGCATAGACATTATGGCGCTGGGCGGGCAGCGCCAGCGGTACGAGTACTACGGCTACGAGTCCGGCGGCCAGCACCGCATATACGAGCTCACAGCCACCAACTGCCGCCATGCGCTCAAGGACGTGGACGCGGCCGGGCTGAGCTTTGTGCCGTTTGAACAGGCGCGCGAGCACATCGAAGCGCTGCACGCGATATACGAACAGGGGCCCGTAGCCGGCGCGCGGCCGCTCGAGCGGTTCGAGCAGATCTGCGGCACCTGGCGCAAGCTGCCTTACGCGATAATGTGCGGCGACGCGCCGCTGGGCTATGCAATAACCGCCCCGGATCACGGCTCGATATCCGAGATACGCCTGGCGGACGCGCGCGAGCTGCCCCGGGTGCTCAAGGCATACCTTGCGCGCTTTGCGCAGGAGCGCGTCAGCATATCGCTGCCGCCGTACCTGCCCGAGTACGCGCGCGCGCTGAGCCGGCTGTGCGAGGGCTGCGAGCTGGATCACAGCGACATGTTCATGATCTGCGACTACGAGCGCGTGGTGGGCGCGTACCTGCGCCTCAAGCAGCGCGTGGAGGGCGGCTTGCCCGAGGGGCGCGTAGTGCTGGGCATACAAAACGCGGCCGGCGACGGCGCGACGCGCGCGCTGGAGATCGCGGTGCGTGCCGGCGAGGTGTGCTGCCGCTTCGGCGAGTTCGAGCCCGACCTGGTGCTGGATACGCTGGCGGCGCAGAGCCTGCTGCTGTCGCCGTTCACCTACGTCGACACGACGGCGCTGCCGCCGTGCGCGCGCGCTTATTTCCCGCTGCCCGTGCATATCGAGGGCGCGGATGGGTTCTGAGCACGTCGAAAGGCCGGACGAACAGTCGTCGGGGCGAGCCGTAGCGTACATTTGCGCCGGGCTCGCCCCGCTTTTTGCTTTTGGCGCGCGGTTACTTCGATATGCGGCTGCGCTGGCGATTGTGTGGGAGTGGCGACGGGCGGGCTGCGGCGCGCGGTGGGGTCGGGCGGTGCGCCGCAGGAGTTGGAGGCGCGGTCTTGTTCGCTCGGTCGCGCCGGGCATGCGCAGTGCGCCGGGCGGAACGCGTTGCTTATTGGCGCGCACAATATGTTGTGACGGGTTGCCTATGCTAATGCGCAGGGCTTACATCCCGCCGCGCTGACGCGCATCGGGCCTGCGCGATGCGTTTCTATTAAAGGCAGCGTTATTGGGGCTAGTGCGGATTTGCTTTTGGCTTGTGAAGCGGCGCGATGGGGTGGCCAGCATATGTTGCGGCGCTTTAGCCGTATGCGTTCGGTTGCGCCGGCTATGCGAAATGAGACAGGCGGCTTTGGCTTGGCCTGTGAGGCGTCGCGATGGCGTGGCTGGCGATATATTGCTGCGCTTTGCCTTAGCGCTCGGTTGCGCTAGTCATGCGCAATAGGTCGGGCGGCGTTGTCTTTGGCCTGTGAAGCGACGCGATGGTGTGACTGGCGATATATGTTGCTGCGCTTTGCCTTAGCGTTCAATTGCGCTAGATATACGCAATGAGTCGGGCGGCATTGCCTATGGCTTGTGAGGCGACGTGATGGTGTGACTGGCGATATATGTTGCTGCGCTTTGCCTTAGCGTTCAATTGCGCCAGATATGCACTATGATGCGGGCGGCGTTACCTTTGGCCTATGAAACGACGTGATGGTGTGACTGGCGATATATGTTGCTGCGCTT
>CAWVGT010000217.1:0-16280 GCA_963928645.1 Candidatus Fimadaptatus sp.
AGCCAGCGCCTTGAGACGCTGGCCGGTATCAATAGGCTTTTAGCCTTTGTGCAAACCACCCGTTTGACGGGTGGTTATGGTTTGACATATACCGCACACAGTCTGCTTGGTCAAACGTGCAGCGGCAGTCGCAAGCATGCAAATTAAGTCGGGACGCCACTTGCGTTTGACTGACTTTGCGGCATCGCCAATAGGATGTTTCGCAAAGCATTTAGAGCAAAACCGGCTGTCCGGCCGCCGGAGTTTGGCAACGATTTGTGGCGTATGATTGATCAGTTATGGGTTGACTACCGCAGAACGATGTATCTACCAAAATGCAAACTGCTGATTGTGTATCGACTGCATCAAAACGCGCAAGTTAGATTCATGACATATCGGGCGATATAGCATCGGATAATAAGCATAATGTATGAGCCTGAGACAGAGACTTTTCGAATGTTGGATATAACACGCCAAGTCAAAGTCCCGGTTTACGCGATTGCACGATCAGGCTTGTGCGCAGGCATGAATCAAGCCCGTATAAAGCGTCGATATGCCTGCCTAAATTCACATGTGCCGCGACCATGGCGCATAACAATATTAAGCGATATGCCGATCCAGCTCAAAAGCGCCGTTTGCACGATAGGTATAACAAGGATCTTAATTATTATGCGTGACAATTGGGACGAAAAATGATATACTTAACTAAACCTGAGTGCATCGTTCAGGAGGTGCAATTAAATGGCTAACGAGCCAGTGCGGGACTTCCGCACGTTTGCAGCGATAGAGCTTGGCGCGGGCAGTGCGGATATGAAGATCGCACAGTCGGACGGCGCGGGCTACCGCGTATTGGGGCACCTGCGCAAGCGCCCGCCCGGCGCGCTGCAGACCCCGCCCGATGCCAATGCCGACGCCGCATGCGAAAGCGTGCGGGCGCTGCTGGCGGGCTTTGCGCTCGCGGCGCGCGATTTCGGCGCGCCGCCGCCTACTCTGATGCTCAACGGCTTGAGCGATTGGAGCGCGCAACTAACGCGCCTGGCGTGCGAATTCGACATGCCCGTTTTCCTGCCGGACGCGCAGCAGTGCGCCGATATGGCTGCTGCTGCGGTGCGCCGTGGCTTGGGAGCGGAGGCGCGCGGCTGCGCGTTGATATTGACGCAAAGCGCCGAGACGAGGTTCCTGACCGGAGATGGGCTGATATCGCAAGCGCTGCCAGCCGGCATTGACGCCGGGCGATATGACTACCTGCTGCGCGCCGACGAACTGGAGCGCGCGCGGCGCAAGGGCGGCGCGAATACCGTGGCGCTGCTGCGCGACTGCGCGCGGGCCTGTGCGCGCAGCCTGCCCGTACCTGAGCCGGGCGCTTACAATCTGACCGCGTGCATGAGCTTTGCGGACGACGTGGTGCGCCAGGGCGAGTATACAGCCAAGCAACTCGCCCGCCTGGCCGACGACCTGGAGCGCAGGCTGCGCGAGCTGGGCACGGAACCCGGCTATGCGCGCGCGGAGTGCGCCGAATCGTATGCGGCGAGCAACATGCGCCGCGCGCTCAACGCGCTGCTGATCGCAGATGAGGTGCGTGCGCGCACCGGTTTTACCACAATGCGGATAGTCGGTGTTGCGGCGCTGGACGAGGCTCTGCACGTGCTGGCGCAACGCGATGGCCGGCTCGAACATGCCGGTGCGGATACGGAGCTGGCGCGGCGCGGGGTGGAGTACTATGCGCGCACGCGGGGAGTCGACACTGCTCAAACCGAGCGGGTGCGCGTGGCCGCCGGGCTGCTCTCCAAGGCGCTGGCGCGCGCGTTTATCGAGGAGGAACAGGCGACGGTCGCCGAGCTGATGGAGCTGGCGCCGACGCTCGTGGAGTGCTTTTCCAGCGGCGGCGTGATGCGCGTGCGCGACGTGGCGCGCCTGCCCGGGCTGGGCACGCAGCGGCGCGAGCAGCTGCTGGCTATATGTGAGGCCTGCCTGGAGCGCGACAACTCCGACGTGTACGCGCACCTGGTACCCGACGCCGGCATGGCGCTCGAGCGCGACGAGGAGGCGCTGTTCAACGCAGACATTGCAGAGACCGACGACTTTGCCGCGCCGGACGATGACGAGGACGACGTTGAGCCGGAAGGGCTGCCGTCCGCGGGCGACGCAGTTGACGGCCACGAATTCGGCGCATCGGATGCTGCTGTTGAAATCGACGCGCCGGACGACGCGGCGCAAGAGTCGGGCGACGCGCTGCCGGAGCCGGACGATGCGCCGCTCGAGCCGGACGACGCATCGCCGCCCGAAGCCGGGCCGGCGCAGGCCGACGCGGAAGCTGCCAATCGGCAGTACTACGCGCTCCGACTGCACGACATGGCGAGCGCCGGCATGCGCGAGTACGCCGAGATGTTCGGCGGCGATGAGCATGCCGACGAGTTGCCGCAGCCCGCCGCTGCTCAGATGCCGCCCGTGCACGTCGAGCGCGACATTACCGGCCCGCAACTCGTGCTCGCCCGGGAACTGCCGCTGACGGCGCGGGTGGCGAGCATAATCATGCTGGCGCGCGCGCTTTCGGTGGGCGGCGCGGGCCGGCTCGGCCAGTTGAGCGCCAAGCTGGGCGCGCGCAGCTTGGTGGTGCGCGCTGCGGCGCGCGACGGCGCAGCGCTGGAGGCGCTGGAGTTCAGGTATCGGGCCGGGCTGGTAAAGCGCATATTCGGCATAAAGGCGCGGCTCAAGCTCGACAAGCGCGGCAAGCAGACCAAGCAGCGCCGGCAGGACCCGGCGCGGCATAACTCATAGACCTTGTATCGAAGGGGAGCATTGGAAATGGAGAACACACAGTCAAAGCGCGGCAATGAGCAGCATTGGCCCAATGAGGACTTCTTCAACCGCGAGCTGTCGTGGCTGGAGTTCAATCAGCGCGTGCTGGATCAGGCCAAGGCCGAAACCGAGGACGCGGCGCGCCGCCATCCGGTATTTGAACGGATGAAGTTTTTGTCGATAGCGTCGAGCAACCTGGACGAGTTCTTCATGATACGGGTGGCGTCTATAAACGACCAGCACGTGGCGGGCTACGACAAGCCCGATCCGTCCGGGCGCACGCCGCTCATGCAGCTGGAGCAGATATCGGTGCGCGTGGCCGACATGGTCGACGAGATGTACCGAGTGTTCCGGCAGCAGATATTGCCCGAGCTGCGCCAGAACGGCATACGCCTGCTCGCCGATGGGCAGCTGGATCAGTCCCAGCGCAAGTATCTGGACGAGTACTTCGAGCAACAGGTCTATCCGGTGCTCACGCCGATGGCCGTGGATTCGTCGCGGCCGTTCCCGCTGATACTGTCGCGCTCGCTGAACCTGGGCGTGCTGCTCGAGGACGAGGAGTACCCCGACGAGCCCAGCTTCGCGACGGTGCAGGTGCCCTCCGTGCTGGACAGGGTGGTCTACCTGCCGGGCAAGGACGGCGAATCGGGCATACAGGCAATGCTGCTGGAGCAGGTGATATCGCGCAAGATGGACGCGCTGTTCCCGGGCAGGCGCGTGATATGCTGCTATCCGTATCGCGTGACCCGCAACGCCGACATGACGATAGACGAGGAGGGCGCCGAGGATCTGCTGCTGGAGATCGAAAAGTCGCTCAAGCAGCGCAAGTGGGGCGCGGCGATACGGCTGGAGATCGACCACCGCGCCGACAGGCGGTTGCTTGCGATACTCGAAAAGGCGCTGGAAGTCGAGCCCGGGTTTGTATACAGCATATACGGCCCGCTCAACCTCGACTTCCTGATGAAGAGCCTGTACAAGCTCAACTACCCGGCGCTGAAGTATAAACCCTATGCGCCGCGGCGGCTGCGGCCGGCGGTAGAGCGCCAGCCGGTTCAGGAGTTCGTGCCGATAGAGCATGTGACCGCCCCCACGCACGACGAGCCCGAGACCATGTTCGACCGGATAGCGCGCGGCGACGTGCTGCTCTACCACCCGTACGACAGCTTCGAGCCGGTCATAGACCTGATCCGCCAGGCTGCGCGCGACCCCGACGTGCTGGCGATTAAGCAGACGCTCTATCGCGTCAGCGGCGACAGCCCGATTGTGGCGGCGCTCATGGAGGCCGCCGAAAACGGCAAGCAGGTGACCGCGCTGCTGGAAGTCAAGGCGCGCTTTGACGAGGAGAACAACATCCACTGGGGCAAGCGCCTGGAGCAGACCGGCGCGCACGTTATATACGGCCTGCTGGGCCTTAAGACGCACTCCAAGATAACGCTGATAGTGCGCCGCGAAAACGGTGGCATACGCCGCTATGTGCATCTGGGCACCGGCAACTACAACGACGTGACCGCGAACATATACACCGACCACGGGCTGATGACCTGCCGCGAGGACATAGGCGAGGACGCGTCCGCGTTCTTCAACATGCTCACCGGCTACAGCGAGCAGACCCAGCTCAAAAAGCTGATAGCCGCGCCGCACATGCTGCGCGACCGCATGATGGCGCTGATACGCCGCGAGACCGAGGCCGCACGCGCCGGTCAGAAGGCCGGCATATTCATGAAGATGAACTCGCTGCTGGACGAGCGGATAATAGCGGCGCTGTACGAGGCCAGCTGCGCCGGCGTGCGGGTGCGGCTCATAGTGCGCGGCATATGCTGCCTGGTGCCGGGCGTGCCGGGCGTGAGCGAAAACATATGCGTGCGCTCGATAGTGGGGCGGTTCCTCGAGCACAGCCGCGCCTTCATATTCCGCAACTCGGGCAACGAGGAGGTATACCTCGCCAGCGCCGACATGATGCCGCGCAACCTCGACCGGCGCGTGGAGCTGATGTTCCCGGTGGAGCAGCCCGAGCTCAGCATGCGCATAAAGAAGCTGCTGCGCGCGCAGTGGCGCGACAACGTGCAGGCGCGCCAGCTCGCCCCGGACGGCAAGTACTACCCCGTGGAGGCCGGCAAGGCGCCGTTCTCGTCGCAGGACTACTGCATGGAGAGCGATGAGATTTGACAAAAAGCGACTTTTGAGGTATCATGTATATCAACATGAGCATGCCCGCGGACGCGGTGCGTGCAATCGTGCTATGTTGTAAGGGGGAATAACCTTGACAGGCGACCCAATATGGGGCCAACTACTGCTTCAACTGGTGCTGATACTGGTCAACGCGTTCTTCGCATCCACCGAGATAGCGCTGCTGTCGGTCAACGAAGCCAAGCTCGAAAAGAGCGCCGACGACGGCGACAAGAAGGCGGCCGTGCTGCTTAAGACAGTCAAATCGCCGGACAGCTTTCTGTCGGCGATACAGGTCGGCATAACGCTGGCGGGCTTCCTGGGTTCGGCGTTTGCGGCCGAGAACTTCGCAGACCGCATGGTCACCTGGATGGTCGAGGTGCAGCATCTGCCGATACCGGTAGACGTGCTCAACACGATCTGCGTGGTCATAATCACGATAATCCTCAGCTACTTCACGCTGGTGCTGGGCGAGCTTGTGCCCAAGCGCGTGGCGATGTTCGCGCCGGAAAAGGTGGCGCGCTTCTCGATCGGCGTTATATCGATAATCGAAAAGGTGCTGCGCCCGGTGATATGGCTGATGAGCAAGTCCACCAACCTGGTGCTGCGGCTGATGCGCATAGACCCGACCAAGGAAGGCGAGCAGGTGACCGAAGAAGAGATACGCATGATGGTCGATATAGGCGAGGAGAAGGGCACGATCGAGGCCGACGAGAAGGAAATGATCGAAAACGTGTTCGAGTTCAACAACACGACGGCCGGCGATGTGATGACCCACCGCATAGACGTGAAGTCGATACAGGTCGACGCCGACGGCGACGAGATAATCGAGCTGATCTCGCAGACGGGCTTGAGCCGCTTCCCGGTCTATCAGGACGACATTGACGACATCATAGGCGTGCTCAACACGCGCGACTACCTGCTGAACCTGCGGCTGCAGCGGCCCAAGTCGCTCAGGCAGCTGCTGCGCGAGGCGTACTTCGTGCCCGAGAGCGCGCGCGCCGACGTGCTGTTCCGCGACATGCAGCGCCGCAAGATCCATCTGGCGATTGTGGTCGACGAATACGGCGGCACCAGCGGCGTGGTCAGCATGGAGGATCTGCTTGAGGAGATAGTGGGCAACATATACGACGAGTTCGACCCGCTCGAGGAGGAGGACATAATACCGCTGGGCGAAAACCTGTGGCGCGTCAGCGGCAGCGCGCCGCTTGAGTCGCTTGCGGAGGCGCTGGACGCGACGCTGCCGCTCGATGAGGAATACGACACGCTGGGCGGGCTGGTGTTTTCGCAGATGACTGTGATACCCCGCGACGGCGAACAGCCCGAGCTGGACGTGTGCGGCATGCACGTGAAGGTAGAGCGCATAGAGGATCGCCGCGTGGTCAGCGCGCTGGTATCGCTGCTGCCCAAGTCCGACGAGTCCAGCCGCTCGGACGACGATTGATGTGGATGTATGCGGGCCCGGCGCAGATACAGTCTGCGCCGGGCCCTGTCTGTTCGTATGGTACACTCAAATCGACTGGCGGCAGCGCCTCCCTTCTGGTGAGCTAATGCTGCTGGGCTCATGAGCGCGCTGCGAAATATGTGAAAACTGCCGTACTCAGCAGCAGTAAATAAACAGTGATTTGTGGGATATCGACTTAAAGAATATCAGAGGCACGCTTGACAGTGGTTGAAGTTGCGCTTACAATATTATTAGAACCAGACCGCAGTATGTGCGCGCGGAGGCGCGCGGCTAACCGCGGTTTTTGTAGTTGCACAACCGAGCGCCTGAAAACTATATCGGAGGGAATGCTATGAGTCCACACCATTCGACCATCAAAGTCTTCAGCGGAAATTCCAATCCCGAGCTCGCGGCGGACATAGCCGCGCGGCTGTCGACCACGCTGTCCGACGCCGAAGTCACTCGGTTTTCGGACGGAGAGATATCCGTTCAGCTCAAGGAAACGGTCAGAGGCTTTGATGTGTTCATAGTGCAGTCCACCTGTGCGCCGGTGAACCGCCACTTGATGGAGCTGCTGATTATGGTCGACGCCTGTCGCCGCGCCAGCGCGGGCCGCATAACCGCGGTTATACCGTACTATGGTTACGCTCGTCAGGATAGGAAGGTGCATCCCCGCGATCCCATCACCGCAAAGCTCGTGGCAGATCTGATAGGCGCGGCGGGCGCGCACAGGGTGCTGACGATGGATCTGCACGCCTCCCAGATACAGGGCTATTTCAACATGCCCGTGGACGAACTGGTCGGCGCGCCCATACTCGCCGCTCACTACCTCGAGCGCCGCTTCGAGGGCGACGACCTGGTCGTGGTATCGCCCGACCTTGGTTCGGTCACGCGCGCGCGCAACTTCGCAAACCGCCTCAACGCGCCGCTGGCCATAATCGACAAGCGCCGCCCCAAGGCCAACCTCTCCGAAGTAGTCAACATAATCGGCGACGTGCACGGCAAGCGCGCGCTGCTTGTCGACGACATGATCGACACCGCCGGCACGATATGCAACGCCGCGACCGCGCTGGTCGAAAAGGGCGCGACCGGCGTATACGCGTGCTGCACCCATGGCGTGCTGTCCGGCCCCGCGCTGGAGCGCATAGACAAGTCCCCGATCAAGGAACTCGTTTGCACCAACACCATACCGCTGCCCTCCGAGGGCCCGCACAGCAAGATCCGCACGATCTCCATAGCGGCCGCGTTTGCCACCGCGATAGAGCGCATATACGAGGAGCGGCCGATCAGCGACCTGTTCAAGTGAGCTCACCTGATTACTAAAGCCGACGGACGTAGGGCGATCGCTCTACGTCCAAAGCTGTTTGCGGAGGATTCAATGTATTTGATCGTAGGCCTGGGCAATCCGGGCGCAAAGTACCAGTTCACGCGCCACAACACCGGCTTTAACACCGTGGAGGTGCTGGCGCAGCGGCTGGAGATACGGCTGGACAAGGCAAAGTGCAAGGCGCGCCTGGGCGAAGGCCGCCTGGGCGAGGAGCGCGTGGTGCTCGCGCAGCCGCAGACATATATGAATCTGTCAGGCGAGAGCGTGCGCGAGCTGCTCAACTGGTACAAGTGTCCGCTTGAGCACATGATAGTCATTTACGACGACATCGACCTGCCGCCGGGACGCATACGCATCCGCGCCAAGGGGTCGGCCGGCACGCACAACGGCATGCGCAGCATTATCTATCAGCTCGGCCGCGACGACTTCCCGCGCGTGCGCATAGGCATAGGCCGTCAGCCCGAGGGCTGGGATCTGGCCAACTACGTCATAAGCGAATACCGCACCGCCGAGGAGCGCAAGATAGCCTTCGACGCGTACATGCGCGCTGCCGAGGCCGTGGAAAAGATTGTCAAGGGCGACTTTGAAGGCGCGATGCGCGACTGCAACGCGGGCGCGTAGACCATGCGCGGCGCGCCACGATCGGAGGGTCGCGCGCCGCGGCTGCAATAAGGAGTTTTATGTATAATCTGCTGTTTGAACCGCTGCACGAGCTCAAGGAGTACGCGCAGCTGCTCGAGCTTGCGCGGGTGCGCCCGGGCAAGCGCCCCGACAGGCGCACCGTGGAGCTGGTGGGCCTGACCGACTCGCAGCGCGCGCATGTGCTGGCGGCGCTGGCCAGCGACACCGGCCGCCCGCTGGTGATCGTCACCGCCAATCAGCTGATCGCCGAAAAGCTACTGAGCGACCTGGCGCGGCTGCTGGATCGCGCCGCGGCGCTGCTGCCGGCGCGCGAGGTCAGCTTCTCGTCGCTGGCGGCCAGCCATGAGCTGTCCAGCCGCCGGTTGGATGCGCTGTACCGCGCGCTGAGCGGCCAGTTGCGCGCGCTGGTGCTGCCGGTGGACGCGCTGCTGCACCGGTTGATGCCGCGCCAGGAGTTCCTGCGCAATGTGATATCCTTTCACGAAGGCGACGTGTTTGGACTTGACGAGCTGGTCAAGCGCCTGGTGGGCGCGGGTTACGAGCGCGTCGACATGATAGAGGGCCGCGGCCAGATCGCGCTGCGCGGCGGCATACTCGACATATACTCGCCCGGCGACATGCCGGCGGTGCGCATAGAGTTCTTCGACGACGAGGTGGACTCGATACGCGTGCTGGACGTGCTGACGCAGCGCTCGGGCGACCGGCTGAAGGAGGCCACGGTGCTGCCCGCGGCCGAGGCGCCGATAGCCCCGGACGACGAGCGGTTGACCGCTTTGGCGCGCCGGTTCGCGGAGTTGACGCCGCGCGTCGCGGTGCGCCCCGAGAGCGCCGACATACCGCCCTGGGAGGACGACGACACCCCCGACGACGAGCTGCCCGATCTGTTCGCGCCGCGCGCGGCCGCGCCCGAGCCCACGCTGGTGGTGGACGACCTGCGCGGCGTCACGCGCGTGCCCGACAGCCTCGAGGTCCCGCCACCGCCGATAACCACGCCGCTGGACAACCTGATACCGCTGCTGTACGACCACACCGACACCGTGTGCGACTACTTTGACGCGCCGATAGTGGTGCTGGACCAGCCCGAGCGGCTCAGCGAGCGCGCCGACAACGTGCTGCTCGAGTTCGCCGAGCAGTACAAGGCCGCGCTGGAGCACGCGCAGGCGCTGCCGGAGCAGTCCGAGCTGCTCTACTCGTATGGCGAAGCGCTCGCGCGCGCCGCAGGCGGCACTGTGATTGCGCTCAGCCCGTTCCTGAGGCGCTATCCCGAACTGCAGGTGCACTCGATAGTCACAATCAGCGCCATAAACGCGACCGCGTATTCATCCAATCTGCGCGAGCTGTGCCGCGACCTGGCCAAGTGGCGCGCCGAGAACTGGCGCGTGATGCTGCTGGCGGGCGGGCACGCGCGCGGCGAGCGCCTGGAGCGCACATTGAGCGAAGCCGGCGCGCCCACGCCGTACCGGGATCAGCTGGATGCGCCGCCCGAGCCCGGCCAGGCGGTCATACTGCCGATCGCGCTGGAGCGCGGGTTTCTGTACCCCGACATTAAGCTGTGCGTCATATCCGAAGCCGATATGTTCGGCGGCGGCAAGCAAAAGCCGGTCGCGCGCCGGCGCACCGGCGAGAAGATAAACGCGTTCACCGACCTCAAGGTCGGCGACTACGTGGTGCACGAGAATCACGGCATAGGCATATACAAGGGCATGGTGCGCATAAACAGCGACGGCGTGTACCGCGACTACCTGCACATAGCCTATCAGGGCAACGACAAGCTCTACGTGCCCACCGATCAGCTCGACCGCGTGCAGAAGTACATAGGCCGCGAGGGCGTGGCGCCCAAGCTGAACCGCATGTCGGGCGGGGAATGGCAGCGCCAGAAGGCTCGCGTCAAGGCCGCGATACAGGATATGGCCGAGGATCTGGTCAAGCTGTACGCGCGGCGCGGCGCGGCGCAGGGCTTCGCGTTCTCGCCGGATACGCCGTGGCAGCGCGAGTTCGAGGACGCGTTCCCATACGAGGAGACGCCCGACCAGCTCCAGTCGATCGAGGAGATCAAGGCCGACATGGAGAAGCACCAGGTGATGGACAGGCTGTTGTGCGGCGATGTGGGCTATGGCAAGACCGAGGTCGCGCTGCGCGCCGCGTTCAAGGCGGTCATGGACTCCAAGCAGGTCGCGATACTCGCGCCGACCACCATACTCGTGCAGCAGCACTACCAGACGATACTGAAGCGGTTCGAGGGCTACCCGATACGCGTCGACACGCTCAGCCGCTTCAAGACCGCCGCGCAGCAGCGAGACACGCTGCGCCGGCTGCTGGCGGGCGAGATAGACATAATCGTGGGCACGCACCGGCTGCTGGGCCGCGACGTGTCGTTCAAGGATCTGGGGCTGCTGGTCGTGGACGAGGAGCAGCGCTTCGGCGTTAAGCACAAGGAGGCCATAAAGCAGCTCAAGACCTCGGTCGACGTGCTCACGCTGTCGGCGACGCCCATACCGCGCACGCTGCACATGTCCATGGTGGGCATACGCGACATGTCGGTGCTGGAGACCCCGCCCGAGGAGCGCTTCCCGGTGCAGACATACGTGGTCGAGTACAACGACGCGCTGGTGCGCGACGCGATAATGCGCGAGCTGCAGCGCAAGGGTCAGGTGTACGTGCTCTACAACCGGGTGGGTTCGATCGAGCGGTACTATCAGCACCTGCACGAGCTGGTGCCCGAAGCGCGCATTGCGGTGGGCCACGGCCAGATGGCAGAGCACGCGCTGGAAGACGTGATGCTGGAGTTCTACAACGGCGAGTACGACGTGCTGCTGTGCACGACGATAATCGAGAGCGGGCTGGACGTGGCCAATGCCAACACGATGATAGTGTACGACGCTGACCGGTTCGGGCTGTCGCAGCTGTACCAGCTGCGCGGGCGCGTGGGGCGCTCCAACCGGCTGGCGTACTGCTACCTGTGCGTCAAGGCGGGCAAGGTGCTGACCGAGACGGCCGATAAACGGCTCAGCGCGATACGCGAGTTCACCGAGTTCGGCTCGGGCTTCCGCGTGGCGATGCGCGACCTTGAGATACGCGGCGCGGGCAACCTGCTGGGCGCGGAGCAGCACGGACATCTGGCCACGGTGGGCTATGACCTGTACTGCAAGATGGTCGAGGAGACCATGCGCGAGCTGCGCGGCGAGATCGCGCAGGAGAGCGTGGAGACGCGCATGGAGCTCAAGGTGAGCGCGTATCTGCCTATGGACTATGTGTCGGGCGACTATCAGCGCATCGAGGTGTACAAGAAGATATCGCAGGTCGCGTCGCGCAGTGACTGGGAGGACATGATAGAGGAGCTGACCGACCGCTTTGGCGATCCGGTAAAGCCGGTCATGAACCTGATAGGCGTGTCGTACATGCGCAAGCTCTGCGAGAAGCTGTGGGTGGATACCGCCAGCAGCCGCAAGGGCTTTATGACGCTCAAGTTCCTGCCCAACGCCAAGCTGGATCTAATGGCGCTGGTCGAGCGCGTGAACGCGCTGGGCGATCAGGTGCACTTCGTGGCGGGCAAGAGCCCGGCGCTGGTGTTCAACATGGGCAAGCTGTCGGACGAGGAGTTCCTGAACCGCGCGATAGTGCTGCTTGAGCAGCTCACTGCGCCGTCGGACAAACCTGCGGCGTGACGCGCATGTGCAGGCAGGTATATAGCGACCCCGGATCGCGTGTAAAAGCGATCCGGGGCCTTGATTTATGAATCACTTGGAGCGCACCGGCAACCGGCGCACGACCAGGTAGCTCACGCCGAACAGCGCCGTGCCGACCAGCGCCTGCTGCAACAGCGCCTGCCATGCGGGCACGCCGACCATGAACAGCCACTTGTACTTGTCGTACGACTCGATCAGCCACTCTATGACCTCATTCGCGTGCTCGAGCAGCCAGGTCTGCCAGTTGACCGGCAGGAAGCTGCGCAGCAGGAAGGGCAGCGCCATCATCAACAGCAGCAGCGCAATGCAGGTCTTCTTCCAGCGTATGAACAGCAGCGCCACCAGCGCGGTCAGCCCCGCCACCAGCAGCAGGCTGCCTATATCCGCGGCCAGTGCGGGCAGATAGTCGGAAGTCGACGCCAGTATCAGTTGCGGCGACCAGACCTTGCCGCTTATCGTAAAGCCCATAATGTAAGTGGCCGCGCGGCAGATCAGATCCAGCACGTAGCGTATCGCGACCAGCAGCACCGCCATCGTCGCGCTGGCTGCGTACGTGCCCAGCATGTACTCATACCGTGTCAGGTTGTTGCTGAGCAGGTAGCGCCGCTCCGCGCGCACCGCGCTCAGCGCAAAGCACAGCATGTATATCGCATATATGGTGCTGGATGTGCCAAACGGCGTGTTGAGCGAGGGCTTGTTGAGTTCGGTGCGGCTGACTATGACCTCCCCGGTGCCGATATTGACCTGCGAGGTCATCGACACGGCCATGTATGGCATCATGAAAACCAGTATCACCACGTAAATCACCGCGACCACAGCGCTCAGCAGCGCCAGCGAGCGCCAGCTGGTCGACAGATAGTAGCGCCAAATGCCACCGACCCTCATGCGTCGGCACCCCCTTCGGTAAGGTATACAAACAGCTTCTGCAGCGGTATCGGATACAACTCCACGCCTGGCTCGAACTTGTGCCCCTCGGGCACCCACACGCTGCGCATCAGCATGCCGGGCCGCTCGCCGGCGGCTGCGCGGTTGTTGAACTCGGCGGGGGACAGCGGGGCGGACGCAGCGTCAGCAATGCCCGCGGCCTGCGCGTCCAGCGCGCCGGTCAGCGTATCCTCGTGCAGCAGCCTGAGCCCGGCCGTCTGGCGCTCCACCTCGGCGCGCGTGCCGGTTACGGTCACCGCGTTTGCCAGCAGCTCGTCAAGCGGCATGTGCAGCTTTATGCGGCCGCGATCCATGATTACCACATCCTCGAACAGCCGCGATACCTCGTCTATCATGTGAGTCGATATTATGACCGTGCGCGGATGCGCGTCGAAGTCATGTATCAGCTCGTCATAGAAGTACTCGCGCGCCGCAGCGTCCAGGCCCAGCGACGGCTCGTCGAATATGGTCAGCTCCGCGCGCGAGGCCAGCCCGATCACCAGCCCCAGCGCCGACTCCATGCCGCGCGACAGCGACTTGTAGCGCTTCTTGCGCTCAAGCGAAAAGCGATCCAGCAGGTGTTGAGCGTATTCTTCATCCCAATTCGGGTAGAACATGGCCGCTGCCTCTATCGCCTGGCGCACGCGCAGCGAGTCGGGCATGTTCGCCTTTTCGCGCACCACGCATATGCGCTTGAGCGCGCGCACGTTTTCAAACGTCTGCTCGCCAAACACCAGCGCCCTGCCGGGGCTGCGGCCGCTGCTTGCGCCCATGCGGCCAAACGTCTGGAATATCTGCGCGCTTATCAGGTTGATCAGCGTGGTTTTGCCCGCGCCATTGCGGCCCAGCAGGCCGTATATGCGGTTGGGCGGCAGCTTGAGGTTCAAGTCGAACAGTATCTGCCGGGCGCCGTAGTGATGGTTCACGCCCTGCAGCTCGAGCGCATACGCGCCATTGCCGTTCAGTTCCATCATTCATCCTCCATGTACTTGTCGATCATATCGTGCAGCTGTGCGGCCGTGACCTCCAGACGGCGCGCTTCGCGCACAAGTGGTGCGACATATTCGTCGGCAAAGCGCGCAATGCGCTGGCTCAACAGCGCCGCGCGCGCGCCGGGACACACGAACATGCCAATGCCGCGCTTTTTGTAGAGCAGCCCCCGTTCCACCAACAGGTTAATGCCCTTGAGCGCCGTAGCGGGATTTATCGTGTACAGTCGCGCCAGGCGATTGGTCGACGGTATCTGAGTCTCCTCGGGAAAGGCACCGGAAAGTATTCCCTCCTCTATTATGACGCAGATCTCGCGGTATAGTTCACGCTCGCCTGCGCCGGCAGCCGACGGCTGCTGTTCGTATGGCATTGGATCACCTCGCATGGGTCAGCGTCCGGCTGGCCGACGGGCGCGTCGGTCGGGCGGCGGCGGAGAGAGTGCGCTGCCCGACCTGTCCGCGCTCGAATAGCTCCGAACGAAACTGCGCATAGCCTATGCGCGACGTGCGTCGGTTAGTTAGTTGACTAGCTAAGTATATCGCAAAGCAACCCGATTGTCAATAGCCCGCGGGCGAGGAGATCGATAAAATGTACATTAAGCAGGAGTATACAATTGTATTGAGGTGACAGGTGCAACAATGGCAAGGCGCGGCAGTTGCGCTGTTTTCCCGATATAAAGAACATGGACATGGGTGGTGTGAAATCATCACACGCTTATATGCCGCGTGGTGCAAAGAAAACCGCGCATGAAATGACCCTATGGCGAGGTGAGCAGGGCTGCTGCGATGCTTATGGCAACGCAACGAACGCTGTTATGCCAGATCGAATGAAGACCTTGCCGCCAGTCAGTCCATTTCCAAACGACATCTATTGAGAGCATGGATTAACATAATGCGAGCCGCCATTGATGTAGACAGACATTTCCTTTATAGAACCGCATAATCGGTACCCGGTGCTTTATAGATCATAGCGGTGCATGTCAGCTAGCGTCCAACTAATGGCAGCGCAATCAAACTCGTCCTGCCCAGACAGCGCTGCCTGGTTATATTTGACATCTGAAGCAATTCGCCCATAGCAGCGTCACATCAAGGCCGGGCAAAAGGCGAATAGGGGACGGCATCGCACTGCGCGAACGCCCTCCCCATGCCCATATGACCAGTTCAGCCACAAGCACAAAGCAACAATTGGGGTCAACTCCAACGCAACCCGGCGCCAGGCTTAAGCCGTCAACGGCGCAGAATCGTCACCCGACTCCGTCTCGCCGTCCAACAGCTGCGCGAGCCGCTGCTCATCCAATGCCTCTTCACGCATCAGCGCCTCGGTCAGCCGGCTCAGCTGCGCCAGATGCGCCCGCAGCAGCTCCAGCGCCGCCTCGTACCGCGCGCTCAGCAGCTCCGCTATGCCTGCATCGTCGCCCGCACCCAGCACGCGCAGGCTTATCGGACAGTCGCGCATGCCCAGCTCCAGCCGCATCTGCGCGGCCAGCTCAGTGGCGCGCGCTATGTCGTTGGCCGCGCCCGAGCTTACATCCTGCTCGCCAAACACCAGCTGCTCCGCCGCGCGTCCGGCCAGCATTATGCTCAGCCGGTTGTTCAGCTCGTGCCGCGTGTACAGCAGCTTCTCGCGCGGCACCGACATAGAGTAACCCGCCGCGCCGAGCCCGCCGCCGGTGGGCAGTATGCTCAAGCGCCTCAGCCGGCTGTCCGGCTCCAGCAGGTGCGTGAGCAGCGCATGGCCGGCCTCGTGCACCGCCGTGAGCCTGCGCTCGCGCGCGTCCAGGCGCTGCGCATGCTCGCCGCCCACAGTCACGCTCAGGAAAGCCGCGTCTATGTCGTCGCGGGTTATCGCGCCCAGGTCGCGCCGCGCCGCGTGCACCGCCGCTTCGTTTAGCAGGTTCTCCAGCGCCGCGCCCGAAAACGCTGCCGTGTCCAGCGCCAGCGCGCCCAGCGACACTTCGGGCGCGAGCGGCTTGTCCTTGGCGTGCAGCGCGAGTATCTGCCGGCGCTGCTCGCAGTTCGGCAGGCCGACCTCAATCTTCCGGTCGAACCGGCCCGGTCGGGTGAGCGCTGGATCGAGCACGTCCAGCCGGTTGGTGGCCGCTATCACTATCACGCCGTCGCTTGGGTGAAAGCCACTCATCTCGGTGAGCAGTGCATTGATCGTCTGATCGCGCTCATCGGTGCCGCCCTCGTGGCGACGCCCGCCTATCGCGTCTATCTCATCAATGAATACCACGCTGCGCTTACATGCGCGCGCCTTGCGAAACAGCTCGCGCACCCGCGACGCGCCCACGCCCACGTACATCTGAACGAAATCCGAACCC
>CAWVGT010000218.1:0-5127 GCA_963928645.1 Candidatus Fimadaptatus sp.
CAACGAGGCGGAAGCCTATCATGGCCCGTCGCTGATAATCGCCTACGCGCCGTGCATCAACCACGGCATCAAGGTGGGCATGGGCAACGCCCAGGCCGAGATCAAGAAGGCCGTGCAGGCGGGCTACTGGCCGCTGTACCGCTACAACCCGGATCTGGCCGCGCAGGGCAAGAACCCGATGACGCTCGACTCGAAGGATCCGACCGGCAACTATCAGGAGTTCCTGGCGGGCGAGACGCGCTATGCGTCGCTGGCCAAGATGTTCCCGGAGGCCGCTCAGAAGCTGTTCGAGCAGTCCGAGCAGGATGCCGCGCGCCGTCTGGAGAGCTACAAGCGCCTGGCTTCCAACGACTGATTAGGTACACTGTAAGCGCCGCTTAGCTAGCAAAGCGACGTGCGCCCCGTCTGCTGATTGCGGACGGGGCGCGTTTTTTGCGCATGAAAAATGGCCGCGGACTGTGCGCTCGCGGCCATGCCTGTTATATTCGCTTTTGTGCAGACAACCCTATCCATGCCGGCAGGCGCGCCCATGCGTTTAGAGCTGCGTCGAACATGCGCTCGCCATCCTGCCGGGCTTCTTCCAGCGTGCGGTAAAACCACAGGTCGTGCGCGCCGCGCTCGGCGTGAAACTCCTCCATGTGCTGCACGTCAAAGCCCTGCTGCACCAGCGCGTTGAATATGTCCATAACGCGCCAGTGATTGCCCGCGGTGTCGTCGTAGTCCTTGTACAGCCGTATCTCGGCGGTCGAGTCGTCGAACGGCCGGTTGAACGGGTGTGTGTCGAACATAATGTAGCGGCCGCCGGGCCTGAGCACGCGGGCAAAGCTGCGATACAGCGCGTTCAGGTCATCTATCCATACGTGCACGCCGTTTGAGGTGTATACCATGTCGAACGCACCGTCGGGAATGCCCTCAAGCGTCATGCTGTCGGCGCAGGCAAATTCTATGTTCCAGCCCTGGGCGTCGGCTATGGCCCGCGCATTGTGGAGCTGGCGCGGCGATATGTCAGTTGACGTGACGCGCGCGCCGAGCAGATGGAACGCAAACGCCGCGCCGTTGTCGCCGCTGGAAGGCACTAGCACGCGCGCGCCCTCCAACGCGCCGCATCCGGCCCGGAGCATGGCCCGGACCGGCGTGGGGAAGGCCCACCACGGGTCGTCTTTCAGGTGCGCGACATCGCCGTTTTTGTGTACGCGGTCGAAATATGCGTCAGAGCCTTCGTCCCATGCCTGTTGTATGTAGTTGGTCATGCGAACCTCCCTTAGGCGCGCCGACGCATCAGCGCGCGGCTATCGTCGTCATAAGCGACATGTTGCTCTGCGTGGTGTCCAGGCGCGAGTACTGCGCGTACACCGGCACGCTGCTGCTGAGCGCTATCGCATAGGGCACGCCCATAGGTATGTGCTCGCCCGCGGCGTCCTTGAGCTTGTCCAGCCGGATGTGGTGCGTGCGGCGCGCCGGGCAGACGGCCTTGAAGCCGCCGCGCGGCTCGGCGTCCTCGAAGTAGAGCGTGATGCTTATGTCGGCGTCGGCGTCCGTCGTGTTGAGCACGCAGATCGCCTCGTGGCTTACGTAGTGGCCGGGCGTGGTGACCTCGGGCCAGTAGCAGTCGGGTATGAACCATTCGCAGCTGCCATTCATGTCGAGTTACCTCCTGTCGTTTGTGGGCGGCGCGGATCAGGCGTTTTGCCTGCGCGTGAACGTGAAGCAGACGTTGAAGCGCCGGGGCGCGCCGCGGCGCGTCAGCACCATGCGGAACAGCGGCCGCCCGCACAGCCCGAGCAGCCACTTGCCATACAGCCCCTCGGGATCGTACTGGCTGGCCTGGCGCGGCGGCAGCTCCTGCACGTCGCAGTCGAGCTTGACCTCGGCCTCCCATGCCAGGGTTACATTGCCCAGCTCGACGCTGTGCGCGCCCAGATAGGGCCGCTGCGTCGTTATGAAGTTGAACTCTATGTCGTTTGAGTCGCCCGCGAACTCTGCGATCTCCCACAGCCGCACGCACGGGCGCTCGTTGCGCATCAGCGCCACCGTGCGCTGCCAGTTGACCACGCCCGCCGCCTCGGGATAGGCGCGGCTTATGTCCAGCGTCGCGCGCGAGCGCTCGGGCGCCAGCTCCCATACCGGCTCCACCGCCATGAACTGCGCGCCCATCGACTGGGGCTGGTTGTTTATGACCGGCAGGTTGTGGTACTGGGACTGGGTCTCCCACAGCGCGGCGCGCTCGTCGGGCTCGAGCGCATGGGCATATTCGATCTCGCCCAGGTCGGGCAGCACCGGCTCGCCGTCGCAGAACAGCGTCATGTTGCCGGCATCGGCGTGGCCGCCGGGCAGGTTCTCGCCGCCCTTGAGGCTGACGAAGAAGCCGTCCGAGGCGCCGGTGCGGGTGCGCGCGCACAGCAGCGCGGCGCTGGGCAGGTAGTAGTCCATGGGCATCGGCGGGCGCGAGTCGTGGCGCAGCATCGCGCTCTCGCCCAGCGCGTTGCGCGCGCCGCGCAGCAGCGTGGCCGCCCCGGTCGCCGCGCCGTCGCGCAGGCCGAACAGGTACGCGCCCAGCGCCCGCAGATCCTCCGAGCGTATCAGCTCGCCGCAGCGGTACACCAGCCCCGCGTCCAGCTGCAGGTGCGCCGGGCAGTCGCCCGGGCAGTTGAAGTAGTCCAGGTCGATGTGGTTGCCCACCGCGAAGTCGCCCATGCGCCGCAGCGTGGATATCGTAAAGAAGCTCGTGTTGCCGCCCGAGGCCTCGCTTATCAGCTCCAGCGCCTCCATCAGGCAGCCCGCGCGCGACTCGAACGCGCCCATGCCGCCGGGCAGCCCGCCGTCGTGCGGCAGCGCGTCCAGGCAGGCGTCCATCAGCTTGATAGCGCGCTTGACGCCGCTCCAGCGGTAGCGATCCTCGCGCTCGGTCAGCAGCAGCGCGGTCAGGCACTCCTTTATGCCCTCGGCGTTCAGCGCCTCGCCGCCGGCGCGCGCAAAGCTCAGGTGCGGCGTGTTCAGAAAGGTGTCGATCACGCGCAGCGTTATCTCGCGCTCTATGCGCACCGCGATCAGCGGCGAGGCCTCGCGGAACTTGTCGCGATGCAGGTAGAGCGCGGTGGCCAGCAGCGCGCCGGTGCGGGCCGCGCCTATGTCCAGCGTCGGGTGCTCTATGTCGGCCAGGCAGTTGTGCGCGCCGTCGGGGCGGGTCAGGTTGTCGGGCAGCGTCCAGGCGGTCTCCTCGCAGATCATCAGGCACAGGTTTATTATGTCGCCCAGAAAGCGGCCCTTGCCCTCCAGCGCCTCGGCCAGCGCCAGCGCGCTCAGCGCCGTGCGCCGGTAGTTGTACTTGGCGCTGAACGCGCGCGCGTCGCCGCCGGTCGCGGCCAGCATGACGTCGGTGGCGTATATGACCGGCCAGCTGAAGCCCGCGCAGCCCTCGGCGCGCTTTACGGCGGCCTCGGCGGTCTTTTGGCGCACACCGTGCCAGGCCTCGCGGTCGGAGGCGGGCGGCACCGGATGGAACTCCTCGCGCGGGCGCAGCGCCACCATTATCTCGTCCAGATGTTCAAGCAGCGCGCTCATACGCCGATCCAGCCTCCCTCCGCGGCGCTCAGGTACGCCTTTTCCATGACCAGCTGCAGGTACGCGCCCTCGTTAAGCGACGGGCTGCATTCGCCGCCGTGGGCGATCGCGTCCAGGAAGGTGTAGTACGAGTGCACATGGCCGCGTATCCAGCCTATGGCGTTCTTGGCGGGCACGAAGCTGCCGCCCGGCGCGGGATAGCGCCCGCCGCAGTGCACATGCGTGAACCCGCCCGCGGCCGCGGCGCAGTCGTACACGTCCAGGTAATCGCCGGTCAGGCTGGAGTAGCGAATCGCGCCGCCGGTGAGGTATATGCTTAAGTTCAGCTCGTCGTCGGTGCCGGTGGCGATCTTGGAGGCGTCGACGGTGCCGACTGCGCCGCTCTTGAGGCGCAGCGTCATCAGCGCGCGGTCCTCGCCCAGCGCACTGGTGCGGCCGCCCTCGGGCGTGGGGCGGGAGGGGTAGAGCGTCTGGGTCACGCAGCATATGTCGCGGGCCTCGCCGCACATCCACAGCACCAGGTCGAGCGCATGGCTGCCCAGGTCGAGCAGCACGCCGCCGCCGCACGCGTCCGCGCGCTGCTTCCAGCCGACGGGGCGCTCCGGGTCGACCGAGCCCGAGTGCAGGTACTCGGCGGTAAACGAAGTCACGCGCCCGAGCCGGCCCGAGGTTATCAGCTCGTGCGCCTTCATTGTGGCGGGGAAGAAGCGGTTGTTGAGCGCGACCTGGCCCCGGACGCCGGCTGTGCGGGCGGCGTCGGCTATGCGGCGCGCGCCGGCGTAGTCGGTCGCGACGGGCTTGTCTATGTAAATGTGCTTGCCGGCGGCTATCGCGTCCAGCGCCATGCGCTCGTGCAGCGCGTTGGGCGTGCATATCGACACGACGTCTATCGCCGGGTCAGCCAGCAGCCGGCGGTAATCGTCGGTCGCGAACGCGAAGCCCTGCTCGTCGCGCGCGCGCTGTGCCTGCTCGAGCCGGCGCGAGCACACGCCCACCAGGCGCGGTTTGAAGTCCAGCTCGTAGTGCAGCGGCATCGTCTTTATCGCAAACGTGTGCGTGCGGCCCATGAATCCCCAGCCGATCACGCCTATGCCGATCTCTTTCATCTATATCCTCCTAAATGGTCAATGCGGACGGTGCGCCGCAAATGGGTCAGTCGCAGCGCGGCGGGTGCGATGTGCCGGGCGGGGCGTCGGAGCGCGCATTGCCTGGTGTCAGGGTGGCAGCCGCGCGCAAACACGCGGCAAAGCGGCAGGACGAAGTGCCGGTCGACATGCCAAGCCCGATACCGCCGGCATAGCAGGCCGCGCGCCGAGACGAATCAAAGCGGCGAGCGGCAGGACGCCGCGCTGTTTGCCAAGGTATGCCTGTGGTGCCGCCATCTCACCAAGCTGCCAATGTGGTCAGCCGTGCACCAACATGCGGCAGAGCGGCGGTTTGAAATGCCAGTCGACATGCCAAGCCCGATACCGCCAGCATAGCAGGCCGCGCACCGAGACGAATCAAAGCGGCGAGCGGCAGGACGCCGCGCTGTTTGCCAAGGTATGCCTGTGGTGCCGCCATCTC
>CAWVGT010000219.1:0-17317 GCA_963928645.1 Candidatus Fimadaptatus sp.
AATGCGGGCGAAGAGACTTGAACTCATACGCCACTCTGGCACTAGATCCTAAGTCTAGCGCGTCTGCCATTCCGCCACGCCCGCAAACAATAACCCACTGATGACCCATCGGAGATTCGAACTCCGGACACCTTGATTAAAAGTCAAGTGCTCTACCACCTGAGCTAATGGGTCATGCTTCCGGGTGGCACTCACGGCGACGAGAGATAGTATACACCTTTTCGGCGCGCTTGTCAATACCCGGATCCGACTAAATTTAGATTTTTTTGACAGCGCATGCCATCGCGCACCGGCACGCCCGCGATGCGCACAGCTACGCCGGCGCACCGCCCGGCTGCAGTGCGCCTCCCACGAGCCGAGCCGCGCTGGCGCATGCAGAACCGGCCCCGATCGGCCGGCGCATGCGCCGCGCAAGCCCGCCGCCGCGCTCCGGTCGGCTGCGCGGGCAAGGACGGCGGCCGCGCCCGGCTTCCGTGGGCGCGACCGGGCGCCGGCGTCACGCCACCTGCTCGCCCCCGAGCAGCACCCGCCTGACGCGCACATCCCCGTCAAACAGCACTATGTCGGCGCGTCGCCCCGCCGCAAGCGCGCCCCGGTCGTTCAGCCCCAGATACCGCGCCGGCGTCGCCGTCATCATCTTGACCGCGTCGACCACGCTCGCGCCGCCCAGCTTCATCATAGTGCGCACCAGCCTGTCCGCCGTGGCTACGCTGCCCGCGAACGCGCTCCGATCCGGCAGCTTGGCCACGCCGTCCTCTATCACGATCATCGAATCGCAGGTCTGCGAGTATATCTCGCCCGTGATGCCCTGCTGCCCCGCCGCGCTTATTCCGTCGGTCACGAGCATTATGCGCTCCGGGCCCTTTATCCGGTACGCCAGCTGCAACAGGCTCGCCGGCAGGTGACAGCCATCGGCTATCAGCTCAACCGTCATGCCGTCCAGCAGGTACGCCGCCTCGACTATGCCCGCGTGCCGGAACGCGTCTATCCGCCTGACCGTAGACATGCACGAGTACAGGTGCGTCACGCAATCGTACCCCGCGTCGTACGCCGGCAGCACCTGCTCAAGCAGCGCGTCCGAATGCCCTATCGACATGCGCACGCCGCGCGCGCACAGGTAGCGCGCCATATCCAGCGCGCCCGGCAGCTCCGGCGCGGCCGACCAGCGCCGTATGCAGTCGTAGCGCTCGGCTATCGCGCGGTATTCCGCCGGATCGGGGTCGCGTATGAACCGGGGCGACTGCGCGCCGCGCTGGGACATCGCAAAGTACGGCCCCTCGATATGTATGCCGGCTATCTGCGGCGTGTCGGCGCGCGCCGCATCTATCGCGTCCATCGCGCGCACGAACGCCGCGCCATCCGCCGTGGACACGGTGGCCATCAGCGACGTGGTGCCGTGCTCCAGGTGCGCGCGGCATGCCCGGCGCACCGAATCCGCGTCGCCGCACATGAAGTCGAACCCGCCCCCGCCGTGCACGTGCGCGTCTATGAAGCCCGGCGCGGCGTATAGCCCCCCGGCGTCGAGCACGCGCAGTTCGCCACCTATCGACGCCGCGGCCCCGGCCTCCCCGGCGTCGAACACCCGCTCTATCACGCCGTCGCGTATCAGCAGCGCGCCGTCCTCTATCACGCGCGTCTGCGTGACCACGCGGCAGTTGCGTATCATAAGCGCGCTCATGGCAGCTCCAACAGCGCAGAGCTGTCCGCGTCCAGGTACAGCCGCGCATCCCGGCACAGCCTCAGCGCGCTGGCCGGGCACTCGCTGCAAATCGGCCCGAACACCGTCGCGCGCACCGCCGCCGCCTTGGTCGCCGCCGGCACCACGCAGATCTGCGCCGCGGCCTGCGTCAGCGCCGGCACGGTCAGCGTAATCGCCTCGCGCGGCACATCGTCCAGCGCGGCAAAGCAGCCGTCGTGCACCTGCTGCATGCGGCACACCTCGTCAAGCTCCACGCGCTTTACCATAAGCGGATCGGCCAGATTGGCCACGTGCGGGTCGTTGAACGCTATGTGGCCGTTTTCGCCTATGCCCATGAGCACCACATCGGGCGGGTACCGGCGCAGCAGCGCCGCGTAACGCGCGCACTCCGAATCCGCATCCGACGCGCGCCCGTCGATGTAGTTGACCTCCATGAACGGCGCGCGGGAGAATATGTGCTCGCGCAGGTAATTGCCAAAGCTCTGCGGCGCGCCCGCAGGCAGGCCCACGTATTCGTCCATGTGAAACGCGCGCACTCGGCTGAAGTCCACGTCCTGCTCCAGCAGCGCCGCCAGCATTTCGTCCTGCGACGGCGCCGCCGCGAACACCACGTTTATCGCGCTCTTGCGCTCCAGCTGCGCCCGCATTATCCGCGCCGCGTCCTGCGCCGCGGCGCGCCCCATCATGCCGCGCGAGGGATAGCGCTTAACGACAAAGCTGCACTCGTTGGGTATCATCCGCACACCTCCTGTGTCGAGGTCGCGCCCGCGCCGGGGCGCGCCACGCCTGATCGATTGGTCGCGCGGACGGCGAGTGCCGCCGCGCGCTTGAAGCGCCTGAAAATACCGATTTGATTATAGCACTCTGTGCGCTAAAATGGAAGCGTTTTTCGGTGCGCAGCTGGTGCGTGGCTTGTCGGAGCGCAGTTGGGCTGTGGGTGGTTTATTGGGGTGCTACCTGGCGGTACGCGGTTCTCTGCGCACAGCTTATCTGTGTACGGCTGAGTCGTGCGCAGGCTTTTCAGCGTGTCGCCGGGGGACGCGCTGCTTGCGGGTGTTCGATTGTGGGCTTGCGGCTTATCGGTGTACAGTAGGTATCACACAGCTTATCAGTGCGCAGCCGGGCGGCGTGCGGTTTAACGTCGCGCAGCTGAAATATCCAGTTTAGCTGTACGAAGTTGGGCGGTGTGCGGCTTATTGGCGCGCTGCAGGCGGCGCTCAGCTTATAGGCACGCAGCTGGACGGCGTGCGGCTTATTGGTATGCTGCCGAGCGGCGCTCAGCTTATAGACACGCAGCTAGGCGGCGTGCGGCTTATTGGCGCGCTGCCGGGTTACGCTCAGCTTATCGGCACGCAGCTGGGCGGCGTGCTGCTTATTGGTGCGCTGCCGGGCTACGCTCAGCTTATCGGCACGCAGCTGGGCGGCGTGCGGCTTATTGGCGCGCTGCCGGGCTACGCTCAGCTGATTGAAGTATTGCTTACCAGCGTGCAACTGATAGTATGTAGTTTATCAAAACGCGGCAGGTGATAGTGCGGCTTAGCGTCGCGCAGCCGAAGCGCCCAGTTTATCTGTACGCAGTTGGGCGGCGTGCAGCTTAACAGCATACAGCTCATTATCGCATTGCTTAGGCATACAGCTGGTGTATGTAGCTCATTGACGCGCAACAGTAAGCAGCGCGGCTTATCGTAGCGCAGCCATGCTGTGTGCGGCATATAGACGTACAACGGGAGATGTGCAATATCGGTGCGCAGCAAGAACAGTATGCGGCTCACCATCGCGCGCCACAAGTCAAAAAAGCGCCATGCGGGCGCGGAGCTCCTCGCCCCATCGCCCGCATGACGCTGATATATGGCGTTGCCGTGCCGCACGCAAGCCGCTCACTGCCAGCCCGCCTCGAGCACCAGCAGCGTGCCCTTGCGCACCTCCACGCTGCACTCGTCCTCCAGCGCTACGTTGCTCACGCCCAGCGGCTCGCCGTTGGTCAGCGTATAGTTATTCAGCGGGTACTTCATGCCCCGCAGCGTCACGCCCTCGGCCACGTCGCTGTACGCCAGCACGGTGATCGTCTGCCCCTTGAGCCCGGTCAGCTTCAGCGCGCCGTCCTTGACCACGCGCAGCACGCCGCCCCGGTAGCGCAGCTCGCAGCGCCCGCCGTGATTGGCTATGTACACCGCGGCCGTCACGTTGGCCAGCTCGTGATCCAGCCGGCCGCCGGTCGCGCCCAGCAGCAGGAAGTCGCGATAGCCCTTATCCAGCGCCAGCTTTATCGCGAGCATCGCGTCGGTGTCGTCCTTCTCCACCGGCGCGCGCAGCACCGGCACGTCCGCCGGCAGCTCGCCCTGGAACGAATCGAAGTCGCCCAGCGCCAGCGCTGGCTTTATGCCGCTGCGCAGCGCGTGCGCACAGCCGCCGTCGCACGCAATCACATAGTCGTCCGCGCGCAGCCCGTCCAGCTCGCACTCGGGCGCGGCGCAGATTATAGCGCAGCGGCCCTTGGCTGTGTCATCCGCCATAGCACACTTCCTCCAATCAGCCCGCCAGCGTGTAATACGTGTCCTGCGTGAACGACTCGGCAGCGCCCTGCGCGTCGACCGGCTGCGAGCACTGCTCGTCGGCATACAGCGCGCCGCCCTCGGCCAGTATGAAGTTGATAAAGCCGCTGTCGGTCACGCTATAGCTCAGCTCCACGCTGTCGCTCTGACCGGGGTCTATGACCAGGCGCAGCGTGCGCGCGCCATCGGTGGGCACGTACTGTTCAAACGTCGCGCCGTCCGCGTCGTACTCGAACGTCGTCACCTCGCACACGCGCTGTTCGTCGCCGCGCAGGTAGTAGAGCCGCTCGCGCTTGAGCTGAAGCGTCTGGGCGTCGTAGGTGTACTCGTCGTATACCGTCTCGCCCGCTGCCGCGTCGTGGCCGTGCGCCGCCACCACGTCCTGGTCGCACTTGTCGGCGCTGATGCGCGCCGTAACCACGTAGTCGCCGTTTTCAGCCACGCTCAGCTCCAGCCCGTCGTTGAGCGCCGGATAGGCTATGTACGCGCCCTCGCCTATCGTCAGCTCGGCGCCGGCCTGCGCATACGTGCGCAGCGCGTACAGCGTGTAGGTCGGCACGCCGTCGGCTATGTTGACGTAGTAGTTGCCGCCCACCAGCATGCCGCTCACGCTCTGGCCGCTTTCTGCCGGGTAGATGAGCAGCATGGTGTAGCCCGTGTCGCCCCGCTTGTATATAATGTCGTTGTAGTCGCGCACATTGCCCTGCGCATCGTAATACTCAACGTACTCGCGAGTATACGTACCGCTGCTCAGGCAGGTGCCCAGGCTGTTGCCCTCCAGCAGCGATTCCGCCGTGACCTCGGCCTCGCACAGCGCGCAGCCGCCGAGCAGCAGCGCGCACGCCAGCCACGCGCACACAATCTTCTTCATGCACTACTTCTCCCTTACATATGGTGTCTGCCATATCATATCACCACAATGCGGCAAAAGCGCGCCGGATATATCATCCCGACGCGCACTTGACGTTAAATTACAGAAAACCAACGCGCTACCTGCGCCGGCGGCGCCAGCGCGCGACGACCAGCGCGACGCATATCGCCGCGGCCAGCCCGAACGCGCAACCGGACTGCGGCGGCAGAGCCGCCCGCCCCTGCGCCATAATGGCCCCGGCCAGTATCAGCGCGCACGCGACCAGGCCCATGACCAGCACAAGCGCCAGATCCATGAGCCCGCGCTGGGCTTCCTCCGAGGCCGACATCTCCAGGTTCAGCTTGGACTGGCCCTTGTTGTTGAGCCGCAGCGTATCGGCTATAAGCGCCGGCAGATCCAGCGCCTTGCGGCTCGACTGCATCACGGCCAGCGCGATCTTGCCCAGCTCGTTGCGCAGGTTGACGTTGGCAAGCATCGAACCCGCCACATGCGCCGCCGTGACCGAGATAATATCCACCTCGGGCGACAGCCGCACCACCACGCCCTCGAGCGTGCTTATGCCGCGCACCAGCATCGTAACGCCCGCCGGCATCGCTATCCGGTGCGCCTTGGCCAGATCCATGCCCTCGTTCATTATCTTGGCCATGTCCATGCTGCCCAGGCTGGCGTCGCCGTACTTGGTCAGCATGTCGTCCAGGTCCTGCTGGAGCCTGAGTTTGTCCACATGGCCCTCGCTCTTGCCCATCGCAAGCAGCACGTTGGCTATGCTCTCCACGTCGTGCTGCGCGACTGCGCGTATACCCTTGGTAAACAGCGCCTGGTCGCGCGCCGACAGCCTGCCCATCATGCCCATGTCGATAAAGACTATCTGCCCGTCGCGCACCATCAGGTTGCCCATGTGCGGGTCGGCGTGGAAGAAGCCGTCGTCGGTGATCTGCTTTATGTAGTTGTCGGCGAGCTTGCGCCCTATCTCGCTCAGGTCGTAGCCGGCGCGCTTAAGGCCCTCCAGGTCGGCCATGGAGTAGCCGTCTATGTACTCCATTACCAGCACATTGCGCGTGGTCAGGTTGCGGTGCACGCGCGGGCAGGTCACGTACTTTACGTCCTTGTTGAACCGATAGAACTTCTCGCCGTTGGCCGCCTCGGTCAGGAAGTCCATCTCCTCCTGCGAGGCCACCCACATCTCGTCCAGCACCACGTTCAAATCGACCGTGTCGCCGGTGCCCAGCTTGAGCAGGCCCGCCGCATGCCGCATCAGCGCTATGTCCTGCTCCATCATGTCGTGTATGCCCTCGCGCTGTACCTTGACCACGACGCGCTCGCCGCCTACCAACCGCGCCCGGTGCGCCTGCGCTATCGACGCCGCGCCCAGCGGCTCGCGCTCGAACTCGCTGAACACCTGCTCAAGCGTCATGCCCAGCGAATTTTCTATCACATGGCGCACCTCGTCGAATTCCATCGGCTGCACGTCATCGCAGAGCTTCTCGAGCTCGTCGCAGTACGCCTTGGGTATCATGTCGGGCCGCGCCGACATTATCTGGCCCAGCTTTACAAACGTGGGGCCCAGGTCGGTCAGTATCAGCCGCAGCTTCTCGGGCGTGAGGCCGCGCACTATGTTGTGCCGGCTGAGCACAGCTATTATCTCGCGCAGCCGCGCGCGCTGGTCGAACGCACGCCCCTCGGCGTTCGGCTCGGATGCGCCTTTGGACGGCTCGTCGGGCGCAGGCGGCTCAGGCGCCGGCGTTCCGGGCGCGGGCGCGCCTTCGGGCGGCTCGCCGGACGGCTGTTCGGGCGCCGGCGCATCGGGCGCGGGCGCGCCTTCAGGCGGCTCGCCGGACGGCTGTTCGGGCCGAACCGATGACGCAGGCGGCTCAGGCCGCGGCCAGGGCTTCAGGCGGCGCCACTTAGAGCGCGGCGCGCGCTGCCCGGACGCCGGCGCGTCGGCTGGCGCGGCGCCGCCAGACAAGTCAAGGCCGGACGGCACAGCGCCGTCCGGCCGGCTTTTGGGCAGTTCGGTGTTTGAGTTAATCATCCGCTTCGTCATCCAGCTCGGCGTTGAGCTTGTCGCGCAGCGCGCGCTTCTGGGCGGTCGTCAGCTTTGCGGTGTCTATTTCATCGTCATCTTCATCGCGCTTGGCTTTCTGCTCGTCGTGCACGCGCTTGGCGGTGCGCTTGAGCTCTTCGTTGAGCACCTTGCCCTCGTCCACGGTCAGCTCGCCCTTCTTGATCAGCGAGTCCAGCAGCTCCTGCGACTTCTCAACCGAGGTCGCCAGCGCGCCCACGCCCGCTACCAGCAGCGTGCGAATATCCTTAGTAAAATCTATAGCCATATAAATACTTCCTTATCACAGCGCTTATCCGGCAGTTGCGAATGCACCTTACCGTTGACTATATTATGCACCATAGCGCGCGCCAATGCAACCGACAAATCGAGCCATTTGTCAAAAAAACCGCTCAATTTATCGTCGGCGGGCGACGATTGACGCGGCAGCGGGCCTGGTATATAATTTACGCAAACGCAGGCGCGGCAGGCAGAGCCGCCCAGACCCGGCCATGCCCGGCGCGCAGGCCCTGCGCCCGCCGTATCCGGCCGCGCGCCTGCGCCACAGACGATGTGCGGCCGCCGCCCGGCGCGCCACGCGTCGACGCGCGAAAGGAGCTATCCGCTATGATGAAATACGCCGAAATCACAAACGGCCGCCCGTTCACCAAGGATCCCGCCGTGGTGAAGCTGGGCGGCGCATACTACATGTACTACTCGCTGCCCGGCGAGCGCGAGGGCGCGCCCTGGCGCATAGGCATTGCCCGCAGCGCCGATCTGGACCACTTTGAGCCCGTGGGCCGGCTGATGCCCGAGGCCGAGTGCGAGCGCAACGGGCTGTGCGCGCCCGGCGCGATAGTGCTTGGCGGCCGGGTGCACATGTTCTACCAGACCTACGGCAACGGCCCCCGCGACGCGATCTGCCACGCCTGGTCGGACGACGGCGTGAACTTCACGCGCGACCCGTCCAACCCGGTGTTCTCGCCCACCGGCGACTGGAACTGCGGCCGCGCGATCGACGCCGACGTGATCGAGTTCAGGGGCGAGCTGATAATGTACTTCGCCACGCGCGATCCCGACATGCGCGTGCAACAGCTGGGCGTGGCCGCAGCGCCGATAGGCGGCGATTACGGCCGCGGCGCGTGGACGCAGCGCTGCGCCCAGAGCATACTCGCGCCCGAGCTGCCCTGGGAGCAGGAGTGCATCGAGGCCCCCGCGGCGTGCGTATACGGCGGGCGCGTGTACCTGTTCTACGGCGGCGCGTACAACAACCATCCGCAGCAGATAGGCTGCGCGGTCAGCGACGACGGCTTTACGTTCCGGCGGCTGTTCGACGAGCCGTTTTTGCCCTGCGGCGCGCCCGGCAGCTGGAACCAGTGCGAATCCGGCCACCCGTTCGCGTTCGAGGACGGCGGCAGGTACCACCTGTTCTACCAGGGCGACGACAGCATGGGCAAGACCTGGTTCATTTCGCGGCGCGAGTTCGAGTTCAGGGGCGGCAAGCCCGTGCTGCTGGCCGAGTGAGCGCCGCGCGACAAGGAGGCGCAGATATGGATTCCAAGCAGTGGTTCAAGCAGGCGCAGTTCGGCATGATGGTGCACTGGGGGCTGTACTGCCTGCCCGCGGGCGAGTGGAAGGGCCGGCGCATGCCCTATATCGGCGAGTGGGCGCAGGCCTACTTCCGCATACCCAACGCCGAGTACCACGCGCTGGCCGCGGCGTTCAACCCGATACTGTTCGACGCCGACGCCTGGGTGCGGCTGGCCGCCGACGCCGGCATGAAGTACATCGTGGTCACCTCCAAGCACCACGAGGGCTTTGCGATGTTCCACAGCCGCGTGAGCAAGTTCAACATAGTCGACGCCACGCCGTTCGGGCGCGACGTGATATACGAGCTGGCCAACGCGTGCGCGCGCCACGGCGTGCGGCTGGGGCTGTACTACTCGCAGGATCTGGACTGGTCCGAGCCCAACGGCGGCGGCTACACCGCGGGGCGCACCTGGTGCGGCGGCGCGGGCGTGTGGACCAACGACTGGGACTTCCCCGACAACGCCCACAAGGACTATGCGCAGTGCTTTGAGAGCAAGATCAAGCCCCAGGTGACCGAGCTGCTGACCGGCTATGGCGACCTGTGCCTGATATGGTTCGACACGCCGCGCACCATCAGTGCCGCGCAGAGCCGGGAGCTGGTCGAGCTGGTGCACCGCTATCAGCCCAACTGCCTGATCAACTCGCGCGTGGGCAACGGGCTGGGCGACTACTCGTCCACCGGCGACAACGAGATACCCGCCGACTACAAGCAGGCGCTATACGAAGCGCCGTGCACGCTCAACGACACCTGGGGCTACAAGGCGTTCGACGACAACTGGAAGTCGCCCGAGCGCGTGCTCGAGCTCAAAAGTCACTTGAACGCGCGCGGCATCAACTACCTGCTCAACGTGGGGCCCGACTACCTGGGCCGCATACCCGCGCCCGCGTGCGACATACTGCGCGAGGTCGGGCGCAGGCTGGGCGTGTGAGCGCCGCGCCGGGCGCGCAGAAGGAGCTAGCGCGATGATAAAGGACAATATTCGAAACGCCGCACAGTATATGGCGCTTTCTCCCCGGATTGCGCGCGCGCTGGAGCTGGCGCGCAGCGGCGCACTTAAGCGCCTCGCGCCCGGGCGGCACGCGCTGCAGGGCGATGAGCTGTACGTACTGGTGCAGCGCAACGCGCTCGTCGACTGGGCCGACGCGCGCTGGGAGGCGCACCGTCGATACATAGACATACAGTTCGTGCTCGCCGGGCGGCAGGTGATAGGCTGCTGCGACATAGCACAGCTTGCGCCAGACGCGGGCTACGACGCTGCGCGAGACATAGAGTTTTTGCGCGATGGCGCGGTTGACGAGGGCGCGCGGCTGTATATGCGTGCGGGCGACTTTGCGATATTCCTGCCGCAGGACGCTCATCGGCCTAACGTGCTTGCGCCCGGGCTGAAGGCTGGAGCCTGTGTGGAGATGGCTGTGTTTAAGGTGCTGATTTTATGTATTATAGCTGCTGTGCGTGTGGTGCGGTTTGCGCAGGCGCGCGGTTGTACATGCGTGCGGTTTTGCGATATGCTGGCGCATTATGCTCGTTGGCCTAACGTGCTTGCGCCCGGACTGGATGTTGGGCCCGTGTGGAGATGGCTGTGTTAAGTGTTGGCATGACATCTCGCCACAGCTGTGCGGAAGGTGCAGTTTGCGCAGGCGCGCGGTTGTACATGCGTGCGGTTTTGCGATATGTTGGCGCATGACGCTCATCGGCCTAACGTGTTTGCGCCCGGGCTGAAGGTTGGGCCCGTGTGGAGATGGCTGTGTTCAAAGTGTTGGCATGACATATCGTCACCGCTGTGCAGGTAGCGCGGTTTGCGAAGGCACGCAGCCGCACATGCTGCGGGCGACTTTTCGATATTCTGCCCGCGGGATGCTCATCGGTCTTATATCCTTGCTCCTGGAATGACGATTTGGCTTTGCATGGATATTGCCATGCTCAAAATGCCGATGTGATATATGGCTACGATCATATGGTTAGCATGGTTGACTGAGATGCACAGCTGTGCATGCGCGCAAGTGCATTAGCGATATTCCAACCGCATGACGCCCATCAGCCCAATTGGCACGCACAATGGGCTTGAACATGGCCGTGCCAAAGTAACCAAATGACAAGCGGCCCCTGCCGCGCGGACGACGTATCCGCACGGCAGGGGCCGCGTCATTCTGGCGCTCGCCGCGCTCAGCCCACGCGCTCTACCTGTACCCGCTCCAGCAGCGCCTCGGCCTTGGAGCGCACCACGCAGCCCGTGCCCTTCTCAAGCGCGTTGGCCGCCGACACCGCCGTGGCATAGCGCAGCATATCCTCGGGGCCATAGCCGCGCAGCAGCGATATCGCCAGGCCCGCTATCATTGAGTCGCCGCAGCCGGTCGCGCTCACGGCCTCTATCTCGGGCGGCTTCGCCCGGAACGCGCCCGTGTCGCACACCATCAGCGAGCCCGACTTGCCCATCGATATCACCACGTACCCTATGCCGCGCCCGTGCAGCGCGCGCGCCGCCTCCAGCGCATCCGCGCGCGCGACCGGATGGCCCAGCAGCTGCGCAATCTCGTCGGTATTGGGCTTTATCAGCGCGGGCCGCGCCGCCACGCCGCTGGCCAGCAGCGCGCCGCTGCTGTCCAGCAATACTGGCTTGCCCAGCCGCCGCGCCAGCTCGATTATGCGCGCGTAGTAGTCCGCCGGCACGCCCCGCGGCACGCTGCCCGATATCGTCGCCATGTCGCACTCACCCAGCAGCCGCTCCAAACGCGCCTCGAACGCGCTCAGCTCCGCGCCGCCGACCTCGAAGCCCGGCTCCAGGAACTCGGTCTGCCGGCCGTCCGGCTCGACTATGTTTATGCAGGTGCGCGTCTCGCCCGGCACGTGCTCGAAGTCGTGCGCTATACCCTGCGCGCTCAGCGCCTCCTGCACCCAGCGGCCCGAGTGCCCGCCCAGCAGCCCGGTCGCCAGGCTGCGCTCGCCCATCGCCGCTATCACCCGCGCCACGTTCAGCCCCTTGCCGCCTGGCGTGGCCACGCACTCGTCCACCCGCAGCACCTCGCCCGGCGCGTTGCGCTTGACCGCGTACATCTTGTCTATCGCCGCGTTCATGGTTATCGTAACTATCATGTCGCATTCCTCCACGCTTATGCGTAACGTTTCACTTATTGTACTCCTTTGCGCGCGCCGTGTCAATCGCAGTGGGGTTGTTCTGTTGCGCTTTGGCGCGCCGAGCCCGCCTGCGGGCGTTGCGGGCCCGGAATGCCGGTCGGCGCGCTGCGCAAGGCGGTATGGCTCGCAATGCTTCGATGGGATGACGACACAGTCATGTGGGTGAAATGGCTCTGCTGCGGTTCGGCCAGGCCTGTATCCGAATGCTTCGCCTTCATTATATAGCAGGCTGACAGCATTAGTTGGCGCACGCTCTGTTTGTGATTTGAGGGTACTCATTGTCCATCGCACCATCATATCGTTGTCTTGTGTTGCCGCCACCTTGCCCGCAGCCTTGCACATATGAGCCGGCTGCTTATTCCACCTGCGCGGGCGCTGCGTCGTTTGCGCTCCCGTCTGCCGGTCAACAGGCTCACGCGCAGGCGACTGCCCCACATTGTGCGCAGCACTCCAACTGCCGCAACCAGACGCGCGCCAGCGTTGCCAGGGCGAGGGCGTCATGTATATATTGGGTTCAAACTTCCGTCAATTCGAACGCAATGAACCGCCATTTCATGGCCGGGCGCACGAATTTGCGCCTTTGGTTAACGCGCTGTTGACTTATCGCGGCAAATCGATTATGATATACGCGAAACGTTTTAGTTCTGCCGATTGGAGGTGCGCCATATGGATATATTCTACTCCGCGCCCGCCCGCACCTGGAACGACGCGCTGCCGCTGGGCAACGGCTTTCTGGGCGCAATGATGTTCGGAGGCACCGTGCTGGACCGCATGCAGCTCAACGAGGACAGCGTCTGGTCAGGCGACTTCCGCGACCGCGCCAACCCCGACGCGCGCGCCACGCTGCCCGAGGTGCGTCATCTGCTGCGCGAGGGGCGCATAACCGAGGCCACCCGGCTCAGTGAGATGGGCCTGGCCGGCTGCCCCGACAAGCAGCGCCACTACGAGCCGCTGTGCGACCTGCTGCTCTATCTGGGCGCGGACGGCGACGCGCAGTGCCTGCAGTCCAAGCGCGACCTGAGCCGCGTGCCCGACATGCGCAGATTCGACGGCGAATACGCCGACTACCGCCGCGCGCTCGACCTGAAGCGCGCCGTGTACTCGGTAGAGTACTCAAAGGCCGGACACAGCGTGCGCCGCGAGGCGTTCATATCCTATCCCGACCGCGTCATGGCTCTGCGCTGCACCGGCGAGCGCTTCCGCGCGGTGCTCAGCCGCGGCGCGTACATGCACAACTCGATAATGCCCGACTCCAACACGCTCGCGCTGACCGGCCGCACCAGCGCCGACGGCATATGTTATGCCGTGGCCGTGCGCGCGCTGGGCGGCGACGTGCGCCGCATAGGCGAGACGCTGCTGTGCGGCGAGGATACCGTGCTGCTGCTCGCCGCCGCGACCGACTTCCGCCATGACGACCCGCTGCGCGAAGTGTATTCCCGGCTGAACGCCGCTCAGGCGCGCGGCTACGACGCGCTGCTCGCCAACCACGTCGCCGACGTCGCGCCGATATTGGGCCGCTGCGAGCTGGCGCTGGAGTCCGATCCCGCGCTGGACGCGCTGCCCACCGATCAGCGCCTGGCGCGGCTGCGCGACGGCGGCTTCGACGCGGGCCTGATAAACGCCTACTTCGCGTTCGGGCGCTACCTGCTGACCTCCTGCAGCCGCCCCGGCAGCCTGCCCGCCAACCTGCAGGGCATATGGAACCAGGACATGACCCCCGCCTGGGACAGCAAGTACACGATCAACATCAACACCGAGATGAACTACTGGCCCTGCCAGTGCTGCAACCTGCCCGAGCTGCTCGAGCCGCTGGAGACCCACCTGCGCCGCATGAAGCCCCACGGCGAGCGCGTAGCGCGCGACATGTACGGCGCGGGCGGCTGGATGGCCCACCACAACACCGATATATGGGGCGACTGCGCGCCTCAGGACATCGTGCCCAGCGCCGCGTTCTGGCAAAACGGCGCGGCCTGGCTGTGCCTGAGCCTGTGGGAGCGCTATCTGTACGACGGCGACGCGGCGCATCTGAGCGACGACGCCGACCTGATCTGCGGCGCGGCCGACTTCTTCTGCGATACGCTCGAGCCCGACAGGGACGGCTTCCTGGTCGAAAACCCGACCGTGTCGCCCGAGAACACGTACATACTGCCCTCGGGCGAGATGGGCCGGCTCTGCGTGGGCTGCACCATGGACAGCCAGATACTGCGCGAGCTGTTCACCGCCGCCGAGGAGTGCTGCCGCCTGACCGGGCGCGACGGCGGCAGGTACGCCGCGACGCGCGCCCGCCTGCGCCCCACGACGATAGGCCGCGGCGGCACGATACTCGAATGGCCCGAGGAATATGAGGAGTTCGAGATCGGCCATCGCCACATATCCCACCTGTTCGGCCTCTACCCCGGATGCGATATAACGCCCGACAGGCCCGAGCTTATGCAGGCCGCGCGCGCCACGCTCGAGCGCCGGCTCAGCCACGGCGGCGGCCACACCGGCTGGAGCCGCGCGTGGATAATCTGCATGTGGGCGCGGCTGCTCGACGGCGACAGGGCCGGCGACAACGTACAGGCGCTGCTGGCCAAGTCCACGCTGGACAGCCTGCTGGACAACCATCCGCCGTTCCAGATCGACGGCAACTTCGGCTCGATCGCGGGCATTGCCGAGATGCTGCTGCAGAGCCACGAGGGCCGGCTGCGGCTGCTGCCCGCGCTGCCTACGAGCTGGCACAGCGGCGCGGCGCACGGCCTGCGCGCGCGCGGCGACATAACCTGCGACCTGGCCTGGCGCGACGGCGCGCTGACCGAGGCCTGGCTCACGGCCGGGCGCGACTGCGAAGTCGACGTGGACGGTGCGCGCCATGCGCTCCGGGCCGGCGTGCGCACCAGGGTGGTCTGAGTACTGCGCGGGCGCGTTGGGGTTGACAGCCTGCGATGTCGGGACGCGCGGCGATGATCGCGCGCGACAGCGCTCAGCCGTGGCTGCAAACGGCTTGTTATGGCCGAGCAGCCGGCAGGTCTGGCGCAATGGCGATACGGATATGTTCACGTAACGGTAAACGCATGAACAGCGCGCGGCGCTACTGTGCCCCCCGGCAGGCGACGAGCAGATATGAGGCGCAAACCTGCATGGCATATGCTGCTTCAACTGCAACGACTTCTCGGCGCATTCACAGGCTTGATCCAGCGCTGCGGCGAGGGCTGCGCCGCTCGGGCGCTCAGGCGCTGCGGCTTTGCTGCGGTGAACCTGCTTAATGCTTTCAGCGCATCCCGACAGTGCTGCGGCTATCGCCTGCTGCATGCAGTTAAGCTCTATTATGACCGGGGCGCGAGTGTGCGCTTTGGCAGGTGTCAGCGCGTATGTGATATATGAGCGTGCAGGAGCAGGCATTTCGCAGTGACGGTGGCGCAGCGCAGTTGTCTGATACAGCCTGTACCCGGGCGCTGCGCGTTGCGGCCCGGTCGCGCAGCTGCGTTGTCAGCGCGGGCCGCGTTGGAGCAAACTAATGCTATCGGCTGCGGCAACGATTGGCACGCGGCTTGATTTAAGCCGTGCGGCATGTCGCACAGGCGCACAATGTTGCGCCAACGGGCCCCGGACATGCGCCGGTACATTCACGCCTTAGCCGAACTGCGCGGCGGCTATGCAGGCGCTCTGCCCTCCGCCCGCGCTCGCCGCCGCACAACATGCGATTGGAGAGTGATACATTTGTCAATGGACAGCCAGATAAGCGAACTCATACAGCGCGAGATCGATTCCGGCGACCTGGCCGGTTCGGCGATCAGCGTCATAAAGGACGGGCGCGAGGTGTTCCGACACAGCTACGGCGCGCTGGACATAGACGCCGGCACGCCCATGCCTCACAACCCGATATTCCGCCTCTACTCGATGAGCAAACCGATAACCTCGGCTGCCGCGATGATACTTCTGGAGCGCGGCACGCTGGCGCTGGACGCGCCGGTGGGCGAATACCTGCCCGCGTTCGCGCACCAGACCGTGTGGCGGGACGGCGCAGAGCAGCCGGTGCGGCGGCCCATGACGATTGACGACCTGCTCAACATGACGTCGGGCCTGTGCTACCCCGATCCCGCGACCGAGACCGGCCGGCGCATGGACGCGCTGTTTGGCGAGGCCATAGAGCGCGCGCACGCCGGCAACGCCTGGTCCACGCTCGAGCTGTGCGAGCGCATAGGCCGCATACCGCTGCTGTTCGAGCCCGGCGAGCGCTGGCAGTACGGCACGTCGGCCGACGTGCTGGGCGCGGTGATAGAGGTCGCCTCGGGCCGGCGCTTCGGCCAGTTCCTGCGCGAGGAGCTGTTTGAACCGCTGGGCATGCGCGACACCGACTTTTTCGTGCCCCCGGACAAGCGCGACCGGTTTGCGACGATGTACCGCTGGCGCGCGCAGCCACCCAAGCTCAGCCGCTATACCGGCAGCCATCTGGTGATACTCGACTTCGCGCAGCCCCCGGCGTTTGAGTCGGGCGGCGCGGGGCTGGCGTCCACGTTGGACGACTACGGGCGCTTTGCGCGCATGCTGCTCAACGGCGGCGAACTGGACGGGCGCAGGCTGCTCAAGCCCGAGACCTGCGCGTTCATGCACAGTGCAAGGCTGACCCCCGCACAACAGCGCACGTTTGATTGGGCTCAACTGCGCGGGTTCACCTATGGCAATCTGCTGCGCGTGCTGACGCGGCCCGATGACGTGGATCCGGTGCTGTGCGGCGTGGGCGCGCCGGGCGAGTTCGGCTGGGACGGCTGGGCCGGCACTTACTTCATGGCCGATCCGACCAACAACCTGATCGTGCTCTATCTGATATCGCGGATCGATATCGACCCGCACCCGGTGCGCGCGCAGATAAAGCGCGTGATCTACGATTGCCTGGTCGGGTGAGCGCTGAAGTCCGGGCACGGCGGAGCATGGCGCAGTGAGCCTGAGTTGGGCTTTGACTGGTGTGGCAAGGCGGTAAGGGTTTGTAGTGACCGTTACTTCATTGTACAAGGCGAATGTATATGATATGGCGCATGCCGGGTTGAGCGACGCGGCATGCGCCACGGTTTATTTGCAAAGCTGTGCTTGTGCAGATGGCTCAGTGCTTGTTGCAACGATCATTGCCTATTTCGCACATTGGGGTCGTATAGACTACGTCGCAACATTTGTTTTGCATAATTCGATATACGTATAAGTCAAAGCGAGTTTTTGAGAAACCGGCGGCATACGACAGTCAGGGCTTTGTCAACGGTCTGTGGCGCGTGCCGGGTTGAGCGACGCGGCATGCGCCACGGTTTATTGACAAAGCTGTGCTTGTGCGGATGGCTCAGTGCTTGTTGCAACGATCATTGCCTATTCCGCACATTAGGTCAGTTTACAAGGAACTACACGCAGACCGTGAAACGGGCTGCTGACAACAAACGGCGCTATGCTCCCGGCTGGGTGCATA
>CAWVGT010000220.1:0-3416 GCA_963928645.1 Candidatus Fimadaptatus sp.
CGCCAGCGACTCCATGCCCTGGCCCTTGCCCGACTTGGAGCCGCGCAGGTACTTGTCGTCAAACGTCAAAAACTCCTCCCACGACGCGGGCATTTCGCACAGCGAGGCGCGCACCTCGCCCTTTATCCTCAGCGCCGAGCAGTTGATCTCGACCGGCTTTTCTATGCCGCGCTCGACCAGTATGCGCCGGTCGTATTCGACCGCGGTCTCTATCGCCGTGATGAGCGAGGCGCGGTCGGTCGCGCGCGATATGCCTATCGACGAACCCAGGTTGGCCGGCTTTACGTACATCGGATACCGGCACGACGCCTCGACGCGCGCCAGCACGCCGTCGCGGTTCTCCTGCCACTCGGCGCGGCTGAACCACATGCCGTCCACCACCGGCAGCCCGCAGCCCCGGAAGAACTGCTTCATAGCGATCTTGTCCATGCCCAGCGCGCTGCCCAGCACGCCCGAGGACGTGTACGGCACGTTGAACAGCTCCAGCATGCCCTGCAGCGTGCCGTCCTCGCCGTTCATGCCGTGCATGACCGGCAGCACCACGTCGCACTTCTCGGCGGTGTCCTCGCCCAGGTTCATGTTGCTCATCAGCACCTTCAGCATGCCCTTAAAGCCGTGCGGCGCGATCGACGAAACCGGCAGCAGCGTGAGCTTGCCGTCGCCGCTCATGACCGGCGCGACGTGATTGACCAGCTGCGGCCTGAACGCGCTGTAAAACGCTATGTTGCGCAGCTGCGGCCCGGTATACCACTGGCCGTCGCGCGCTATGTACACCGGCACCACGTCGTACTCATTCTTGTCCAGGTTGTCCATCGCCTGCAGCGCGGACACAATCGACACGTCATGCTCGCAAGTGCGGGAGCCGTATATCACCGCAACCCTCAGCTTCATATCAAACCATCCTCCAAATCGCATATCGCGGGCCGCGCCCGCCCCATATGCCCGGCGCTCACTCGGCGTAGTTGTCGGGCAGGTCGTTTTCAAACAGCGTGACGTCGGCGCCCAGCGCGCCCAGTATCGGCATCGCCGCGTTCAGGCTGTCCACGACGAATATGTTCTTTTCGTTGAACCCGGCCTCGAGCAGGCCCTGGCGCATCGGCTCGGAGCGCTTGCGCCCCAGCAGCACCACCGCCTCGCACGCGCGCGCCATCTGCCGCCCGAACTCGCAGTTGAGCTCGTATTCGCGCTCGCCCAGCTCGACCATGCCCGGCGTGACCACGCACCTGAGCCCCTCAAACGACGCCAGCACGTCCATCGCGGCCGCCGCGCCCGCGGGGTTCGAGTTGAACGCGTCGTCTATCACTATCTTGCCGGCCGCGCCCGGGATTATCTGCAGCCGATGCGGCACGGGTTCGAGCTTGGCTATGCCGCTGGCCAGCTGCTCCATCGTCACGCCCAGCCGGTGCGCCACCGCCGCCGACAGCGTTATGTTCTGGATATTGTGCCGGCCCAGCAGCCGCGTGCGGCACTCTATCCGCCCGCCGTCCTCGCACACCAGCGTGAAGCTCGAGCCCTCCGGCCCGACCGCCAGCCCCTCGGCGCGCATGTACATCTTGTCGCGCGTGAGCCCCGCGCGGTACTTTTCGCAGCCGGCGCGCGCGTACAGCTTGTCGAGCCAGGCCCCGTCCGCCGCGAAGAACGCCTTGCCGTCGGCGGGCAGCGCCTCTATCAGCTCGTTCTTGGTCGCGGCCACGTTCTCTATCGAGCCAAACGTCTCCAGGTGCTGCGGCCCGATCGACGTCATCACGCCTATCGTCGGGTGCACCAGCTCGCACATCTCCTTTATGTCGCCCACGTGCCGCGCGCCCATCTCGGCCAGGAACACCTCGTGCTCGGGCCTGAGCTGCTCGCGGATCACGCGCGTCACGCCCATCGGCGTATTGAAGCTCGAGGGCGTCGCCAGCACGTTGTACTTCTCGTCCAGCAGCGTCTTGAGCGTGAACTTGGTGCTGGTCTTGCCGTAGCTGCCGGTTATGCCTATGCGTATCAGCTCAGGCCGCTCGGCCAGCCGGCGCTGCGCGTCCCTGAAGTAGCCGTTGTTTATGTGCTGCTCGCCGGGCTGCGCCGCGTACGCGCCCGCCATAACCGCCACCGGCAGCAGCGCATACAGCAGATACCCCACCCCCAGCAGCACGCACACCGCCGCCAGCAGCGCAAACACCCCGCCCAGATAGCCAAACAGCCGCTTGACCCGGGGCGTGAACGCCAGCGGCTTCTTCTGCGACTGCGCCGCCAGCGCCTTCATGTGCATGAACGCCGTCAGCGCGAACACCGCCGCTATGCTGACCGCCGCGCCGCCCGCAGCCGCCTCCGGCTGGCCGCGCATCAGCTGCCGCACCACTATGTCCAGCGCGCCAAACAGCACGCCGCCCGCGACGTACGACAGCCAGTGCCGCACGCCGCGCGCCTTGAGCCAGCGCATGTAGCCGTCCAGCTGGTAGCTCTCCAGCTGCAGCATGTGCACAAAGTACCTCGCGCCCAACAAACATCCAAGCGTTATCAGCGCCCAGCATATCACACTTACCAACATCTGATGCCCCCTCAGGCTCCGGGCAGGGGCCGCGCCCGGCCCGCCCGCGTTATGGCGCGCTCGACGCGCGCGGTGGTATGTCGCATTAACCGGTTAAGCATACCACGCCTAAGCGCGTTTGGCAAGCGCGCGCGCGTTAACGCCGCCCGGGCGCCGGCGTCAAACCTGTAAAAACTGGCGCACTACCGCCAGAAAGTTAGGATACCGCTCAAGGTAGGCAAAGTGGGTGGCGCCCGGCATAACGACCAGCCCGGCGTCGGGGATCTGCTTTTCCATCGTCTGGCCCATCCACAGCGGCGTGGCGGTGTCGTTCTCGCCCCAGAACAGCAGCGTAGAGGCCTGTATTTTGGGCAGGCACCACTCCAGGTCCTGGTTTATCACCTGCACGAAGGTCTTGCGCATGTCGCCCGACAGCGCGCGGTAGTCCGCCGAGCCCAGTCTGGATTGCAGCGCGCTGGTCAGCTTGTCGGCGCTTTTGCCCAGCAGCTTCTGCACCGGCTTGCTCTCATAGCCCGCCTTGAGCGCGCTGAACACCGCCTGCTTGAGCTGCACACCGCCCGAGCGCCGGGGCAGCAGCCCCGCGCAGCCGGTCAGCACCATCCGCCCCACGCGCTCCGGGTTCTCGGCCGCCAGCATCAGCGCGACCCGCCCGCCGAACGAGTGGGCCACTATGTCCACGCGCTGTGCGCCTATCTCGTCCAGCAGCGCCAGTATCTGCGCCTTAAACTCGTCCACATGCCACACGCCATCCGGCTCGGGGCTGCGCCCGTGGCCCGGGAAGTCGACCGCTATCAGCCGCGCCGCGCCCGGTATCGCGCTCAGGTCGCGCGTGAGCGGCTTGAAGCTGTCCATGTTGCCGCCCCAGCCGTGCATACACAGTATGTAC
>CAWVGT010000221.1:0-3237 GCA_963928645.1 Candidatus Fimadaptatus sp.
CGCGCCGCCTCAGTCTATTGACAAAGTATGCTGCACACGGCCTGCTTGGCCGGACGTGCAACAGCAGCCGTCAGAACATGCAAATCCAAACATAATGCCGCCTATATCGGAGGGTTTTCGCAGCATCGCCCAAGCGCTGTTTCAACAGACCTATTTGGAATAAACCCGCCGTCCAGCTGTCCGGCTTTGTCAGCGGCCTGGGGAGGCGCGGGAGTATATCCCCCGCGCGGCCTTTGTATGCCGCGCCCGGTTTATAATTTAAGCGCGCAAGGCAAAAAGCGGAAACATATCGCGCGCCGGATACGTCATACAAGAGGCGGCGCGCGCCGCCGGACAGGAGGCGGACATATGGCTGAACGGGCGGACAGGGCACAGGGCCCGATAATACGCGTTGTAAACGTGCGCAAGACGTTCCGCGAGGGCGCGAGCCGCACCGACGCGCTCAAGGACGTGAGCTTTGAGATAATGCCGGGCGAGTTCTGCACGATAATCGGGCGCTCGGGCTCGGGCAAGTCGACGCTGCTGAACATGCTGGCGGGGCTGGATCACCCCACGCGCGGCCAGATAGTGATACTGGGCCGGCACATAGAGCGCATGAGCGAGGACGAGCTGGTGGCGTTCCGGCTGCGGCACGTGGGATTCGTGTTCCAGTCGTACAACCTGTTTCCGTCCTACGACGCGCTGGACAACGTGGCCATGCCGCTGACGTATCGGGGCGTGCCGCGCCGGGTGCGCGAAAAGCGCGCGCGCCGCATGATACAGTCGGTCGGGCTCAAGCACCGCATGCACCACACGCCCAACAAGATGTCGGGCGGCGAGCAGCAGCGCGTGGGCATAGCGCGCGCGCTGATAACCAATCCGCAGATCATATTCGCCGACGAGCCCACCGGCAACCTGGACGTAAAGACCAGCGCGCGGGCGCTCAAGCTGATGGTGGACTGCGTGCGCGAGCGCGGCGCGACGCTGATCGTGGTCACGCACGATCCTGAGATGTCGCGCTATGCCGATCATGTGATACGGCTGCTGGATGGCTGCGTGATAGAGAACTCGCTCAATCCCGCCCCCGACGAGATAAAGCCGCCCGAGGACTCGGGCCAGGACTGGGAGCCCGTGGCGCAGCCCCGGGCGCAGGCGCAGCCGCGGCGGCAGGGCTGGCTGGCGCGGCGGCGCGCGGCGAAGCTGGCCGCCCGGGAAGGCGTGGCGGAGGCGGAATCGACCCGGGCGGGCGCGCCCGAGCCGGCAGGTGGAGCGCCGGCGGATGGCGCGGCAGCCGCAACCAAAGCGCCCGAACCGGCAGCTGAACCCCCGGCGGACGGCGAAGCCGCAACCAAAGCGCCCGAGCCGGCAGCTGAACCCCCGGCGGACGGCGAAATAGAAACCAAAGCGCCCGAACCGGCAACTGAACCCCCGGCGGACGGCGAAGCCGCAACCAAAGCGCCCAAGCCGGCAACTGAACCCCCGGCGGACGGCGAATCCAAAACCAAGGCGAGCGCCCCCAATTCGGCGAGTGGAGCGCCGATGTGAGCAGCGACATAGTCCGCAGCCCGACGCGGCCGAGGCGCACCGGCCTGAGCGCCGGCGCGATACCCATTTCGAAAAAAAGCGCGCAAGTGGCGCGAGGAGGCAGTCAAATGGCATCCAGGAGAATAGTATCGGTGATATGCGCGCTGTGCATGGCACTGGCCATGTTCGGCGCGACGCCCGGGCTCGCGCACGGGCAGGGCGAGCTCGCGTCCGTCGAGTCTACGTCCGAGGTCGCGCCGCAGGGCGAGCCCGCGTCCGTCGAGTCATCGTCCGAGGTCGCGCCGCAGGGCGAGCCCGCGTCCGTTGAATCGACGTCCGAGGCCGCGCCGCAAAACGAACCCGCGCCTGAGGCGCCGACCCAGGCCGCGCCGCAGTCGGAGCCCGATCCGGACGGCTCAGGGGACGGCGCCGCGACCGCCGCGCCCCAGTCCACGCCCGCGACGACCCAGCCCGCGACGACCCAGCCCGCGGCGACCCAGCCCGCGGCGACCCAGCCCGGCGCGACGCCCAGCGCGGCCCCGACCGCCACGCCGTTCCCGTTCCCGGAGCGGATGCAGATACTGACCGACCGCCACCAGGTGTGGACGGGCATGCCGGTGATGTACACTATAATCGGGCTGAGCCGCGACAGCGTGCTGGCGGTATACGACCCCGCGACGCCGGTCGACGATCCCGACCACCCGGTGCTGCTGGCATGCACCGACGGCTATCCCGATCCGTACCTGCAGATACCGCGCATGACCTGGAACGAGGAGCTGCTGGGCTGGCAGTTCGCATACATACCGCAGCAGGCCGGGCCGTTCCAGCTGATGTGGCGGCTGTACGCCGACGGGCAGCTGCTCGAGTGGCGCGACTATACCGAGCACGACGCCCAGGACGTGATAACCGCATACGCGCCGCCCACGGTGCAGGTCTACTCCATGGACGCAAGCGGCCATGCCGGCGATCAGCTGAAGCTGGTCGTGGACACCGACCTGAGCGTCACGTCGGTCACGCTGGTCGACGAGAGCGGCCAGCCGCTGACCTACGTCGACTCGGTCACCTGCGAGGAGATGACCAGCCGCAAGCGCTGGACCTGCGTGTACCGCATATACGACCCCGGCACGCACCGCATCGCCGCGTACGCCACCGCGCTGCTCGAGTACGTCGAAAAGAGCGCGCAGTCGGCGCTGGTCAGCGTGGGCGTGCTGCCCTCGGTCACGCCGGTGCCCACGCCGGGCGAGCTGCCCACGCTGGAGCCGGGCGCGACGCTCGATCCGGATGCGACGCTCGACCCGGGCGCGACCGAGGCGCCCGTGCCCGCGACCGGCTATGTGCGCTTCAAGCAGGTGCCCAGCGCCGACGCCCAGATCGGCGAGGACATAACGCTCAACCTGGACGTGGAGTTTGCGGGCTACGACGGCAGCCGCATCAACTACACCGACCCGGCGTTCTACGACTACGTGGACTACATAGAAGTGCAGCCCGAGGTAGCGGCCGATCCGTATCCGTTCGTCGTCGACGAGTCGCTGCAGCGCATAATAATCCGCAGCTATGAGGAGATGCAGCAGCAGCCGTTCAAGTTCAACGTGAAGATCAAGCCCACGCTGAGCAACGGCACGTATACGTTCAACTTCACGCTCCGGTATCGGCTCAAGGGCCGCACCGATCCCGAGGCCGACGCGACCGAGGCCGGCATGGTGTTCGTGACCGGCGCCAAGGAGCCGTCGACCG
>CAWVGT010000222.1:0-4067 GCA_963928645.1 Candidatus Fimadaptatus sp.
TGCCGTTGCGCTCGGTGAATATGTACTGCGCCATCTTGGGGTTCCAGCGGCGGGTCTGATGACCGAAGTGCACGCCGGCTTCGAGCAGTTGCTTCATGGATATGACAGCCATTGGATGATCCTCCTTTTGTTTTGCCACCCTGACGGCCCCTTGCCGGGAGCACCGCTCCTCGCGGCACATGCGCCCGGCGCGCCGGCAGGTGTGTATTGGCGCTTTATGCGCACCTTAATGATTATATCACAGCGCGCTGTGCTTAACAAGGCGGCGCAAGGTTAAATTCTGCCCGCCGCGTCACTCGCCCGCGCGCCCGGCCGCGCGCCCGCGCCCCAGGTATCGCGTCATGTACAGCAGCACTGCCAGCCCCGATATCGCCGCCGACACGAAGAACGTGCCCTGCCGCCCGAACCAGTTGATGCACAGCGCCCCGCCCAGGTTGCCTATCACGCGCGCCACGCCGAAGCCCACCACGCCCAGCAGCATCTGGCCCGACGCCTTGAGCTCGTCCGGCACGTGGTCGTTTACGTAGTACGCCATAGTGACCGTCATCACTATGAACCCCCAGCCGTGGAACAGCTGTGTGGCCATGACCGCGTACACGTTGGTCAGGCTGCCCAGCAGCAGCCAGCGTATCGTGACCGACACGCCCGCGCTTATCAGCAGCTTGCCCGCGCCAAAGCGCTTGTACAGCCGCCCCGACATAAGCAGGAACGGCACCTCGGCCAGCGACGAGATCGTATAGCACAGCCCCAGCAGCGCGGAGTTGGCGCCCTGCAGCTCGGTAAAGTGCAGCCCGAAGTAGGTGTAGAAGTAGCCCATCGATATCTGCAGCGGCGTCACGAACCCCAGCAGCAGCAGCAGCTCCTTCTGCTTGAACAGCTCGGTGAACTTCATCTGCTGGCGGCCGCGCTCGCTCTGGTGGCCGGCCACGTTGGGCAGCAGGAACGTGACCAGCGCCGCCACCAGCAGCAGCCCGCCCGACATCCAGATCGACAGATCCCAGTTGTCGCCGATTATGGCGCCCGCCAGCGGCGATATTATCGCAAACGCGACCGTGCCCGCCATGCGCACCGGCCCAAACGGCTCGCCGTCCAGCGCCTCCAGCACTATCGTGTCGTTCATGGGCTGCAGCGCCGTGAAGAAGAACGAATACGCCAGCACCATTATCATCAGGTACCAGAACGACGAGCTGATGAGGTAGCTCAGCAGCAGCGCCGCCGACATCACGTACATCAGCCGGAACACGGCGTTCTTGCTGCGCGCGCGATCGCCCAGCGTGCCCCATATCGGCTGCGCGATCAGCGACATCATCGGCGGCGCAGCCATCAGTATGCCTATCTCTACGTCGTTCAAGCCCCTGGCGCCCAGGTATTTGGAAATGTAGTTCTGGTAGACCGCCGTGACCGAGTAATACGCGCCCATCGCGGCCGCTATCTTGACCGGGTATCTCATCATCCGCGCCTCCGCAAGGTTGATTCTGCCCACTATTGTACCACGCGCGCGCGCCGTGTAAAAGTGCGCTCGGGTTATTCTGAGAAATTTTTGGGCATTTTATGCGAATATGAGGATGCACTGCCGGCGCGCGCGGCGCAAACTGCTCATTGCGGGGCGCACGCGTTTGCGCCGCGCGGCAAGGCGCGGCGCAGTTGCTCACGGCATGCAATCACATGCGAACAGCGACCGCATTTGATCGGCCGATCGCGCGGCAAACCGGCGCCCGCGCCGCCGCATGCAAAGGCGCCCGCAGGCTGTGCGCGGCGTGCTGCAACCTTGCCTCGTTCCAATGCACATGCCTACTGTGCCGCCGCATGCAAGGCGCTCGCCGGTTGTGCGCGGCGTCCTGCAGCCTTGCCTCGTTCCCCGATGCGCCTACCTCCCGCGCCGCCGCATGCAAAGGCGCTCGCCGGTTGTGCGCGGCGTCCTGCAGCCTTGCCTCGTTCCCCGATGCGCCTGCCTCCCGCGCCGCCGCAAGCAAAAGCGCCCGCCGGCCACATGGCCGACGGGCGCCCAGTTCATTGACAAAGCACATTGCTTACTACTTTCCCGACTATATGCAATATCAGCCAATACGACATGCAATTTCCCAGGAGTGCCCGCTTTATGGCAAACATGTTTTGCAGCATCGCCCGGATACAATTTCAAAGTGTCATTCATTGTAAACACGCTGCCCAGCAGGCAGAGCTTTGCCAACGGTTTGAGCGCCCACCGGCCACATGGCCGACGGGCGCCCGCGTTCGTCACTTCATGCCGAACATCTTTTCCTTCAGATCGAGGTAGTACAGGTAGTCCGCGGGCTTGACGTTGGGCGGGCAGCGGTGGTCGCAGAACGGTATGTAGCCGCCGCGCGCGACGTACTTCTCCAGCGACTCGAGGTACTTCTTTATCGCCTCGGGGCCCTCGCCCAGGCGCATCTTGTCCACGCCGCCCATTATGCGCAGCTGGCCCTGGTACTGGTCGAGCAGCTCGCCCGGGTGCGCGCACGAGTTGACCTCGTACGGGAACAGGCAGTTGATGCCGCCCTCCAGCAGATAGGGCAGTATCGGGCGCACGTCGCCGTCGCAGTCGGTGTACCACAGGTCTATGCCGTACTGGTCGAGCTTTTTGCGTATGCGCTTGTAGCGCGGCATGACCACGTCGCGGAAGAACGGCACCGACACTATCGGGCCATTCTTGAAGCAGATGTCCTCCCAGCCGGACGCATAGTCGAACTGGAAGTTAGGCAGCAGCTGATCCAGCGCATGCTCGACGAGCTGGCAGCTGGTCTCGACCATGTCCTCGACCATGTCCGGATAGTCGTAGCACGCGTAGCACAGCCCCTCAAACGTCAGCAGGTCGCGCACGCGGCCTATCATCGAGCCGCAGTCCACGCCCAGCGGATAGTCGTGGTCGTCGGGATGGCACGCCTTGAGCGCGGCTATGTCGATTGTGCGCATCGGATGGTTTACGTCGAAGTGCTCGGCCTTAACGCGCTTCCAGTCCTCGGGCGTGGTGACCGAGGAGGCCAGGAAGTGGGCTATCGTGTCGTGACCGTCTGCCGGCACCTCGGCTATCAGCCCGTCGCTATTTTGGATTATGTTCTTGTCGCCGCGGCGCTCTATGACCTTGCTCTCGAACGGCGGGTATATCCACACGCGCCCGCCCACCGTGCATATCTTGTCGAACGCGAAGAACACGTCGGCCTCGGCGTTGTTGGTTATGCCGTTCTCATAGAACAGCGGCCACTCCCTAAAGTTCTCGTCCCAATAGCCGAACTCCATGTTGAAGCATCGGTCCACGCTGCGCCAGCTCATCTGGCGGTTGAAGCGTTCGCGGCCGGTCATAGTGCCGGCCCAGGGCTTGCGTATCGGTGTAATCTGCTTCATGAGCTACTCCTTGCGCCTTGAGGGGCGCGGTCTGATAGTGGTGCGCTGCAGCGCGCGCGGCGCCGCCCGACACGCACACATTATAGCGCAATCATGTCCCGCGCGCAATGGCTTTTTGCGGAATTGGCCGGGCGCGCGGCGCAGTTTCTTGCGCGCCGTGCAGGCAGCGCGAGCCTATGGCCGCGCACACATGCAAAGCAGCCCGCCCAGGCGCCGGATGTCAGCCGTGTCCGCGCATAAGGCAGGCCGCCCTGCGCGCCCGCATCGCGCATCAGCCCGTCCGCCAGCCAGCGCGCACGCCAGCCTATCCAGGCGCGGCCCAACGGCACGACCTATTTCCAGTACGTGCCGGCTTGGTTTGCATCGTTTTAGCCTGCACTGCTCAATGCGATATTCGCACGCGCAGATTTGGCGCGCAACTCGTTCCGCCTAGCACACACGCAGAACGACGGTGCGCTCATCCCACAAAGCACACCGCCGCCGTTTATATCGCCTCAATCTGCATTGCTCAATGCGATACTTGCATGCGTTTTTTGACGCGCAACTCTCCCCGCCTCGCTCGCACGCAGAACGGCGGCGCGCCCATTTCACAAAGCGCACCGCCGTGGTTCGCATCGCCACAATCTGCACTGCAAAATGCGATATTCGCACACACAGATTGGATGCACAACTCTCCCCGCCTCGCCCACACGTAGAACGGCGGCGCG
>CAWVGT010000223.1:0-47422 GCA_963928645.1 Candidatus Fimadaptatus sp.
CCGCCCTATGCGCCCGCTTCGCTGGAACTCGCCCAGGCAGATGCTCGCTTGCTTCACTGTACAAAATGATTGACAAACCTACACATACGCCGCCCGGCCAGACCCACCCCGCGTTCGGAGGCGCACAAAGCGAACGGCTGACCGAACGCGCCGCGCAATGGGCGCTCGCTCCAGTCAGCCGCATAATGAACCGCCATCAACGCCCCGCGCGCGACGCCGTCAGCCTGGCTTTTTCACTCCCTTATCTCGATCGGCGTGCCGTCGGGATCCTTTATGAAGAACATCGACTCGCCTGTGAACGAATCTCGGCGCAGTGGCTCGGGCTGATAGCCCGCCTCGCACAGCTGCGCGTGCGCCTGCGCCACGTCGCTCACTGAAAACGCCAGATGCCTCAGTCCATACGCCTCCGGGTTCGAGGGGCGCGCCGGGTTGCCCGTTGATATGAATATCTCCAGCATCATGCCCTCGCGCTCCATGAAGATTATCTCGTCGCGCCGCTCCGGGCGCGGATGGCTGGCCCTGACGCCAAAGCCCAGCGCCGCGTAAAACGCCAGCGTGCGCTCGCGCTCGGATGCCAGCAATGCAATGTGATGGATCGTCACGTCGTTCACCGCCTTTCTATCTCGACCTGCACCCGCCGGGCCCGTGCATTAGCCGCTCGCCCGGCCGTTCTTTTCGGCGCAAAAGCGCGCTCAGACGCCAATCGGCATCTGAGCGAGCCCGGCCTCTCCGGCGCACCGGGTTGCCGGGAGCACGCGCATCACGCGCGCTCGGCTATCAGCTCCGCACCGGGTTCGACCTCTATGTCCGCATATGTGTATGCGCTGCCGTCAAACTCATCCGCCGCGTGCACGGCGTCTACGGCCCTGCCATTTACCTTTATGCCGCACTCGCCGTCAAACGCCGCGCGCCAGGTGACCGCCGGGCCGGATTCGCGCGCAAACAGCGTACGCTGAGCGCCCTCGTGCCGCACGCAGATCTCGCCGCCCAGCACCGGCACGTGATCCAGCTCGACCCAGTCCTCGCCCACCAGCGCCGCGCGCGTGGCCACCCGACCCATGCCCGGCAGCACCGTGCCATCTGCAGCCGCGCGCTCGGGCCGTATGCCCATCATGCCGGTCGCGACCGCGCCCACCGCGCAGAAGCTGGCCTCGGGGTATTCCTTGCGCGGGCACGCCGGATCCATCAGCTGCGCAAGCGCCCGCCGCGCCTCGCTCCGACGGCCATAGCGCCACAGCAGCTCGGGATAGTGCGACAGCGATTCTATCATCGCCTTGCCCACGGCATTGTCCATGCGCCCGACCATGTATTCCGCGCACTCCTGCGCCCGCGACAGCTCGCCCGCGGCGTCCCAGTAAAGCAGCGACTGCGAGTAATGCTGATCCGCCGAGAACATCAGCTTGCGATCCGGGCCCAGCGCGCTGGCATAGCCCCGCCCAGGCTGGTACCACTCGCCGTGGAGCATGTCCATCAGCCGCCGGCCGCGCTTTGCGTATATCGCCGCCTGCTCGCGCCGCCCCACCGCGCGGCACATGCTCGAGTACGACAGGTGCGCCCGCGCCATCGCCGCCAGCAGGTCGCAGCCCACCAGGTAGCCGTCGGCATAGTCGCTCTCGTCGTACGACGCCAGCCCGCGCCGCCCCTCGCAGGCGCGCCGGTCCGGCAAACCGTCGCCATCGCGATCCCAGCGCGCTATGTATTCCTCGACCGTGCGCGCGCCGAACTCGTCCAGCGCGCGATCGGTCAGGTAGCGCGCGTCGCCGGTCCACTCGTACATGCGCCACAGCGCGTGCAGCATGTCGAAGTTGGCGGGCAGGTTGAACCAGAAGTCGGCGTCGTTGGTCCAGTCCACCGGGCAGGGCCGGTCGTACCGGTCTATCTCCCACAGCGCGCAGTAGTCGCGCGCCTCGGTCATCGATTCGGCAAACTTGCGGAACATGTTTAGGTTGTGGCTGGACAGTCCCAGCACCTCCGCGCCCGTGCACTGGTGCGAGGTGTCGCGCATGCAGAACGCGTCGCGATTGGGCAGCGCTGCCTCGTAGTAGTCGCCGACCGGATAGCCCTCGAATACCCAGTGCAGCGCCTGCCGCTTGATGCGGTCAAAGCCCTGCTCCAGCGCGCGACCGGACGCGCGCAGCGTGACCAGCGATTGAGTATGCAGTGACATATGCTACCTCCCGGACGGAGCCGGGCACATGCCCGGCAGCCCTGTTTGTTTTTATCAGCTTATTACGACCAGCGCCTCGGGCGCCTCGAACTCCACGCTCAGCGTTATCAGCTCACCTGCGCGCGTGCAGCTCGCCTTGGCGCCGCGCGTGCGCTTGAGCTTGCCGCGCAGCCCGCCTGCAAACACTGCGTAGTCGGCCTTTAGCCCCTCAAAGCCGGCGAGCTCCAGCACGTAGCCGTCAACGCCGTTGTATGCCTGCTTTACGCTCACCGCATCCATGCTGACGTGCCGCGACGAGCCCACCAGCACCGGCTTGCCCTCGGTCACATCAGTCAGCGCCAGCACGGTTGTATCGCCCAGCGCCAGCTCGGGCAGCGCTATGGCCTTGCCGCTCACGCGCGCGCCGCGCTGCGCCCAGAAGTTGTACGAATAGTACTCGCGCTCCGGATCCAGGCCCAGCGCCTCGCCCGAGACCACTATCGCCTCCAGCGGCACCACCGCCGCGCGCTGCACCACGCACCACGCGCGCCCGCCATGATTTATATGGAACGCCCATAGCGACGAGAACGGGCAGCTCGCGTCGTCTATATGGCTGATGTCGTGGCAGTAGTCCTGCGCCTCGCCCCGGGTGTAGATGCACGCGGGCGTCGTATAGTCGACCGGGCCGGTCTCGGCGGCGCAGGTCGCCAGCGGCGGCAGCGTGCGGCGTATCAGCTCCAGCTGCTCCTCGCCATACGTCTCGGGCTTGTCGGATATCATGTACAGCCCGCCCATCAGCGACACCAGCGACAGCATCATGCGCACATACTCATACTGGCCGCGCACGCACACCACGTCCGGATCCAACGTGAACATTATGCGCTGCGCGAAGTACCAGCGCGCGCTCTCGCGCAGCTGCATCGAGTAGCTGCACCAGCTCGGGTTGGTATCGCCCGCCACGCGCATTGCGTCGGCCACGCCGATCGACTGGCTCAGCACGCCCCAGCACGACAGATAGTAGGCGTCCGGGCCTATGCCCTCGCGCGCCGCGCGCATGTAAGCGGTCTGACGGGCGCTGGCGCTCTCGCTGTCCAGCAGCCCCAGCCGCACGGCTTCCTGCTGGCCGTCGTATATCAGGTGACGCAGCGAATCGGACTTGAAGTACTCATAGCCCTGCTCGCGCAGCGCGCGGTAGTACGGCGTCACATGGCGCGCGAGCGTCTCGGGCGCGCAGTCGAGCACGTACTGTATCCAGTCGCCCTTGAGCAGCGTGCCGTCGGCGCGGCGCACGCAGCAGCCGCTCGCTTCCGAAGCCTCCTGATTGGTCAGCGTAGCGTTGGTCCATATGCCGGGCTTGAATCCGCCCGAGCGCATCGCGCCGGTTATCGCGGCATGCCCGCCCGGGAACTTCTCGTTGGTATTCAGCCAGCTCTCGCCCACGTCCGCGCCCGGCCGCACCGGCACCAGCAGCTGCTGAAAGCCGTCGTCCAGCTGCATGTACTCCAGGCCGTACCGCTTGAGCGGCGCGACCGCCTGCGCCGCCGCGCTCACATCCTGCTCAGTGACCTCGCTGTGATATGCCTCCCACGAGCACCAGCCCGCGACCGCCTTGGGATTGGGCTTGAACTTCCACGGCTCGTGCTGGCTGTAGCCCAGATGCTGGCCATAGTAGCGCGGGCGTATCAGCACCACCAGCGGCCGCGGCCCCAGCTCGAGCTCCAGCTCCGCGCGCCAGTCGTTCGCGTCATGGCTGATGGCGCCGCCCAGCCACTTGAAGCTTATGCCGTGCAGCGACACCAGCAGATCCCAATCCACAAAGTACATCGCATTGGCTCCAAATATCAGCGGGTTGCCCAGCTGGCCCAGTATCGCCTCGCCCGCCACGGCGCGCCGCGCGCGCATGTTGCGCATTTCCACCGGCGCGCTGAACTCGACGCGCGTGCGCGCCGGCGCCTCGCAGCTGATCGTGAACTGCTGTATGAAAGGCGCGGACTGCATGTTGCCATCCGAATGCGCCTTGGGATGCGGCTTGGCGCCAGCGGGCAGTTTGAATGTCACGATGTCAACGCCGTTATAGGTGAGCGCTACCGTGCCCCTGTCCACATCGGCCGACATGCGCGCATGGCCCACCGGGGGCACTGGCTGTGTCGGATACTCGCGCCGACGCATGTTCTCCGCAGCCGTGGGCGGTATCATCACCTCGCTGGGCGTAACGCCCGATTCAGTGCGAACCGTTTTTTCGTCTTGAAGCATATTTTTAGCTCCTCACTTGCGTTTTGGGGTTAACCGTCAGCCCTTGACCGCGCCCAGCGTTATGCCGCCCACGAAGTAGCGCTGGAAGAACGGATAGATGAACACTATCGGCACGACCACCACCACGGTCGTCGCCGCGCGCACCGTCTCGGGCTGTATGTTGCGCATGGACTGATAGAGCTGCTGCTGGTTGGCCATCTCCGCCTTGGCGTTGGCCTGGTTGAGCAGCCGATACAGTATGATCTGGAGATTGTCCCACTTGCCATCCTTGGAATACAGCGACACGTCGAACCAGCTGTTCCACTGGCCCACGCCGATGTAGACCGCTATGCACGCCAGCATGGGCATCGCCAGCGGCAGCACGATTTTAACGAAGGTCTTGAGCTCGCTCGCGCCGTCTATTCGCGCCGACTCGAACAGCGCGTCGGGCAGGTTCTGTATGTAGCTGGCCGCCAGCATCATGTAATAGGCCGAGAACAGCGCCGGCACCCAGTACACGGCGAACGAATTCATGAAGCCCAGCCGTATCATCAGCAGGTAGGTCGGTATCAGGCCGCCCGAGAAGTACATCGTCACTATGAACAGTATGCGCATGAACTTGCGGCCATAGAACGTGCGGCAGGACACGATATAACCCAGCAGCGCGTTGCACACGACCGCGGTACCCGTGCCCACCACGACGCGCAGCACCGAGACCCATGCGCCATGCAGCAGGCTCTTGTTCTTGAACACATACTCGAAGTTGGCCAGCGACCACACGCGCGGCCAGAAGTACAGCCGCCCCAGCACCGCATCGGTGCCGTCGTTAAACGCGAACACCAGCACGTTCCAGAACGGATAGATCATCATCACCATCAGCAGCGTGAGCAGCACGCCGTTTACCACGTCAAACACCTTGCCGGAAGGGGTCTGCTTTATATAAAACGCCTTGCGCATATCATTTGCCTCCTTCCGCGCGTCAGAACAGCGCCACGTCGCTCACCTTGCGCGATATCGCGTTGGTTATATACACCAGCGCAAATCCCACGAGCGACTTCATCAGAGTGACCGCAGTACCCATGGAGTAATAGCCCTCCTGCACACCGTAGCGGTAGGTATAGGTATCTATGACGTCCCAGTACTGCTGAGTCAGCGAGTTACCGATTATGAGGTGCTGGTCGAAGCCCGCGTTGAGTATCGAGCCGACGTTCATTATCCACAGCAGCACTATCGTGGGCAGTATCGAGGGCAGCGTGATATGGCGCGCCATGCCCAGCCGGCCCAGGCCGTCAATCGCGCCGGCTTGATACAGCTCCTCGTCCACGCCCGCCATCGCGCTGAGGTATATTATCGCCGACCAGCCCAGGCTCTTCCAGATGTTGACTATCGTGTACAGCATCCAGTACCACTCGCCCTTGTTGAGGAACGGCAGCGCCTTGTCGATCAGGCCGAGCTCGATAAGCATGTCGTTCACCACGCCGTCAGAGGCGAGCAGGCCCTTTATCATCGAGCCCGCGACGACCCAGCTTATGAAGTGCGGCAGGTAGCTGGCGGTCTGCACGAACTTTTTGACCTTGAGGCTACCTATTTCGTTTAGGCAGAACGCGAACAGTATCGGACAGACGAAGCCTATCGTCATGCCCATTGTGGACATGACCAGCGTGTTGCGCAGCAGCTGATAGAAAACGGGCTTGGTTACAAAGCTGGTGAAGTACTTAAGGCCCACAAAGTTGCACTGCCAGATCTCCTTGCCGGGAACGTACTCGACAAATGCCATCAACAGGCCGTACATGGGATAATAGCAGAACACCAACGCCCATATCACAATGGGCACACACAGCAGCCACAGCTCACGTTGACGCTTTAAGCTGCTCACAAACGGATGCGCCTTTTTCTTGGTTGCGGACGCAGGCAGGTTTTGCATACCGTTATCCTCCTTGCATTAAACTGGCCGGCGGCCGCGCGTCGTGCGCGCCTGGAAAGAAGCCCTAGTAATAAGCAAGGGCGGGAAGCCGCGACTCCCCGCCCCCTGAGGCCCTGTTCATTGCCCGGCATATCCGGGTGACCGCAGGCGCGCCTTCGCGCACTCAGCATGATTCAAAACGGGGCGGGAAGCCGACGCTCCCGCCCCATTGCGGGCAGTTTAGATTATTCCATCGCGGCCAGGTTCGCCTGGTAGCGCTCGGTGCGGAAGTTGGTCCAGGTCTCTATGCCGGCCATGTTCAGCGCATCCTGCAGCGCGGTCCACGCGGCTTCGAAGGTACCCTCGTCCTCAGCCATGCACACCAGCGGATAGTACTGCCTCCACGCGTCATCGACGGCGGTCTTGGCCATCGTGACATCCTCGTCCATGTCGCCATAGGCGAGCAGCGCGGTGCCGTCAAATATCGTGCCAGCCATGTTCTCGAACATAATCTGCTTCCACTTGTTCTCGGAGTACCACATCTGGTTGAGCCAGCAGCAGCTCTCGCCGTCGGCCCAGCGGCCCTGATACACGCTCAGCGTGAAGCAACCGCTGTTGGTGCCGAATATGCCTTCCTCGTTGTAGTCCCAGGTCTCGGTGATAAGCTCTTCCTTGGAGGTGGGATCTATCGCCCAGTCGGTGGGGCTGTTGATCGTCCAGACGGTCTTGGTGGCGTTGGGATCCTTGTAGGACTGAACCTCGCCCGGCATGCCCCAGTTGGTCAGCGCGATGCCCGGATCGGTCAGCGAGAAGTCTATCCAGGTCATTATGCCTTCGGGATCAGCGGCCTTGTCGGTTATGAACGTCCAGGAGGAGCCCAGGTTGTTCTTCAGGGTCACGTAGGCGTTGTCGGCCTTTTCGCTCTTGAAGCCGACCTGGATAAAGCGCATATCCTCGTTCCAGTCCTCATCGGTCAGGCTCCAGATCTCGTGACCGGCGTTGTAGCCGATCCACCAGCCGCCTATCATACCTATGACGCGCTTCTGGCTGATCTTGGTGCGCAGGTCGTTCCACTCGTTGGTGAAGCTGTCGGGATCCATGGTGCCGGTCAGCCACCAGTCGTTGAAGTACTTGGCCATCTCCTTGCCCTCGTCGGTGAAGGCCCAGTAGGTCAGAGTATTGTCGTCATTGACCTTCCAGCCCTGCTGCAGGCCCCAATAGCCGCTCAGGTATTCGGGCATGCCCTGGTCGTACAGGCCCAGGGTGTAGCGCTGCTCACCGTCGGCCGTCGTGGGGTGCAGCTCATAGACGGCGTTGATGGCGTTGTAATAGTCCTCGGGAGTGACTATCTCGGGGCTGCCGATCTCGACCCACTCGTCGTAGCGGATGTGCGCCGAATAGTCCGGCAGGTCCATCAGGTTGCTAAACGAGCTGGGCAGGTAGTAGTAGTCGCCATTCTCATCGGCATACATGCCCAGGTAGTCGCCCAGGCGATCGGTCAGGGTGGTGCAGTTGCCGATGTAGTCGTTGAGCTTGACTGCCTTGCCCTGGCTGACGAACTTCTGACGCGCCGCGGTCGAAGCGCCGCGGATCACATCCGGATACTCGCCCGAGGCCAGCATCAGGTTCAGCGCCTCCTCGGCGTCGCCGTCAGTGGTCTGGTACTGGTAGTCCACGTTGAAGTTCTCGAGCAGGTACTGCTGCATATTGGCTATGCCGACCTTCTGCTCCTCAAGCACGGTCCAGTTGTCGCTCGCTAAGAACACGGTAAAGCTCAGCGTCTCCTCGGGCACGTCCCAGCCAAACACGTTCTGCTCGGCGAGGCCAACACCCATCGTGCACACCATAGCTACAGCGCACAGCAGAGCTAACCACTTCTTGGTCATACCAAAGCCCTCCTTTAATAATGTGTTGATCCAGAGGCGTGTATACTCCCGATTTTAGCATTCCGATTAACAATCGTTTGCACTTTTGCCAATTAAACACGGAGTACACACAACCGATTAACAATATTATACGCCATTATTGCGTATATTCAAATGGACAAAGCCAAGCTTGATATGGACGGATGTTGGCTGTATAAATCTTCATCACATTTTGGTGCGTCGATAGGCATCCGGCGACATGCCAAAGCGCTGCTTGAATGCGCGCGAAAAGTACAGCGCGTCGCTGAATCCGCACTCGAATGCGACGCGCTTTATCGAGTGCTCGGGAAACTGCAGCGCAAGCAGCGAGCGCTGCAACCGATATTCGACAAGGTACGCCTTGATCGAGTAGCCGGTATACCTATGGAACAGTTCGGACATATAGCTGCGATTGAGGCCCAGCCGGTCGGCCAGCGCGGATATGTTGATTCGCTCGCCATATGAATTGTGGATTATCGAAAGCAGAACCTGAACATAATGATTATCCGCAGTCTCAGGCAGGCTTCGGTACTCAGCCGGCGGCAGGTCCTGCGCGGTGGAGCCGAGCATATACAGCGTCTGCCACACTGCGCCGCAGAGCAGCACAAAGAAGTCGGAGCCGGTCACGCGCTCCTTGAGCATGCGCACGAGGTCGAATATGCGCTCGTCGGCTATGCTGCGCACCAGCCGTTCGCCCTCAAAGCCGCTCCGGCGCATCAGTTCTTCGGCCCATTCGCCCTCAAAGCCCAGCCAGTAGTATTCCCAGGGCTCCTCGCGCGACGCCTGATAGTAGGTTATCTGATGCGGGAATATCGCAAAGCACTCGCCCGGGCCGGCGTTGTACTCGCGCCCGCACGCGACCAGCTTGCCATGCCCGCGAAGTATGAAGTGTATCACGTAGTGATCGCGAATTATCGGGCCATAGCTGTATTCGGGCACGGTGGGCATGTAGCCGAACTGTATCGGCATGAGCGGCGTGTCCTCGCCCACATGGCCATAGTGTACGTACAGGCTCTCCTCATCGAAATTGTAATCCGCCATAGGCGGAATGAACGGCTTCATTAGGGCCACCTCCCGATTGTGGCGGCATGCTTGCGCGCCAATGCCGGCATGGTAACAGCTGAGTGCCATGCCGCGCCATATGATACGTGAGAGCGGACGCTGTTCTCATCGGGCCCGAACTGATGTTGAGCGTTCCTCCGAGCCAGTCCATGTTTGAAAGGAGTATAAATCAATCAGGATCTTTTGTCAATAATGCGCCGCAGCGCCGTGTGCACTCAGTTTGGATCTGCGCGCGCCCAAACGGCAGGACACAGCACGAATTGCGGCCGCCATCCTGCCGCTCAGCCCGACAAGCCTATCCATATATTGCTATAGATTGATGGCACGCCGCTGCCACTTTGCCGCAATGCGTCCTCGAGCCGCGGCAGCCCTCATTGACACAGGGTGAGCGTGCGCCGCGGCGGCAATTGGCGCGCGGCAAAGCGCCGTCTGAGATGCAGCGGGGGCCTGCGCTTGATCGCAACGTCCGATCCGGGCCCACATGGCGCCTCGTCCAGCGACATGCCGCCGCAGACGCCTTCAGCTGCAGCCCGCGACCTGACGCGCCGAGTCCCGCATGCCGCCGGAGCGGCGCACCTCACCTCGTGCGCCAAAGGCCACCCTCGCGCAAATGCGCATGGCGGATATGTGCGCAGGCCCGTCGGGCGACGCCTCAGCGCAGTTCGCGCACACGCGTTTGTCGCCTGACGGGCCCGTTTGATATCCAGCGGTCAGCGCTTGCGCCTTAGTGCCGCGCTATACGTTCATGCCTATCGCACGCTGGCGATCCGGATCCGACGGGTCGCGGTAATCCTCCTGCCGGCCGGATCGGCCGCCGCCATACGGCTTGAACAGCTCCTCCAGTTCCCGCGGCAGGCCATTGCCCGCATATTCGCGCGCCAGCACGAAGCCGAACCGCGCGTGAGTCAGGTGCAGCTGGTATTCGGGCAATGCCTCGGGCCCGCAGCTGCGGTTGCCCAGGCCGGTCTGCGCGTAGTCCACGCTGACATAGGTCGCGTGTTCGCACGGCAGCTCGTCCCTGTGCGCGCAGGTCGCCAGCGCGTGCGGCGAGTGCGCCAGCGCGCTCATCGCGCACGGCGTCAGCCCGGTCAATACCAGCCTGCCGCCGGCGCGCGTCAGCTCCATGCAGCGCGTGCCCATGCGGCTGCCATATTCCTGGGGCTTTATGTAGCCGCGCTCGCCGGGTATGTCCACATCATACCGGCCCAGCTTGCCGCCGCGCGCGCGGTCGGGATACGTCTCGTTCGGGCCGAGGCCATAGTAGCGCATGCGCCCATACGCCCCATCCAGCGTCAGCAACACGCCCAGCCGCGGCAGCGCCACCTCGCCCATGCCCTGAACCTCCACCTCGCAGTCGACCGCCAGCGCGCCGCCGTCCAGCAGCGTGTCGCGTTGCGTCAGCGTGAACGCGCAGCCGTTGCCCGCGTATCTGATGACGCGCTCCACCCGGTGGCCGTCCGCGCCGCGCGCCATGCTCACCAGCTCGCGCCGCAATCCGTCCAGCCCGAGCTCCTGCCAGGTGGGGCTGTTGCGCATCGCGCTCGAGCCCCGATCGTTGTCGGTGGGCGCGCGGTACGCGTTCAGCGCCACGTCCCGCACGGCCTCATATCCGTCCAGCGCCACGCGCATGCCGCCGTCCGCGCCGTAGCTCACGCGCAGGCCGTCCAGCGCCAGCTCGAGTTCGCCCTGAACCGGCGTCAGCTCCGCGTCGCGCGCGATGCACGCCGGCAGCCGGCGCGTATCGGCGCGCAGCACGCGCTCGCCGAACGCTATCTCATGCCCCGCGTCGCACCAGGGCAGCTCGCGCGCGGCCCGCACGCTCGCGCTCAGCGCCAGCTCTCCGTCGGCCGGCAGCGCGGGCAGCGCGAACTCAAACTCGCACCGCTCGCCCGGGCCAATGCCCGTCAGCGGCCTATCGTCGCGCCACACCGGCGCGCCGTCGCGCAGCAGCGCAAGCTCAAGCGCGTAGTCGTCCAATGCCACATGCGCAAACCGATTGCGCACGCTCACCAGCGCCGCGCCGTCGCCGGGCGCAATCGATACCACCACATTCTCGTGCACCTTTTTGAGCTCTGCGAGCTTGGCCCCGGGCTGCCTGTCGGGCCCCACCAACCCGTCCAGGCAGAAGTTGGAGTCGTGGTACTCCTCGCCATAGTCGCCGCCATAGCTGTACTCGAACCGGCCGCCGCGCAGGCCATGCTCACACCACTCCCACACAAAGCCGCCTATCAGCGTCGGATCGGCGTAGATCGCGTCCCAGTACTCGCCCAGCGAGCCGCACGCGTTGCCCATCGCGTGGCCATACTCGTTCGTGAGGAACGCGCGGCCCGGCTTGCGGCGCGAGTGCTCGCGCATGAAGTCGACCGTGGGATACGTTTCGCTGTCCATGTCGGCGACTATGTTCATCTGCCGCTTGTGTATCGGGCGCGAGTCGAGCGCGCGCACCACGTTGGCCGCCACGGCCACGGTCTCGCCAAAGCCCAGCTCGTTGCCCAGCGACCACATCACTATCGATGGGTGGTTCTTGTGCGTGGCCACCATGGCTATCACGCGATCCAGCATGTGCCCCAGCCAGCGCAGGTCGTTGCCGGGCAGCAGGTTCTGGCGATACGATATGCCATGGCTCTCGACATTGGCCTCGTCCATCACGTACAGCCCGTACTCGTCGCACAGCTCGTACCACTCCTGCGCGCAGGGGTAGTGCGAGCAGCGCACCGCGTTTATGTTGTGCTGCTTCATGAGCTTTATGTCGCGCACCATCTCCTCGCGCGTCACCACATAGCCGTTGCGCGGCGAGAACTCGTGCCGGTTGACGCCCTTGAGCTTGACCGGCGCGTAATTGACCAGGAACACGCCGTCCTCTATGCGCACGTCACGTATGCCTATGTTCAGCGTCGCGCGCTGGCCCGCCGCCTCGATATTAAGCGCATACAGCTCGGGCGCCTCGCTGCTCCACAGCCGCGGCGACGCCACCTCCATGTCCACATACGCGGTGCGCGTCACGCCCTGCTGTATCGGCAGCGGGAAGTTGGTGTATATGAACTCGTCAAACCGCGCGGAGCGATTGCCGGTATAGCCCTCGCCGCGCGCCACCACGCCGCTCGCGTCCGCCAGCGTGCAGCTCACGCTCACGGGCTCGGCCAGGCCCTCGCCCGCGTTGGTCAGCTTCACCTCGACGTGCACCGTCGCACGCGTCAGGTCACGCGCCACGTCGTACCACACGTACGCGTCGCTGAGCGCCACGCGCTCTATCGCGTATATCTTTACGCCGCGGAACAGGCCGCTGAGCCGCCACATGTCCTGGCACTCCATGAACGCGCCCGCGCCGTACTGATACACCACCACGCACAGCTCGTTTTCGCCCCGGCGAATCGCGCGCGACACGTCGAACTCGGCCACGCTCCGCCCGTCGGCCGCATAGCCGATGAACTCGTCGTTCAGGTACAGCTGCGCGCACGAGGCAAACCCCTCCAGCGCGATGATCGTGCGGCAGCTCAGGTCGCCCTGATAGTCGAACCGCCGCGCATACACGCCCACCTGCGTGCGCTCAGCGGGCACCAGCGGCGGCGTCAGCTTGCGCGCGTCGGGCTCAAAGCCATAGCGCGTATTGATGTAGCGCGGATGCGAATAGCCGCTCAGCTGCCAGCACGAGGGCACGGTGCAGCTGTCCCACGCGTCCAGGTCGTCCAGGCTCAGTTCGTCGGGCAGGTCGGTCGCGCGCGCATAGAACCTGAACGCCCAGCGCCCGCTCAGCTCCGCCTCGCACCGCCGCGGCATCGCGTCCGCGCGCGGCTCCATGCGCCCAAGCGCCGGCAGGAAGCTGTCGCGCAGCGCCACGCCGTCGGGCAGCGTCTGCTTAATCTTCATCTGTTCTGGCTCCTTTCGATTTGCATGAACGGCGAAGGTGCGCATAGAGCCGCGCCTACGCCAAAGAGGCGGGGCAATCCGCCGCGGGATGCGCTCGCCTCATGTGCAATGCAATGTGAATCGCCCGTGCGCCGTCAGCCCTTCAGCGAGCCTATCATTATGCCCTTTACGAAGTACTTTTGCAGCGCGGGGTATATGCAGAGTATGGGCAGCGTGGACACGACTATCAGCGCGTACTTTATCAGGTCGGCCATGCCCTGTATCGCGACGGCGGTCTCGTCGTCCACGAAGTCGGACGCGTCCATCTGGCTCATTATCAGTATCTCGCGCAGGAATATCTGCAGCGGGTAGAGGTTGTTGTCCTGCAGGTAGATCATCGCGTTGAAGTACGAGTTCCAGTGGCCCACCGCGTATTGCAGCGCCACGACCGCTATGACCGCCTGCGACAGCGGCAACACGAACTGCCAGAAGAAGCGCACGTCGTTACAGCCGTCTATCTTGGCGGACTCGAGCAGCTCGTCGGGTATCGTGTTGATTATGAACGTGCGCACGATTATCATCTGATACACGCTCATCGCGCCCGGTATCAGTATCGCCCACACGGTGTTGACCATGCCCACGTCCTTGACCAGCAGGTACGTGGGTATGAGCCCGCCGCTGAACATCATGGTGAACGTGAACAGGAAGGTCATCAGGCCCTTGTGCGGCAGCCCCTTGCGCGCCAGCGGGTATGCGCACAGCAGCGTCACGGCCAGGTTTATCATAGTGCCGGCCACGGTGTAGAATATCGTGTTGCGGTAGCCCACCCAGACGCGCTTGTACGCAAACACCTGGTTGTAGCCGTCCAGCGAGAACTCGACCGGCCAGAGCACGACCTTGCCGCTGGACACCGCGCGCGCCGACGAGAACGACGAGGACAGTATGTAAAGCAGCGGATACAGCACGCACAGCGTGAGTATGGCTATGATCGTGTACGCGACCGCGTAGTACACCCGGTCGGAGGCGCAGTGTTTGATCGACGTGCTCCTGGCGGATTTCATGTTTGTCATGCTGCTCCCCTCCTCACCAGAGCGACGTGTCGCTTATGCGGCGGCAGATCGCGTTTACTATGACCAGCATTATCAGGTTGATGCTGGAGTTAAACAGGCCGATTGCCGTGGACAGCGAGAAGTCGGTCGCGCCCGCGTTGGCAAGGCCCTTTTTGTATTCGTAAGTCGATATGACCTCGCTTGCGGTCATGTTGAGGTCGTTCTGCATCAGGTAGACCTTTTCAAAGCCCACCGACATCACCGAGCCGGTGCGCATTATGAGCATTATAGTGATCGTGGGCAGTATCGCGGGCAGGTCGATATGCAGCACGCGCTGCCAGCGCGTCGCGCCGTCGATCTGCGCGGCTTCGTGCAGCTCGCTGCTCACCGCGGTCAATGCCGCCAGGTACATTATCGAGCTCCAGCCAAAGTCCTGCCATACGCCCGACCAGATGTATATATTGGTAAAGCCCGAGCCGGTGGCCATCAGGTCGGGTGCGTGTTGGCCCGTCAACAGCGTCACGAGCTTGCCGTACACGCCGTAGTTGGGATTGAATATCTGCAGTATCATGCCCACAAGCACGACCATCGATATGAAGTGCGGCATGTAGGTTATCGTCTGCACCGTCTTTTTAAAGCGCATGTGCTCCACGGTATTGAGCAGCAGCGCGAACACTATCGGGAACGGGAAGCCCACGAATATCGAATATGCGGACAGCTTGAGCGTGTTGGTCAGCACCAGCTCGAACTGGTACGAGTTGAAGAACTTCTCAAAGTTCTTGAAGCCGACCCACTGGCTGCCCCAGATGCCGTCCAGTATCTTGTACTTGCGAAACGCCAGCTGCACGCCGGCCATCGGTATGTACTTGAATATTATTATGTACGCCAGCGGTATCAGCAAAAACAGGTACAGCTGCCACCAGGCGGCGTATTTCTTGCGCAATCTACTCAGCACTCAAATGCCCTCGCTTTCAAATGATGACCACTGGCGCAGATCATCGAGTTGGAAAGGGGGAGCAAACCCTTCGCCCGCTCCCCCTTATATGACACGCGGTTGGAATCAGTTGCCGTTCATGCGGTCGAAGCAGGACTGAGTGGCCGCGATGCAGTCGGCCAGACCCATGCGGTCGAGCTGGGTTATGTACTGCTCCCAGGCCGCGTCGTCCTCTATGTCCATCGTGCCTATCGCGTAGGCCGCCCAGGTGGACTCGACGAAGGTCTTTATCTCGCTGTAGTAGTCGGTTATGACTTCCTGCTCGTCCTCGGTGTAGACCAGGCCGGCCACGACCTGAGAATCGTCGCGATACTGCATGGCGTCGAGCAGCGCATGGCGCGCGCGGTACTCGTTGACATAGGAGTACTGCTCGACCTCGGTGCCTATGTTGCCGGCGATGGTGAACTTGGTGGACAGCGCCTCGGGCATTATGTTGGGCCCGACCTGAGCCCACCACTTGTTCTGCAGCGTGCCCCACAGGCTGGCGTCGAAGCTGTAGGTGTTCATGGGCATGTACTCGGGGTTGGAGGTATCGTCGCCATAGTAGATCTCGGGGTAGTTGTACTCGGCGGTGTTCTGCCAGAAGTCCGCGTAATCGGCGCGCACGGCGTCCTGATCGACGACGGTATAGGTGTCGCCCTCATAGCCGAAGCGGGTTATGATCGACATCTCCTCGCTGGTCAGGTAGTCGCAGAGCATGAACGCGGCCTCGGGATTCTCGCAATTCATCGTTATCAGCGCGGTTATCGAGGGCAGCGCCGGCGATATCGCGGCCACGGTCTCGCCGTCGAAGCCGGTGAAGTAGTCCTGGCGATCATAGCGATAGCGGTTCAGATCGGTCGCGGACATGTTGGTGGACGAGAAGCGCGCGAAAGCGCCGACCACCTGGGTCTCCTGGGACAGCGTGACGGTCATGGCCGCCTGATCCTGGGTGAACATCGCCGGGTCGGCCAGGCCCTCGTCGAACAGCTTGTGCACGAAGCGCAGGCCCTCGCGCCACTCGTCGGTGTTGAAGCACACGCCTATAGTGCCGTCGGTGTTGGTCCAGTACTCGTCCTGGGTGTACACAAACGGAGTCATCAGCGCGCGGCGGAATATCTTTACGCTGTCGTTGTAGCCGGTCAGCGGTATCTCGTCGGCCTCGCCGTTGCCGTTGGGATCGCTGTCGCGGAAGGCAACCAGCACGTCGTAGAGCTCATCCAGTGTGGTGGGCTTTTCCAGGCCCAGCTGCTCCAGCCACGGCACGTAGAAGTTGATGCGCGAGCCGGAATACTGGTTGTTCTCGGTGGTGTTGATCGTGAAATAGCCGTATATCTCGCCGTCATAGCTGGTTATATAGCGGCGGATCACGTCCATGTCGTAGTTCTCGTCATACTCGAGCGTCTGAGCCGCCCAGTAGCTCAGCGTATCATAGTACTCGGTCAGCGGCAGTATCATGCCGGCCTCGGCCCAGGGCATTATCTGATTCTGGGTGAAGCCGCCAATCAGCATGTCGGGCAGGTCGGAGCCGCCCGCCGCGACCACCAGCTCGAGCTTAGTGCCCATCTCGCCGCTGGGATAGATCACGAAATCGAGCGATATGCCGGTCTTGTCCTCCAGGTAGAGCGTCTGCTCGTTGGTCTCGTAGTCCTCGATGGTAGCGCTCTGCTCCGCGCCTATCGTGAGCGTGATAGGCTCGTTGACTATCGGCAGCGTGCCGGGTTCGTTGACCGCCACGCCTTCGGCCAGCGCGCCCACCGCGGTGAGCGCAAGGCACAGCGCCATCAGTACTGCCAGTACCTTCTTCATTGTGGTTCCCCTCCTATAAAGCGTTATGTCGCGGGCTCCCCTGCGCCGGCATACAGCGCGCAAGGCCACCAGGCTAACAGGGGCCTGCCTCTACGCTGGCCCTATTATAGCCACCGATCGATGATTATGTAAAGCTGAAATCATCCTTTAACATTGACGCAGGTTACTTTGCGCAGGTTTCGCACAGTGAAATTTGTCCAGATGCGGATTTTTTCCACATTTCACGCTCAAATTTCGCATTTTTGCCGGTTTTGCCGCAACGGCATGTATATACCAGAATATATTATTGATTTTACATTGGCCAAGTGTTACAATAGACACAAGCATCCAGGAGGTGAGCAAGTGGCCACGCAGAGACAGCACTCCATATTCTTAACATACTTTCTGTCATATATGCTGATGGCCGCCGTGCTGTGCGCCACAGTCATAGTCATAAGCGTAAACGATGCAAAGATAATGCGCGATGCCGTGTCGGAATCCATCATGCAGGATCTGGAAAAATCAGCGGACACGTTCGAGATGCGGCTGAGCGAGCTGCGCGCCACGGCTTATGCGATCGCAAACGAACGCGATGTGATCGAGTTTTCGCAGGCATCCGAGCTGACTGTGAGCGAGTATGCGCGGCTGTACTCCATGACACAATCGCTAGCGCGGCTCTATCAAAACAACACCATTCTGGATTCGGTTTACATATACTTCCCGGCCTCCTGCAGCGTGTTGGACGGCTCCGAGCTGATACCCGCGGCGCTGATGCCATACTCCGAGCGCGAGCTGATATTAAACGGCGTGGGCTATTCGAGCTACTTTGCCAGCGCGCTGAGCGCCGGCAACGCGTACCTGCTGGACAGCGTGAACGCGGTGCAGGCCGGCGACGAGGTCGACAAGCTGTTCTACGCGGTCAACCTGAACACTCAGTCGCTGGGCAAGACCGACGCATACGCGTTCTTCTCAATCGACACAGACTTCACCAGCAGTCTGCTCAGCTGCGTGTCGGGCGACGAACTGGGCGCAATGCGCATACTGAACGGCGAAGGCGCGGAGCTCTACCGCTACGGCGCAGACTATAAGTTAAACGTGGACGCACTTGCGACCATGGGCTATGGCAAGCGCACGACGGCGCAGGACGACTACACGCTGTACGCATACCGGCCCGAAGGCAGCGGGTACATATATGCAATGAGCGTGTCCAACGCATACTTTTCGGGGCGGCTCTACGGCACGCAGAAGGTGTCGCTCGCGTTTGGCTGCATAATGATAGCGCTGATAATCGCGCTGGCGTACATGCTGACGCGGCGCAACGCCGCGCCGGTGCGGCAGCTGGCGCTGATGTCGCCGGTCTGGCCGCACAAGAGCGAGCTGACCGCGATATCCGACGGCATGCGCGAGCTGGCGGCCGACCGGCAGCGGCTGTCGGACAGGCTGTGCCAGCAGAAGGAGCTGTTCAAGGGCGCGCTGTTCGCGCGGCTGATATCGTACGGCTTCGCCTCGGAGGACGAGCTGGACGCCGAGCTGGCCCATGCCGACATGTCGCCGGAGTCCGCGCTGTATGCCGCGGTATACGTGCACTTCGAGCCCGTGGACGAGGACGACCAGCTCAGCGCGCAGGTAATGATTAGCGGCCGCATAATGGACAACCTGTCCGGCGCGCTGTACGTATATCAGATCGATTCGCGCAATTGCGCCGTGTTTTGCGCGCTGAGCGGCGAGGGCGACGTCGACCGGCTGCGCGGCGAGATGGATTCGCTGCTGCACGACATGCTGACGCGCCTGCACATAAGCATGTGGTGCTCGATAGGCGTGCGCGTCGCCAGGTTTATCGACCTGAGCGAGAGCTACCGCAGCGCGCGCCACATGTTCATATCGACCCGCTGGGACATGCGCGCGCGCGTGGCCGTGGTCAACGCGACCGGCGCCGCGGACGACGGCTACCGGCTCAGCGAGGAGATGCGCTACAAGCTGTTCAACCTGTGCCAGGCCGGCAACATGGCTCAGATCGCGCTGGCGCTGGAGCAGGTGTTCCCCAAGGGCGGCTATGCGTCCAGCGCGCTGCAGCTCAAGCAGCTGGCATACGACTTCCGCGCGCTGCTGCTGCGCGTGAACGACGAGCTGTTCGACGGCGAGCTGATGCTGATCGCGCAGTCTTCCACGCAGCTGAGCGGGGTGTTCGACGAGGGCGAGCTGCTGGAGCGGCTGACCACGCTGTTTCAATACATATGTTCGCAGGTCAGCGAGCGCCGCCAGAACCGCTCCTACAGGCTGGTCTGCGAGATGCAGAACTACATCGAGGCCAACTATGCCGACAAGGAGCTGTCGCTGACCAGCATCGCCGAGCACTTCAATCTGAACGAAAAGTACCTGTCCCGGCTGTTTCGCGAGCTGAGCGGCCAGACGCTCACGCAGGCCATAGAAGCGCGCCGACTCGCCCGCGCCGTAGAGCTGATGGCCGATCCGGCCGTGCTGCTGGGCGATATATGCAATCAGTGCGGCTATGCCAACATGAATTCGTTTTACAAGGCGTTTCGGCGCGTGCACGGCGTCAGTCCCAGCGCATATCGCAGCAATATGAAGGCCAATTGAGCAGGGCGGGCGCGCTGAGCCGCGCGGTTGTGAGCTTGCGCCGGCCGGCGTTTACGGTTGCGCGACGTGTGCGCCTGGCGCGCGGTTGGGCTGCGGCTGCTTGGCAAACGGATTTGATGGTTTATGGGGGCTCGGCTGATTGGGCTTGCCGCGCGTCGGCGCTGGATGGGTGTGGCGCTTGATTGGCCGTTGCGGTTACGACCTGGGAGGGTATGACTGTTCGGAGCAATACATGCCTGCGCGGTTCATGCCATGCTCTGAAATGCGGTGCGCCGCTGTTTGGATTGCAGGTTGGTTTGCGCGGCGGACGTATGTGCGGCTCGCTTGCATCGCCCGGGCATACTATGTAGGCGGTTGACGATGGTTCTCTTTCGCCAGTAAGGCTCAAAGTTGATTTGAGCTTGGCAATTCGGCTCCCATTCTGAGCGCCGAACTACGCTTCGAGACATGTGACGTTTAAACCCGCAATGTGCTGTCATTTACGCATTGCGGGTTATTATATTAACAGCTATGCTCTGCCTTAGCCAGTCCTCCGACTCGCCGTTCAGTGGCAGTTGACTTGACACGCAGCGCATCGATGCTCACCTGCGAAACCGACCTGATTTTGCGCTCCCAATCCGAAATCTCAGCTTAATGCACTGCACGCACAACCTGACGCAATTTGCGCCAACCGTGCAGTCTTGACGCCGCGCCCATAGCGCACGACAATGCCGCCCCGAGCGCTCAGCCCGGGGCGGCGGTTCAATTTGACCTATTCGGGGCGCGCCTGCATCAGCGGTTCTGGTAGCGATCGTAGGCGTCCTGCTTGATCGTAAGCACCTCGTCTATGCCCAGCCGCTGTATGTAGTCGGTGTAATCGGCAAACTCATCCAGCGAGCGCTGGCCGAGTATGAAGCCGAGCACCATCTCATCCACGTAAGTATCGATCTCGCTCATCTTCTCGGCGATGAACGCGCTCTCCTCGGCGGTGTGGGATATATTGGGCAGCAGCAGGCTCAGGTCGCACTGGTTCCAGACCGCCTGCGACGCCTTCTGGTTGTCCAGCAGCAGCGTGACCTGCTTGAAGTACTCGCCGCTCTTGACCATAGCATCGTTGGACGCCGACAGCGCGTACTGCGACAGCGCCTGGGTCGTGGTCAGGCCCTTGTCGTTGTTGAGCACGGCGTCGGTGAATACCGGCACGCCGTCCACCATCTCATAGCTCTCGCCCAGTATGCCGAAGTTCGAGTCGATTATGCCCTGCTCGCTGTAGAAGTAGTCGCGGAACTTGACGCACGCCTCGAGGTGGCCGTTTTCCTGCGCGGCCCTGGTTATCGCCACGCCCGGGCCCACTACGACCTTGTTGTAGTCGGTACTGGTGGCGTACGCGGGCGTATCGGCGTCCAGCGACGGCCACGGCATCGCGACTATGTTAAAGCTCTCGTCCTCAGCCTTCATGTTGGTCCAGGTGCCCATGCCGCCCGCCAGCAGGTACATGCAGCAGCCGACCTTGTCCGAGGTGACCTTGGAGGTCAGCGTGGTATCGTCGGTGGTGGCGTACTCGGGATCGATCAGGCCCTCCTCATACCAGGCGCGCATCGTGGTCAGGTAATCCAGGAATGCGTCCTGTATCGGGCCGTACTTGACTTCGTCGCCGTCCATGTAGAAGTCGCTGAGCACGCCGAACGCGCCCGCCAGGCTGCTCACGCCATAGCCCGAGGTCGAGGAGAACGGTATCTCATCCGCCTCGCCATTGCCGTTGGGATCGCCGTCGCGGAACGCGACCAGCACATCGTGCAGCTCGTCTATCGTGGTGGGCATCTCAAGCCCGAGCTTGTCCAGCCAGTCCTGGCGGATCATGTGGCCCGCGGTCTTGAACCAGGTGCCCGCGCCCGACTCCTCGTCGATGCGCAGCATCGGGAAGCAGTAATACGTGCCGTCGTCCAGCACCGACTGCTTCTTTACGTCCGGATACTTCTCCATGTACGCCAGGAAGTTGGGCGCCCACTGCTCCATATACTCGTTGAGCGCGAGTATCGAGCCGTCCTCGATGTACTTGGCCGGGCCGCCGGTCACGTTCGCCCAGTCGTAGTAGATCATGTCGGGCAGGTTGCCGGACGCCATCATAATGTTGAACTTGTCGGCCTGCTGGCCCGCTGCGGGGTGATTGAATTCGACCGTTATGCCGGTCTTTTCCATTATCACCTGATACGAGCCCACCTCGGCGACGCTGTTCTTGGTCGCCGACCACTTCACATCGGTCTCCATAAAGCAGGTCAGCGTGACCGGCTCGTCGACCAGCGGCAGCGTCTCCTCCGCCAGCGCCGGCGCGCACGGCAGCGCCGATACCAGCACAAGCACCAGGGCCAGCAACAGTGTCAGTCTGCGTTTCATCGGATATGCCTCCTTATTATATAGTATGTGCACTTGCACATGGAGCCGGGTATCATGAGTTGCCCCGGGGATCGACCGGCTGCGGGTACCACTTGGCGCGCTGCTCGGGCGTTATGCCGGGATCGACCACGGGCGCGGTATGCGCGCGCAGCGTCGCGGTCAGCTCTGCGATCACATCCGCCATGCCGGGCGCGTCCTCCAGGTCGTTCAGCTCCCACGGGTCGGCCGGCATGTCGTAAAGGCTTATCGGCGCATAGTCGTCCATCGACACGACGAGCTTGAACTGCGGCGTGCGTATCATGCGCCAGGGCTGCTTGCCCAGCACGTATTCGCTTATTATGTAGTCGTTTATGCGCTCGGACTCGCCGCGCATGTAGCTCACGAAGCTGCGGCCGTCCAGCTCGAAGTCGGCGCTGCGGCCCGCCAGCTCGAGCGCCGACGGAAATATGTCCACGCCCGATATCAGCTCGTCCGAAATTACGCCGCGCCGCCCGCCGGGCATGCGCACTATGAACGGCACGCCCGCCGACTTCTCGTGCGGATAGCACTTGTTCTTCAGGCCGTGGCTGCCCTGCATGTCGCCGTGGTCGGAGGTGTATACGATCAGCGTGTCGTCGTACAGCCCCAGGCGCTTGAGCTCGCCGACTATGCGGCCCACGCCCGCGTCGATCTGCGACACCAGGCCCGCGTACAGCCGCTGATACTCGTCCATGTCGCCGCCGTAGCGCTGGAAATCGGGGCAGTTCTCAAACGGCCGGGGGCTGAACGGGCTGAACGTGGGCGTATACGGATCGACCGGCTGATAGTCGGGGGTCTTGTCGAACACCACGCCGTCGTACAGCCTCGCGTACTCGTCGGAGGGTTGCTCGGGATAGTGCGGCGCCTGATAGCCCACCACCATCAGGAACGGCTTGCCCGCGCGCTGCAAGTCGCCCAGGCGCTCTATCGCGAGCTCGGTCGTGGCGTCGGTGCGGTGCATGTTCAGGTGATGCTCCACGTTGTCCTCGTCGGCAAAGCACACGTCGTTGTTGTACGGCGGGCGCGGATCGAAGCCATTGTAGCACTGATAGCCTATGAAGCGCTTAAACCCGCCGCGCAGCTCCCGCTCGATCGGCCCCTGGCCATTGCCGCCCAGGTGCCACTTGCCCACGAAGCTGGTCTCGTAGCCCGCGCCGTTCATGACCTCGGCCAGCGCCGGCGCAAAGTCGGGCAGCGGCATGCAGTTGTCGTACACGCGGCAGTGGCTGGTGTACAGCCCGGTCATCAGGCAGCCGCGATACGGGCCGCAGACCGGGTTGTTCGAATAGCCCTGCGTGAACAGCACCCCGTCATCGGCCAGCGCGTCCAGGTTGGGCGTCCTGAACTTGGGATCGACGCGCCCCAGCGCGTACTTGTGCTGCTGATCGGAGAATATAACGAGTATGTTCATATACTACCCCTTTACTGAGCCTATCATGACTCCGGTCACAAAGTACTTCTGTATAAACGGGTATACGCACATTATAGGCAGCGTGGCCACGACTATCGTGGCGTACTTTATGTTCTCGGCGATCATCTCCTGGTCGTTCGCGCCCAGGTCGTTGCCCATGCCGCCGGTGTCGTTGGATATCAGTATCTCGCGCAGTATCAGCTGCAGCGGATACTTGCTGCGCGAATCCAAGTATATCGACGCGTTGAACCAGCCGTTCCAGTGATTGACGCCGTAAAACAGCACCATGACGGCGATTATCGCCTTGGACAGCGGCAGTATTATCCTGAACAGCACCGTCAGGTCGCTCGCGCCGTCTATCTTGGCGCTCTCCTCCAGGCTGTACGGTATCGAGGCGAACGAGGTGCGCATTATCATAAGGTTATACGCCGTAAGCAGCGTGGGCAGTATCAGCGCCCAGCGGCTGTCCAGCAGCCTGAGCCGCTGCACCGTCAGATACAGCGGTATAAGGCCGCCGCTGAACAGCATCGTGAACACTATCATGAAGTTGAACAGGCGCTTCCAGTAGAAGCTCTGGCGCGAGAGCACATACGCCGCTATCGCGGTTATCGCGACGTTGCACGACGTGCCCACCACCAGCAGGAACAGCGTGTTCATATACCCGGTGAATATCGAGCGATTGGCCAGCACCAGCTTGTACGCCATGCTGGTAAAGCCCAGCGGGTAGAGCAGCACGCCCCGCGCCTGTATCAGCTGCACCGGGTCGCTTATCGAAGCGAATATGACGTACAGCATCGGATAGAGCGTTATGAACGATATGAGCAGCAGTATTATCACATTGAATACCGAAAACACCTTTTCGCCCCGGGTACGTCTGAGCATGATGCCGTCCCTCCCCTCTTAGAACAGGCTGGTCTCGTTCAGGCTGCGGCTTATGGCATTGGCCGACACCAGCAGCACGGTATTGACCAGCGAGTTGAACAGGCCCACCGCCGATGAATAGCTGTACGACGCATCCAGCAGGCCCTTGCGATACACAAAGGACGATATCACGTCGGCGGTCTCGTACGTGGCGCTGTTGTAGAGCAGTATCACCTTTTCAAAGCCCACGTTCATGACTTGGCCCATGCGCATTATCAGCATTATAACTATCGTGGGCATCAGGCCCGGCAGCGTTATGTGCAACGTCTGGCTCCAGCGGTTGGCGCCGTCCATCACCGCGGCCTCGTACAGCTCCTGATCTATCGCCGCCAGCGCCGATATGTACACAATCGAGTTCCAGCCCATGTTCTGCCACACGCCGCTGGCCACATGCACGGTGCGATAGTACTTGGCCTGCATCATTATGCTGACGCGCTCGCCGCCCAGCGACTCTATCATGTCGTTTATCAGGCCGTCCAGGCTGGTGAAGTCGAGTATCATGCTGCACACGACCATAAGCGATATGAAGTACGGCAGGTACGTCACCGTCTGCACGAAGCGCTTGAACGGCTTGCAGCGCAGCTCGTTCATAAGCAGCGCCAGTATTATAGGCGCCGGGAAGCCGAACAGCAGCTGATAGAAGCTGATCAGCAGCGTATTGCGTATCACGCGCCAGCAGTACACGCTGTTGAAGAAGCTCGCAAAGTGCTTGAGCCCCACGAACTTGCTGCCTTCGATGCCGCGATTCGGCGAGAAGTCCTTGAACGCTATCTGCGCGCCGTACATCGGCAGGTAGTGGAACAGCACCAGGTATATTATGACCGGCAAAAACAGCAGGTATATGCCGCGATTGCGCACAAAATCCCGCTTGAGCATCGCAAGGTACCCGCGCTTGCCGCGCACGCCGCTGGCCTTATATGTCAAGTCCATCCCCTCCCCAAGTTATGATTGCGCCGGCAGTATGGTCGCCTCAGGCTCGTGCGCGACTCGCATGTACTCCGCAAGGCGCCGGCGCATGTCCGCGCGCACCTCGGCATACGCCGGGTCGGCTACGAGGTTTACGCTCTCGAAAGGATCACACTTCAGGTCGTAGAGCTTGTCCTCTACGTATACGTCGCTGTACGGGCTCGCGATGTCGAATATCGGCGCGCGCACCGCGTATTTAAAGCGTTCGGTGCGCACGGTGCGCGCGGTCTGCGCCTCGCTGATCTGCGCGTACACGCTGTCCGGCCAGCCCTCGCGCTGGCCGCGGGCGAGCGCCAGCAGCGAGCGCCCCCGATAGTGCCCGGGCACTTCCAGCCCCGCCAGCTCCAGTATCGTGGGCGGCAGGTCTATCAGGCTCACCAGCTCGCTCAGGCGCCCCACGCCCTTGAACGGGCCGCCCCATGCCACCAGCGGTATGCGCAGGCACGCGTCCTCGCACGCGCGCTTGTACTCGGCGTTGCGCGTCCTGAAGTGGCTGCCGTGGTCGCAGGTGTATATCAGCACCGTGTCCTCGGCCAGCCCCAGCTCCCGCAGCGTGTCCATCAGCTTGCCCACGTTCTGATCCAGCAGGTTGCACTGCCCCAGGTAGTCCGGATAGTTCTCGCGCCAGTCGCCAGCGCGCCCCGCCAGGTCGCCGGGCACATCGTAATCGGCAAAGCGCGCCCTGCTGCCATCCGGGCCCTCGTAGCGGTCGTGGTCGTTTTGATGGTGCGGATCGAGCTGGGATACAAACAGGAAGAACGGCTTCGCGGCGCCGCGCGCGGCCCGGGCGTGCAGGTAGTCTATCGCATACGCGTTTATGCAGTCTATGCGATGCCCCACGAAGTCATGCCGCTGCATGTCGCCGTCGAACACGTAGCCGTTGTAGCCGTGCGACGTCCACTCCAGCGCGTCGGCGGCCATCCAGTAGTCGTAGCCGCCGCGCCGCTCGGGCGGCACCGCCTCGGTGCGGTACGAGCTGCCCGCACAGCTGGCCAGATGCCACTTGCCTATATATGCGGTATCGTAGCCGCCCGCGGACAGCCGCCGCGCCAGTGTGTCCATGCCCTCGGGCAGTATCCTGTGGTTGGTATGGCAGCCTACCTCGGTGGCGTACATGCCCGACTGCAGGCAGGCGCGCGCGGGCCCGCACACCGGCTGACAGGTGAACGCCCGCTCGAACAGCGCGCCCTCGGCGGCCAGGCCGTCCAGCACCGGCGTGACCGGCAGCCGCTGGCCATAGCAGCCCAGCGTGTCCCAGCGCTGCTGGTCAGAGAAATAAAACACTATATTCGGTCGCTTCATAGCCCAGCTCCTTCCGCGCGCCCTGCCGCGGTGCGCAAAGCACGCCACATTTGTTAAGCATATTCGCGTTTTGCAGGCGCATTATCTTAAGAATATGATAACTCACCGCCGTCCTGGTCGCAATTAGAGATTTTTTGTGTAGATCAATTCAAAAAAGTGCAATCAAAAATCCAAAAATAGTATAATAAGGGTAGTACTGCGCGCCGCGGTATGTGTGGTATAATTGAAGCGGGCCCGGGGTTGCGCAAGCGCTCAGGCGCGGCGCCCTACACCAAATGTGAGGTGGCCGAACATGCACAAGCTGAAAGCGCCGCGCTGCATTAAGAGGCGCGGACTGTTTGCGACGCTTATACTCTCATACACGGCGCTGCTGTTGATATCAATGTTATTTGTGGGGCTGAGCTACTGCCGCCTGTACGGCGACGCGCGCGAGCACGCCGAGAGCACTGTCGTGTCGCACATGAATCAGGCTTCGTCGATCGCCGACTCATATGTCGAGCGCGTACAGCAGACGCTGCTGGCGCTGTGCACCAACGCGCATGTGAACGCCTTTGCCAACGCGCGCTATCCGCTGAACGGCACCGACTACTTCCGGCTGTGGCAGGTGGTTCAGACCGTGTCCGAACAGGCGTCGGCCAACCCGCTGCTGGACATGCTCTACATATACTTTCAGGGCATAGACAGCGTGGTCGACGCCAACACGCGCACCGGCGCGCAGGATTACTTCGACGGCAAGCTGCGCTTTGTCGACCAGACATATGAGCAGTGGCAGGAGTTTCTGGGGCAGACCGGCTACTTCACCGCCTTTGGCTCGCTGACCACGGCCGGCGGCGCGCGCTATATACCGTTTACAATGACGCTGCCGCTGGGGACGCGCGGCCGCAACTCGGTCGTGGGCTGCATGAACGTGGACAACCTCGAGACGCTGTTCACCGGCATTGGCTCGGCTAGCGAGTATTCGGTGCTGATCGCGTTGGACGGCAGGGTGGTCTGCACGCTGGGCGGCGCGGACGAGCACGGTCAGTGGGCCGCGGACGAGTCGGGCTTTGCGTTTGCAAGCGCCGACGGCCGCGAATACCTGCAGCTGTCGATCGCAGGCGCGGGCGACTGGATGTACTACTGCGCATTCGAGGCCAACGCGTACCTGGACACGCTCTCATCGACGCGGCAGTTCATATTGCAGATGCTGATAATGGAGCTGGCGAGCGGGTTGCTGTGCGCGGTGCTGCTGGCCATAAACTCGTACAGCCCGCTGCGCCGCATAATGCGCGCGCTGAACGTGGCCCGACGCCCGGACGGCGGCGGCAAAAACGACGTGCAGCAGATGCTGGACGCGGCCACAGAGCTGATTGCTGAAAACCGCTCGCTGAACGCGCGCCTGCAACAGCAGGAGCCGCTGCTGCGCGCCGGGCTAATGCAGCAGCTGCTCAGCGGCGACCGCGGCATATCGCGCGCCGCACTGCAGCAGGCGGGCATTGCGCTCGATCACGCCTGTTCATGCGTGGCGATGATTGGCGCCGGCGACAACCCGGACGGAGAGGCGCGCACGGTGTTCTACTTTACGCTGAGCAGCGTGCTGGGCGAATGGCTCGAGCAGAAGCGCGCCGGCTATGCGCTGATGTACGCGCCCGACCGCATCGCGGTGCTGATAAACGCCGACGAGCAGGCGATACCCGAGCTGACGCGCGAGATGATAGAGTACATTGCCTCCGCGCTCCGGTTTACGCCGATTGCCGGCATAAGCGCGGTCGCGCGCTCGCTTGACGACGCGTACATAGCGTGCGCCCAGGCTCAGGAGGCGTTCAACTACGCCTACGCCTGGCGCATCGAGGGCATGACCCGCTACGACGAGCTGTCGCATGAACTGCGCGCCTACATACTCACGCCCGCCCAGGAGCAGGAGCTGATCGCCGATCTGCAGGGCGGTCAGGCGCAGGCCGCCTGCGACATGGTGCGTCGCCTGTTCTGCGACGCCCGCAACGAGCCGCTGATACACATACGCATGCTGGCGTACGGCATAATCACCGTCTGCATGCGCACCATCGCCGACTGGAAGACGCCAACGCCGCTCATAGACCAGCTCGACGACCTGGGCGCGCGGATAGACGCGTACGCCTCGCCCGACGAGCTGATGGAGGATCTGGGCCGCATCGCCGCCGGCATAGCGCGCGAATCGGGCAAGCTGCACGACGGCAGCAATTCAGCGATCGTACAGCGCACCATAGACATAATCAACGCGCGGTTCGCCGACGCGGCGCTGTCCCAGGCCGGCGTGGCGCAGGAGCTGCAGCTCAACCCCTCGTACCTGTCGCACGCGTTCAAGCAGCAGTCCGGCTCGAGCTTTGTGGATTACCTGAACGGCACGCGGCTGGAGCACGCCCGCGCATACCTCAGCTCGACCTCGATGTCGATACAGGCCATAGCCGAGTGCTGCGGCTATACCAGCGCCGGCTACTTCAACCGCGTGTTTAAGAAGAGGTACGGCCTGACGCCGGGCCAGTTCCGGGATGGCGTCGAAGCGCCGCCCGTCGACGGCGCGCCGGATCAGGGTGACGCATCCGAAGATTAGGGCGCGCTGAGGTGCCAGGGCGCGCACGCATGTTATGCAGTACGCAGCCATAGCGGTGCGACGTGGCGCATGCGTGCCCGGGACATATTTGACGGAGTTCTTTCATTATTGAATGGGATGCGCTAAACTATCCAGCTTATTAAAAGAGGTACGGCCTGACGCCGAGCCAGTTCCGGGACGGCGTGCCGGATGAGGGCGACGCATCCGAAGATTGGGGCGCACTGGAATGGCAGGGCGCGCACGCATGTTATGCAGTACGCTGCCATAGCGGAGCGACTTGGCACATGCTTATTCGGGACGCAAATGACGGATTTCTTCCATTATAATATGGCGTGATGGCGTGGCGTGCCAGGCGGCAAGCATATTATTTCGAGTTTCGCGCACGCTGATATTGTGGCGCGCAGTTTGAGCTGCCCGCATTTGCATATGGAAGCCTGTTGGACATGTATGCGCCTTAGCGTTAATCTTGAACGGCACATATAAGTATTGGTATCAACATCTATCGGACAGGTCTGCCTTCGGCAAAATACGTCGGCCGGCGCATGGCTCGCCGACCGACGCGGTTTATTGACAATATGGGCTGTATTCCGGCAGACAGATGGGCCTGGCGCCCGATCCGCAACTTCGTCTTGCAGGCAATCTGCAGCCAGCCGCAGATGGCAAGCCGGCACGCGCCCTCAACTCGGATCGCGCCTCAGGTTCTGGACGTACTGCCGGGGCGTAAAGCCTATCGTGCGCTTGAACATGGTTATGAAGTAAGTCTCGCTGTTGAAGCCGCATTCGCCCGCCACTTCCGCCGTGGATGCGCCGGCGCGCAGTCGCTCCGCAGCGAGCGTTATTCGGCGATAATTTATATAATCTGTTATGCACATGCCCGTGGAGCGCTTGAACAGTCGGCACAGATACGACTTCTCAAGGTGGCAGTAGGCCGCAATGTCGCAAAGGCGGATCTGCTCGGAGAAGTGACGGTCTATGTACTTGATTATATCGTTCATGCGGTGGGGCGAGACGCATACCTCGCCGCGCCGGTCGGGCCGCTCCCCCGCCTTTATGCTGAACAGCCGGTTTACAAACACAAGCACCTCGCACAGCGTGAGCCTGAGCAGCAGTTGCGCGCCGTACTGACCCTTGTCCATGAATATGCCGTGCAGCCGGTCGACCAGCTCGGTGAACCGCGCCGCCTCGACCTCGCTCAGCTCCAGCCGCGGGCCGACATGGCTCGGGCGGCGCTCGAAGCACGCCAGCAGATCCACGCCCAGTCCCGACAGCTCGCGCACCACCTCCGGCAGAAAAGTGATTATGTAGCGCTCGTACAGTATGCCGCTGTCCACGTTTATGCGGTGCAGGTCGGTCGAGTTGAACACGAATATGTCGTTCTTCTCGACGGGGTATATGCGATTGTCCACGTAATAGTTGAGGCCGCCGCACTTAGAGAAGTATACCTCATACTCGTTGTGCGCGTGCATGGTCTCCATGCTGTAACCATGCGTCTTCCAGTGATAGCAGGCAATGGCGTTGGTATTGCAATAATTGGTCGCATCCATGCTGGCACCTCCTGTACAAAATTATAGCATTTTCCACGCAAAAGTCAATAAAGTTAAGAAAGCGGTCAAAATCCTGCTATAACTGAACACTTGAAGATGATATAATTAACGTGACGGTTTACATCAGAAACACAAATATTGCACAAAATCAATTGAACGGAGGCGGAAATATGAGACTTAGGAAACTGTTGACCCTGACCGTTGTCCTGGCTATGTTGCTTTCGTGCGGATGCGCCGCGTTGGCATCTGAAGCCGATGCGGAATTTGCCTATCCGATGCAGTTTGAGGGCACGCTCGACTATTGGCTGCCGTTGAACTCCAACGTGGCCGCGAGCGAAGCCACGCTGAACGACACTCCGTATGCGCAGTACCTCCAGGAGGCGACCGGCATCACGGTCAACTACATCCACCCCACGACCGGTTCCGAGTCGGAGGGCTTTGCGCTGATGCTGGCCAGCGGCGACATGCCCGACATAGTCGAGGCTGACTGGACTTCGGCGTCCTACTATCCCTCGGGGCTCGACGCGGCGATAAGCAACGGCCTCGTGCTGGATCTGAACGAGTATACCGACATGATGCCCAACTACATGGCCACGCTCGCATCTAACGAGACCTGGGGCAAGATGGCCAAGACCGACAACGGCAACCTGCCCGGCTTCTGGTTCATCCGCGGCGAAACTTACCTGCAGGTCTACGCGGGCCTGATAGTGCGCCAGGACTGGCTGGACAAGCTCGGCATGGAGGCGCCCACTACGATCGACGGCTGGACCGAGATGCTGACCCGGTTCCGCGATGAGCTGGGCGCGACCAGCCCGCTGATAACGACCGGCGCCGTGCCTGACATACTGGCCACCGACGCCTTCTGCGGCGCTTATGGCGTCAGCAACGGCTTCTACATCAACGACGAGGGCAAGGTCGCCTACGGCCGCATGGAGGAGGGCTGGAAGCAGACTATAGAGCTGCTGGCCGGCTGGTATGCCGACGGCCTGCTCAATCCCGACTTCATAACCGACACCGGCGATGTCAAGAACTCCAAGGTGCTCAACGGCGACGGCGGCGCGTTCTACGGCCTGACCGGCTCGGGCATCGGCGTGTACATGAACTCCGCGGCGGAGGCCGGCAACACCGAGTTCCAGCTGGTGGGTATGCCGTATCCGACGCTCGAGGAGGGCGCTACCCCCGAGTTTGGCCACTATGACAACCCGCTCACCGGCCTGATCTGCACCGTATCGCCCAGCAGCGAGAACATCGAGGCGGCCATACGCCTGCTCGACTACGGCTATTCCGAGGCCGGCTGCGACCTCATGAACTTCGGCAAGGAAGGCGAGAGCTTCAACTACGTCGACGGCACCCCGACCTACACCGACGTAGTACTCAAGCCCGAAGGCGGCATATCGATCGGCCAGGGCATAGCGCGCGTCGCCCGCTCCGCTTACGGTGGGCCGTTCGTGCAGGACATCGACTACATGCTCCAGTATCTGCAGCTCGACTGCCAGAAGGAAGCCGTGTCGACCTGGTCGAACACCAACGCGGCCAACCACAAGATGCCCCCTGTGTCGATATCCGAGGAGGACAGCAAGGAGTACAACAACATAATCACCGAAGTGAACGCCTTTGTTGAGGAATACACCTCGCTGGCGATTTCCGGCGAAAAGGATCTGGAGGCGTTCGAGGACGAGTACGTATCCGTGCTCCTGGACATTGGCATAGAGCGCGCCATAGAGATCTATCAGGCGGCGTACGACAACTATCTGAATCGCTGATCGGCTGCGTTCAGCGTTCGAAGCCAACGGGCTATACGACGGGGGTGTGTATGCACCCCCGTTCTGTTTGAAGGGCAAGCGCCGCCTGTGCGAAATAGGGGAGGTTCCATATGTCGGAAAGACGGGTCGACAGCTCGGTCAAGCTCAACAAGACCTACGCGCAGCTCAGCTTCGCGGGCAAGGTGCTGCGCGATATTGCAAAGCGTCCGGCGCTGTACATAATAATGCTGCCGGTCATACTGTACTATATATTGTTCTGCTACAAGCCCATGTACGGCGCGCTGATCGCGTTTACGGACTACACGCCCGGCCAGCCGCTGCTCAGCAACTGGGTCGGCTTTGAAAACTTCACGTCGTTCTTCAAGGCGCGCGACTTCAAGCGGCTGATATTCAACACCATAAACATCAGCTTTTCGTCGATAATATACGGCTTCCCCGCGCCTATCATACTGGCGCTGCTTATGAACGAGCTGCGCAGCCGGAAGTTCACGCGCGTGGTGCAGACGATCAGTTACATGCCCCACTTCATATCGATGGTGGTCATATGCGGCATGATCCATCAGTTCACCACGTCGACCGGCGTGATCACGCAGCTGCTGGTCAGCCTGGGGCTGCTCGAAAAGCCGGTTTCGCTGCTGAGCAAGTCGCAGTACTTCGTGCCGGTCTACGTGATATCGGGCATATGGCAGGAAGTGGGCTACGGGTCGATCATATACCTGGCGGCGCTGACCGGCGTGAGCGCGGAGCTGTACGAGGCCGCGACGATAGACGGCGCCAACCGCTGGCAGCAGACAATACACGTGACGCTGCCCGGCATACTGCCTACGATAATCACCATGCTGATACTGCGCATGGGCTCAGTTATGAACGTCGGTTCGGAAAAGATAATACTGCTGTACAACTCGTCGATATACTCGACCGCCGACGTCATATCCAGCTACGTATACCGCAAGGGCATACAGTCGCTTCAGTACTCATTCTCCACCGCGGTGGGCATATTCAATTCGCTTATCAATTGCATCATGCTGGGCGTGGTCAATGCGATAAGCCGCAGAGTTACCGAAACTAGCCTGTGGTGAGGTGATTTGGATGGCAAGCAATGCTTCAAACAAGATAAAGGAGCCGCTCGGCTGGCGCATATTCAACGTGGGCAATATCGTGCTCATGATACTCATATCGTTTGTGATGGCCTATCCGGTGTGGCATGTGCTCATGGCCTCGTTCAGCAATTCGGGCATGCTGATGGCGCACCGGGGCGTACTGCTCAGGCCGGCCGGGTTCTCGACCGCCGCCTACAACTACGTTGCGCAGAATCCAATGATACCCATAGGCTACCGCAATACGATCATAGTGGTCATAGCGGGCACCGCGCTGAACATATTCATGACGATATGCAGCGCGTACTTCCTGTCCCGGCGCAATCAGGCGATCACCAAATACGTTACGATATTCATAATGTTCACAATGTTCTTTTCGGGCGGCATGATACCCGGATTCCTGAACGTGCGCGACCTGGGCATATACGACACGCTCTGGGCGCTGATACTGCCCACGGCCGTATCCACTTTCAACACGATCATACTCCGCACGGCGTTCATGTCGCTGCCTGACAGCCTGGAGGAATCCGCCATGCTCGACGGCGCGAACGACTTTGTGATACTGTTCAAGATCTGCGTGCCGCTGTCGACCGCCGTGCTCGCGGTGCTGGTGCTGTATTACGGCGTGGGCCACTGGAACTCCTGGTTCAACGCCATGCTCTACCTGCAAAACCGCAAGCTGCAGCCGCTGCAGCTCGTGCTGCGCCAGATACTGATACAAAACGACGTGACCGACATGATACAGCAGTCCGCCGATCAGGAACAGATCTCCGAGACGATAAAGTACGCGGTAATAGTGGTGGCCACCGCGCCGATACTCTGCCTGTATCCATTCCTGCAGAAGTACTTCGTAAAGGGCGTGCTGGTGGGCGCGGTCAAGGGTTGAGCGCGGCCGGTTGCTCGCCCAGGCGACATCAAGCGGCTCGACCTCCTGCCGGGGTGAGCCGCTTGATACATGGCCGGGTCGAGCGCCGCGGGGTTCAGCCTATTATCCTATCCAGCTTTTCGCGGTAGTACAGGTAGTTGCTCAGCGGCACGTCGTACGGTATGGCATGGTCGATGTGCGGCACGTAGCCGCCCCGCTCGAGCAGCGCCGGTATCTTGGCCAGCTCGCGGTCGATCTGCTCATGGCCCCGCGCCAGCGCCCGCTTGTCGACGCCGCCAAACAGCCCCAGCCTGGGAAACGCCGCGCGCAGATGCGCAATATCGTTACCTGCCGCGATCTCGCAGGGCGATATCGCGTCCACGCCGCAATCGAGCCAGTCTGCTATCAGCTCGTCGCCCGGATAGCCGTCGCAGTCCACGTAGACCAGCTTGGCCCCGTGCGACTTTACGAAGTCTATCAGCCGACGGTAGTTGGGCGCCATGAACCGGCGGAACATCTCCGGCGATATCATGGGCGCATGCTTGTACGCCATATCCTCCTTGAGCTCCACAAAGTCCACGTCCATGCCGTCTATAACGGGCCTGAGGTTCTCGATGCAAAAGTCGGTTATGAACTCGAACATGTCCGTGACCAGTTCCGGATCGTCGTAGAACATCAGGCACAGGTTTTCAAACCCGACCCAGTCGCGCGCCGTCCAGAACAGGTACGGTATGCTCAGGTGCGTCGCGCGCGTGCCGCCGTTGAGCTCGGCTATGCGCGCGCTGAAGTCCGCGCCGTAGCGCTCGGGCTGCGCAGGCTGATACCGGAACTTGAGCGCATCGAACTCGCTCCGGTTGCTGACCGCGAACTTCAGCCACGTGCGCGTGACGAAGCCCGGGTGCTCGGTATCCGCGAAGTCCTTGCGCAGCGCCCCCAACTCGTCCTGCCAGATCTTGTACCGGCCCTGCTGCTCGATCAGCCGCTCGGTAAACGGCGGCAGCATGCCCATGTTGACCGGTATGCCCGCCATCGGCTCGTCAAGCTTGAAGTACTCGGTCTGCGAAACGCCCTCGGGATAGCCCTCGCTGATCCAGCGCCGCATCGTGGCCTCGCGTATCGGCCACTCTATGCGCGGCGCCCTGTCAACGGGTTTGAACAGGAACGTGTTCACCAGTCTCTCTCGGCTGTTCATGGCATTGCTCCTTTGCTGTTCGCTGAGCGGTCTTGGCACACAGGCATGGCGGCAACCCGGTCGGGCAGCGGCAACCACTCGACCCGGTTCCCCCGCCTGTGCAAAGCCGGATCCGGGGCGCGTGCGCCTGAGTGGCCAGATATATTTTACCATTCGACAGTCGGCATTTGTTAAAGCATATTGGCGTTGGAGTCAACTATATTGCGTTCATGCGGAGGGAGGTGCGCATGGACGATCAGAATTACGCCGAGGTCGCGGGCGGGCTGCTGATACTGTACAGGAGCGGCGCTGCCGACATGGAGCAAAACATCACCACGCTCACCCACTATCACAACGCGTGCGAGTTCGTGCTGTTCGAGCGCTGCGCGCTGCGCATATTCGCCCAGAACAACTGGTACGACATAGGCGACGGCGAGCTGGTGTTCATACCCAAATACACGCTGCATCGCATAGATTACGGCGATACGCATAACTACTCGCGGCTGATTATAAACTTCGATCCGGTCGCGCTGCTGGAGCATGCGCGCCGCTTCGGCTGTGCTGCGGCGCTTGAGCGGTTGGATCTGAGCCATTGCCACGTATACCGGCCCGAACCCGATCTGTTCCGGCGGCTGCTGGACGCCGGGCGCGCGGCCGCAGAGCGCTTCCCCGCCGCCGCGCCCGAAGATGCCGCGCTGACCGCGATGCGCGTGATACTGCTGCTCAACGACTCAGAGCAGCTGTTCTCGTCCTGCGCCGCGCCCGCGGTGACCGCGGAGTGCCGCTTCGTCAAGCAGGCGATCGACTACATCGATGCGCACTATTCGCGCGAAATACGGCTGGATGACCTGGCGTGCGCACTCCACGTAGACAAGTACTACCTGTGTCACATATTCAAGCGGCAGATGCGCGTCACCATCACAAAGTACATACAGTCGCGCCGCATTATAGAGGCCCAGAAGCAGCTCTTGCACAGCGACAAGCCGCTTGATGTGATCGCCGGCGAATGCGGTTTCAATTCGCTGCAGTACTTCCACAAGATATTCCGGCAGATCTCCGGCCATACCCCGCTCGCGTTCCGGTATGCGCCTTGCTCGCAGCGCACGCCTTAGTGCGGCGCATGTCCGCGCTGGACGCTGAGGCTTGTTTTGCACGCACGCATTTGCCTTGTCATCCACGTAGCCAGCCTTCGGCAAGTGCACGCATCGGTCGGACGAACGCCTTTCCGTCATGATGCACACTGCCTGCCGCACCTGTGAATACGCCGCATGTTTTGCCGCAGTCATGTATCCTCGTCCTCTCCTCCATCCGCGCACGCTCGCTCGGACGACGGAGAGCTTTTTTTGCCTGCGCACCTGCCCGGCAGGCGTCGCAGAACGCATATGCAAATGTGCGCTTAAACAACCTCGCTATATCGCTGCGCATCCGTCATCGCCCGTTAGGCCGGCTCCGTCGCAGTGCTCATTGCCGCGCCTAAGCCTGGCATCGCCACTGTCGTCCACAAACCGCAATTGGCCGCCGGCGAGCCGCATCACATCCAAGATAGCATCTACACAGAACTATCCTCCGAGCGCATAAATCCCGACCTGCGTGCGCAGACTCGTTATAGCGCGGCCAGTAAATACCACCGCGCCGCCGGTCTGCGCCACGCCTCCGCGCCCCTGTACGCTTATGCGCAACGCAGGTTTGATCGGCGGCGCGCCGGGGAATACTGTATGCGACGCGGTGAACGCAGCCGGATGCGGCCGTTCGGCAAAGGAGATGTATATTCATGAAGAAGCTGTTCGCCTCGGCGCTGGCGCTGTGCTTGGCGCTGGCGCTGAGCGCATGCGCGCCCGACCATGCCGCGCTGCGCGTGTGGGTCGGCGACAACCAGGACACGCAGTGGATAAACGCCGTGATCGCCAACTTCAAGGCTGCGCACCCCGAAGCTGATTACGCCATCGAAGTCGGCGTGCAGTCCGAGGGCGACTGCGCCAAGGTGGTGCTGAACGACCCCACCGCCGCCGCCGACGTGTACACATTCGCGGACGATCAGTTCTTCAGCCTCTACAACGGCGGCGCGCTCCAGCAGGTCGTCGAGGGCGCGGACGACATCATCGCCGCCAACGGCGGCCCGGACAGCACGGTGGTGCGCGCCGCCAGCTGGGACGGCAAGCTGTACGCCTACCCCGCCACGGCCTCAAACGGCTACTTCATGTTCTACAACCGCGCCTACTTCAGCGCGCAGGACGTGCAGACGCTCGACGCCATGCTCGCGCGCGCAGCCGAGGCCGGCAAATACGTGAGCTTTCCGATGAGCGACGGCTGGTACTTCTACTCGTTCTTCAAGGGCGCGGGCCTGGATATGCAGCTGAGCGACGACGGCGTGACCAACGTGTGCAACTGGAACGCCACCGCAACGCCTATAACCGGTGTCGAGGTCGTAGAGGCGCTGCTCGCGATCGCCGCCCACCCCGGCTTCAAGGAGGCCAATTCCGACCCGTTCATCGCGGGGCTCAAGGACGGCTCGATTATCGCGGGCGTGTCGGGCACCTGGAATGCCAACGTGGCCCAACAGGTCTGGGGCGACGACTACGCCGCCGCCAAGCTGCCCACATACACGGTCGCGGGCCGGCAGGTGCAGCTGGCGTCGTTTGCGGGCTTCAAGCTGGTGGGCGTCAATCCATACTCGGAAAACCTGGGCGCGGCCATGGACTTCGCCGCGTTCATGACCAACGAGCAGAGCCAGCTGCTGCGCTTTCAACTGCGCTCCGACGGCCCGTCCAACGTCGCCGCGGCCGCCTCGGAACAGGTTCGGGCCAATCCGGCGATAGCCGCGCTGGCCGAGCAGGCCGCATTTGCCGAAGTGCAGCGCGTGGGCCAGAAGTACTGGGATTCCGCCGCCGCGCTGGGCAAGATCATCGTGAACGGCAATCCCACCGGCACCGGGCTGCAGACGCTGCTGGACAACTGCGTAGCCGGCATAACGGCGCCGGTCGGGCAGTGAGCGCGGCGCCCGGCCCTGGCCCCGCCGCGGGCGCGCACGAAAAGTCTATCAATAAAGGAGCGCGGGCACAATGGCAAGCTCAAAAAACGCGCACGGGCGTCCGTCCGACGCGCGCGGTATCCCCAATTCAATGTGGCGCTGGCTCACGGACACGCTGCGCGACCTGCGGCAGGGCGACGCGTATGTCAGGCTGTCCACCGTCATCTGCGGCGCGAGCTGCTTTGCGCGCCGCCAGTATGCCAAGGGCGCGCTGATAACGCTGGCCGAGGCGCTGCTGATCTACCTGACGGCCGGCGTGTTCTGGCCCTACATGAGCAAGCTGGGCACGCTGGGCACGGTCGAACAGCTGCGCACATACAACCCCGCAACCCGCATGAACGAGTTCAATGCGTACGACAACTCGTTTTTGATACTGCTGTTCAGCGTGATAGGCGCGGCGCTCATAGCGCTGGCCGCGGCGCTGTGGCTGCGCAATATACGCGCCGCGCGCCGATTGCAGCTGCGCGCCGAGCGCGGCGCGCACATCAATTCGTTCGGCGAGGATCTGCGCGAGTATCTGGGGCCCAAGTTCTACCGCACGCTGCTGGCGCTGCCGGTCGCGGGCGTCGTGGGCTTTACGGTCATACCGCTGATAGTCATGATACTCATAGCGTTTACCAACTACGACCGCAACCACCTGGTGCCGGCAAAGCTGTTCGAATGGGTCGGGCTGAGCAACTTCAGGCAGCTGTTGAGCATGACCGCCGACAGCACGTTCGCATATGCGTTCGGGCGCGTGCTGGCCTGGACTATGATCTGGGCCGTGCTGGCCACGTTTACCTGCTTCATAGGCGGGCTGCTGCTGGCGATGTTCATAAACGACCGGCGCACCCGCGGCAAGCGCTTCTGGCGCACCTGCTTCATGGTGGCCATAGCGGTGCCGCAATTCGTCAGCCTGCTGCTGGTGCGCAACTTCTTTGCCGACGCCGGCATAGTCAACACGATATTTAAGCAGGTCGGCCTGACCGACTGGCTGTACAGCCTGGGCGCGATACCCACGGCCAACTACATACCGTTTCTGACGCACCCGGCATGGGCGCGGCCGATGATAATACTGATAAACATATGGGTCGGCGTGCCGTATCAGATGCTCATATCGACCGGCATACTGATGAACATACCCGCCGAGCTGCTGGAGAGCGCGCGCATAGACGGCGCCAACGCCTGGCACTCGTTCAAGTCGATCACGCTGCCGTACATACTGTTCGTGACCGGGCCCAGCCTGGTCAACTCAGTGGTCAGCAACATTAACAACTTCAACGTGATATACCTGCTCAGCAAGGACGTTTACACCACGTCCGACCAGCTCATGGCCAATGCCAACGCCAACGAGGTCGACCTGCTGGTCACATGGCTATACCGGCTCACACAGGATCAGAGCAATTACAAGATGGCCTCGGTGATAGGCATATTGGTGTTCGCGGTATGCGCGGTGCTGACGCTGGTGGCGTTCAACCGCATGACCCGCGGCGATAAGGAGGAGAACTTTCAATGAGGATTGTCGCACCGCTGCGCCGGATAGCGCGCCACCTGGTGCTGCTGTTGCTGGTCGCGATATGGCTCACGCCGATACTCTGGCTGATCGTGACCTCGTTTGGCGTCGACAACGGCCCCAACCTGTCCACATTCTTCCCCACTCATTACACGCTGGCGCACTATCGCGAGATACTGATGCCGGGCGCGGACATGGTCAACCAGTTCCCGCGCTGGTTCATGAACACGTTCATAATCGCGGCGGCCACATGCCTGATATCGAGCCTGTTCGTGCTGATGGTCGCATATGCCATGAGCTGCATGCGCTTCAGGGCGCGCAGGCCGCTTATGAATATCGCGATAATAATGAACCTGTTCCCGGGCTTCCTGTCCATGATCGCGGTGTACTTCATAATGAAAAACGTGCACCTGACCAACTCGCTGACGGGCATGATAATCGTATACTCCGCCAGCTCGGGCCTGGGCTATCTGGTCGCCAAGGGCTTCTTCGACACGATATCCAAATCGCTGCGCGAGGCCGCCTACATCGAGGGCGCAAACGAGTTCGTGGTGTTCAGCCGCATAATCATGCCGCTGGCCAAGCCTATAATCGTCTACACCGTGATAAACTCGTTCCTCGCGCCGTGGATGGACTTCGTGTTCGCGTCGATAATGCTCAATTCGGGCGTCAGCGCGCACAAGACCACCGCGCTGGGCCTGTTCTCGATGGTCGACAAGGTCAACCGCAACAACTACTTCGCCCAGTTCTGCGCGGGCGGCGTGATTGTTTCGATACCGATATCGATATTGTTCATAGTGATGCAGCGGTTCTATGTCGAAGGCATCACCAGCGGCTCGGTCAAGGGCTGAGCGCAGGTCGGCGCGCCGTAGGTTTTCCCTCCGCGCTCAGAATGGTTACATGCCTGCGGTTTAGGTACGATGCGCCGCATATGGTTCGATTCCGGGCTTGCACGCAGTTTGTGGAGAAGCGCCCGCGCGCCCCGGCGGAAACATCTGTTCACAGCACGCCCAATCAACGGACAGAGCGCTGCAGGCATTCCCCTGCAGCGCTCAGACTGCTGACAAAGCCCGGCGGCAGGACGGCCCAATTAACTTCAAACGACTTATTGAAACATCTCATTGACGATACTGAAAACAAGCCTAATACAAGCAGAATGTCACTTTAATTTACATGCCGCGCCGGTTTCTGCTGCATATTTGGTCAAGCGGAAGGTGTGCGGCATACTTTGTCAATAAACAGAGCGCTGCAGGCATTCCCCTGCAGCGCTCTGTCCGTTGACAAAGCCCGGCGGCTGGACAGCGGGTTTACTTCAAGCCGCTTTGTAATACTATGATGGAGATACTGCAAAGTCAGGCTGATTCGCGCAGCATTCCACTTTCATTTGCATGTTTTACCGACTGCCATTGCACGTTTGACCAATCAGACCGCGTGTGGTATGCTTTGTCAATAGACAGAGCGCTGCAGGCATACCCTTGCAGCGCTCTGTCCGTTGACAAAGCCCGACAACTGCACAACCGGTCTTACTTCAAGCAACTGTTTGCGACATCGTGCTGGCGATTTTGCAAAGTCAATCTGATACAAGTGGCATCGCACATGATTCTGCATGTTTAGCCTGCCGACGTCGCATGTTCGGCCCAACAGACCGGATGCGGCATACTTTGCCAATGGACAGGGCGCTGCAGGCATTGCCCTGCAGCGCCCTCAGTCGCTATGATACGCCGCCCGGCCGAACCTGGGCCTTAGCCCGGTATATACTCCAGCAGCGAGCCGTCATAGCCATAGAGTATCTGCGCGCCTTCGTTGTAATCGGCGTCCATGTCATAGGTCGCCAGCACGCCCTCGTCGGTAAGCTCGATCTTGTACAGCCAGTACGGGCCGTTCTCCATCGAGCTGCTCTGCCAGAGCACCTTGCCGTCCACAGATATCGCGACCGGGTCGGGGCCGTAATACCCGCCGATGTACATCGTGCCGTCGTCGGCGACCGCCCAGCATATGGAGCCCAGGTTGACCTCGCTCTCGGACAGCAGCCAGATCCGCTCGCCCGTGCGTATGTCAAGTGCGCTCAGGCCCTCGCTGGCCACGTAGAACATCACGCGCGGCTCGGCGGACGTGCCGCCTATGAACGCGTTGGTGAGCGTCAGCTCGGTCGAATAGCCATTGCTACCCTCGCGCTCCCACAGCAGCGCGCCGCTGGACGAATAGCAGCGCACGCGTATAGATTCGTCATAAACGGTGCTGCCGCGCTCCACCGTGATGCGATAGCCCGACACGCTCAGCTCCGCGACTATACCGTCGTACATCTGATCGCCCAGGTCGGTGCTGAGGTATTCGGTGAGTATGTAGCCCGTCTGGCCCAGGTAGCTGCACTTGGTGAAGCCGTTGGTCGCCTCGGAGCATTGCGTGACCTCCGCGCCCAGCGGCACCTTGGCCAGCTGGCTGGAGCTCTTGCTGGGCGAGCTGCGCAGCGACACCCAGTCGCTGCAGTTCACGACATACATGGAGTCGCCTGCGTCGGGCATCGGCTGGGCGGTGGCCACAGGGGCTTCGGTGGGCGCGGCGGTCGGATCGGGCTCGGCCGTCGCCACGGGCGCGGCGGTCGGTTCGGGCTCGGCGGTTGCCTCGGGCGCAGCTGTCGCCTCGGGCGCGCCAATCGCGCTCAGGTAGTTGGCCATAATGTAGCCCGCCTGGCCATTGTACACGCAGCGCACAAAGCCATTGTCGGCGTCGGAGCAGTCGGTAACAGTCGCGCCCAGTGGCACCTTGGCCAGCTGAGTCGCGCTGGAACTGGGCAGCTTGCGCAGCGACACCCAGCTCACGCAGTTGACGACCTGCATGCTCACGCCGCTGCCGGTCGAGGGCTGCTCGGGCTCGGGCGTGGCCTCGGGCTGAGCATCGTTGCCCGCGCCTGCCGCCAGGTATTTGGAGAGCACATAGCCGGTCAGGCCGTTATAGCTGCACCTGACAAAGCCGTTTGAGGCCGCGCTGCACTCGGTCACGGTCGCGCCCAGCGGCACCTTGGCCAGCTGAGCGGCGCTGGTGCTGGCCGAACTGCGCAGCGACACCCAGCTCGTGCAGTTGACCACGTGCATGGTGCCGGCCACATCGTCCGGCTCCACCGTCGCGCTGCTCGAGTCCTCGTTCAGGTATTTGGCGAGTATGTAGCCGGTCTTGCCCTCGTATTCGCACCGTATAAAGCCGTTGTCCGCCGTCGCGCAGCCGCTCACCCACGCGCCCAGCGGCACCTTGGCCAGCTGACTGGAGCTGGTGCTGGCCGAGCTGCGCAGCGACACCCACTCGTTGCAGTTCACCACGCACATGCGATCGGTCACGCGCGCAAACGCCACGCTGCTGCTGCAGACCAGCAACAGCGCCACGGCCAGTGCAAGCAACTTCCTTTTCATTTTGCCCACATCCTCCTTTTGCCTTTCCTGCCCCGCTTTGGGCGCGCCAGCGCCCACGCCCGGACGCGCCGGCAGCTGTCGGCGGCAATGCCGGGCCGCGCTCCAAGTCGGCCGAGTTATCCCGGCTTTAAGCACTATACGGATTATATCATGTGTTTGTGCGCAAAACAATCGCATATATATGTCGAAAATATGACATTCATATGACGGACATGCTGCGTTTAAATGCAAAAAGCGCGACAGAGCGCCGCCATATCGACAGCGACGCTCCATCGCGCGCAAGTACCGGCCCGCCCAGACTGCTCACTCGGCGTGCGCGACTATCACGTTTGCGCTGTGCGGCGCGAGCTCCAGCCCGAGCGCGCCCTCAAACGCCGCCGTGCACTCGCGCGGGGCCACTGCGTCGGGCGCGTCCGGGGTGTTCTCGGCGTCCAGCGCGCCGCTGAGCGCAGTTATGCGCGCGCTGCCCCGCGCAAGCGGCAGCTCCAGCTCGGTGGCCACGGCCGAGTCGCCCGGGTTCACGACCTTTACTATCAGCGCGCCGTCGCGTTCGCGCCGCGACGCGGTGACAAACAGCCCGGGCTCAGCGCCGTCCACGCGCAGCAGCTCGTCGCCGCGCGCGCACGCGAACATGCGCTGCACATGGTAGTTGGGCGTGAGCACGCGACCGCGCTGATCGAACCAGATCAGATCGGGCTGCCACTGGTTCGCACCATACCGCGCCAGCAGCGGCGCGTAGCACGACATGGCCACGTTGGGCGCGGCGTTTTCCAGGCCGGTCATGAACGCCGCCTCAGCCAGCGCGGTGTACAGGTTGTTGCGGCGCTTGGCGGTGTTCGGATCGGTATGCGCCGCGTACTCGCCCACGAACGCGCGCGGCAGCTCCGGATCGTAGTCGGCATAGCGCCCGGTGTTGTTCAGGAACCATTCGGTGGGCTTGTAGAAGTGCTCGTCGGAGTAGTCGGGCTTGCAGTCGGTGCGCTTCATCCAGGCGCGCGCCTTGTCGATCTCCCAGCCGTCGTCGCGCCAGCCCGCGCAACCTATCAGCTCTATCTCGGGATGCACGGCCTTAACGGCGCGGTGTATCACCTCGTAGCGCTCGAAGTACACGTCGTCCCACTGCTCGTTGCCCACGCCTATCAGCTTGAGCCCGAACGGCGCGGGATGGCCCATGCGCGCGCGCTCGGCGCCCCAGCGCGTGTCCACGCCGCCATTGCAGAACTCTATGAAGTCCAGATAGTCGCTCACGATGCCGTCCATATCGCCGAGCGGCACCGCCAGCGCCTCGTGCCACTGGCAGGTCAGGCCGCAGTTGAGCACCGGCAGCGCCAGACAGCCTATGTCCTCGCATAACTGCATGTACTCAAAATAGCCCATGCCGTAGCTCTGGAAGTAGTCGCGACTGTGGCGGCCGTCGATCTGGTACTCGTCGAGCTGCCAGCGGTTCCAGTTGACGCGCCTGTCCTCGACCGGGCCCAGCGCGTCCTTCCAGCGATACATGTTGTCAAAGCTGCGCCCCTCGACGATGCAGCCGCCCGGGAAGCGCATGAACGCCGGCTTGAGCTCGCTCAGCGCCTGCGCCAGGTCGGCGCGCATGCCGTTTGCGCGGCCCTTGAACGTGTTGACCGGGAACAGCGACACGAAGTCGAAGTCTACGCGCAGCCCGGCCTCCAGCTCCAGGTATGCGCGTTCGCCCGCGGTGTCGGGCACAAGCTCGAGCGTGCGCCGGGTCCAGTCGGCGTCGAGCGGCACGTCCTGCCGCGCCAGCTCCGCGCCGCGCTCGGAGACCACGCGCGCGCACACGCTGCCCGCGCGTTCGGCACGCGCTATCAGGCTCAGCCGGTAGCGCTCGCCGCGCTGCGCAAAGAAGCCCTCGCCCAGGTAGCCCTCGCTGCGCAGCGCGCCCGGGCCGCCCGCCGGAGTCAGCCGCGCATAGTGCGGGTTGCGCTCGCCGCGCGGCGCCTCGCACGCGATCTCCAGCCGCGCGCCGCCCGTCGCCTGCCAGCGCATCAGCCGATTGTCGGCGCCGTCCGGCCCCGTGAACTCGAACGCGCGGTTGGGCACCAGCTCCGCGTACAGCCCGCCGTCGCCGCCGTAATTTATGTCCTCCAGGAATATGCCGTACAGCCTATCGCTGATACGCGCATGGGATTCAGCCGATATCCTCATTGAGATACCTCCTCACAGTTTCATGGGCGCGGTGCGCGGCCCTCCGCCCGCGCGGCTGGCTCAGTAGAACTTCTCTATCTGCTCGGTTATGCCGTAGGCGCGCCTGAATTCGTCCAGGTCGCGCAGGTTGCGTATCGCCATAACCTCCTCAAAGCCGCCCGTGCGCCGGTCGCGAAAGCCGGCCACCTGCTCGCCGGTGCAGATGCTGCACCTTATCGCCGGCGTCAGGCGCTCGCGGTCGTAGCTGCCCGGCGCAGTTCTTCTCTTGAACACGATCACTCGCTCCCTTTCGGCGTAAAGCTTATGTTTATTATAGCATATTTGGAGGGATATGTAAACCGGGCGTTTGCGGTGCGGCGCTGTGAGCGGCTTGCTGAGCAGGGACGGTCGCATGCGGATTGCGCGGTTGACCAGGTTGAGATGGCCGGGCGTTGAACGCATATCGGCGCGCTCGCGCTGGGGTTTGCGAGTGTTGCGTATTCAGGGATATCTGCGCGCCTGGGCAATGGGCGGCAGGTCGATGTAATGCCGTTTTCGCTATTGTTCAGCGCATGCACTGGGCATGCGCGTGCTCTGCATGTCAACGGTTTGTATGCGGAGACTTCTTTTTGCCCTGCGCGTTGTTATAGCAGGCTGCATTTATACGCGGTCTGGCTATTGTACTCAAATGAAACCGTTATTGGCCAAAATCATCGGATATTGTATGACCGGCCTGCTTCGCTTCCCGTCTAGCCTGTGTAAGGTGAATCCGAATTTAGCGAGTATCGCATTGCAACCTTCGCAGTCTGGCTGCTCACACTGCCGTGGCAGGTGTGCTATTCAACCACAATGCTTACAGTGCATCCTGGCATGAGACATCCTCATCTAAGCCGCTGCAAATCGTCCTCACCGCTACTGTGCCCGCGCTCCCCTGCCCCACCATGCAGCTGCTTAAGTCGTACTCATCCAGATTTTAGAAAAACTGGTTGGACTGCTGGAACTTTTCTGGAAGCCCTTAAGTCTTATGTGTGTAGCAACACAAAAGGAGATGATGAAAAATACTCACTTTTGAAATGATCGATGAAGCTGAATGAGCTGGCCGCCTGGAATTGACGCGAGCGCCGCTTTACGGGCGCCTCCAGCGGTTACAGCGCGATATGGATTATACTGCGACGCCTGTGCAGGCGCACGGCGCGCTATACATCGGTTTATGGACTATATTACGACATCAGGGCAATGCAGCTTCGTCGAGCGTGGACAGCTTATCGGGCAACGGGGCATTTACAGTGTGCGTATGATTGTTATTTCAAGTGCTTGACGCGAACTAAAGGGGGCAGTTCAAATGAAAAAGTTGCTAGCAGCAGCGATGGCTTTGATGCTGATGGTCAGCGGAGCCGCCGGCTTGGCCAGCGGCGTCAAGATGAGCGTGGTCAACTGCAACGAGTGGGTTTCGATGCGCAGTCAGCCCGATACCAGCTCCGCGCGGCTGGCACAGGTGCCGCTCAACGCGACGGTCGAAGATTGCCAGAGCGCCGAGAACGGCTTTATCAAGTGCACATATCTGGACAAGACCGGCTATATACTGGCCAGCTACCTCGACGATTGGATGGAGCCCAACCCGGGCTACGATGCGAGCGACCGCCTGGGCGACATGCAGGTCGCCAACTGCAACGAGTGGGTGTCGCTGCGCAGCGGCCCCAGCTCGAGCAACAAGCAAATCGCCAAAGTGCCGCTGGGCACGGTCGTGACCGACTGCTACCAAGCCGAGAACGGCTATGTCTGGTGCAACTACAACGGCCAGGGCGGCTACATCTCTAGCAGCTATCTGAAGGCATATGCCCAACAGACC